>DWXU01000125.1:0-26379 GCA_019119065.1 Candidatus Microbacterium pullistercoris | reverse complement strand
GTCGCGCAAAAGCACCTTCGTTCAAGAACGAAGGTGCTTTTGCGCGACCGGAGCAGGGCACCCCGCGGGCGGTCAGGCCGCGGCGAGGGCGACCGGGGTGGTGGTGCGCCGGGTCGCTGTGGCGAGGGTCGTGACGGCGAAGGCCACGGCCGCCCACGTCACGAGTGCGGCGATCGCGCCGCCCGCGGAAGACCCGGTGATCGGCGCGAGCAGCGCCTCGAGCGCGGGCGCGGTCGGCAGGATCCTGGCGATGCCCACGAGGACGCCCGGCACGGTCGAGACGATGCCGACCGCGATGGCGAGCGCGCCGGCGATCGCCGCGATCCAGCGGCCGACGCCGCCGAGGGCCGCCGCCAGCGCCTGGTGCACCGCACTGAAGGCGACGCCCACGAGAGCGGAGATCCCGATGAGGGCGAACGACGTCGCGGTCGAGTGGTCGCCCACCCACACGAGGATCGCTCCCACGAGCAGACCCTGGACGAGGCCGATGAGGCCGCCGGGGAGGAAACCACGCGCCGCGAGGGCGACCGACGAGCGCCGCGACGTCAACGTGGCTGCGGTCACGGGCCGCACGGCGAGGAACGTCGCCAGGCGACCGAACCACAGCACGATCGCGGCGAGCAGCGGGATCGCGCTCGTGCCGAACATCGACAGGCCGCTCGCGGACGAGATGACCGGCTCGCGCACGTTCGCGGCGACATCGGACGCCTCCTGGTCGGTGAAGGAGGGCAGCTCGTCGACCGCGGTGCCCAGACCGTCGCCGAGCTCGCTCACCCCGCTGCCCAGCTGTCCGATGCCGTCGCCGAGATCCGCCGCGCCCTCCGAGAGCGCGGATGCGCCCTCGCCCAGCGCCCCGGCCCCGGAAGAGGCTTCGCGCGCGCCATCGCCGAGGGCGGCGATGCCGTCCGCGAGAGAGTACGTTCCGACCGAGGCCTCGGTCGCGCCGGCCGCGAGCTGCGCCGCGCCGCCGCTGAGGTCGCCCGCTCCCGCCGCGAGGCCTGCCGCGCCGTCCACGAGCGCGGGCGTGTTGCCGGCGACCTGCGAGAGACCGCCCGCGACCTGCTGGGCACCGGGGGTGAGCTGCGCGGTGCCGTCCGCGAGCTGAGACGTTCCGTCGGCGACCTGCGCGGCGCCGCCGGTGACCTCGGTGAGGCCGGATCCGAGCCGCGCGGTGCCGTCCGCGACCTGGCGTGCGCCGGGGGCGAGCTGTTCCGCCCCGTTTGCGAGATCCGCCGTGCCGTCCGCGACCTGGCGTGCGCCGGGGGCGAGCTGTGCGGCCCCGTCTGAGAGCTCCGTCGCTCCGTCGGCGACCTGGCGTGCGCCGGGGGCGAGCTGTGCGGCTCCGTCTGAGAGTTCCGTTGCCCCGTCCGCGAGCTGACGCGCACCCGGAGCGAGCTCGGCGGCGCCGGCCGAGAGTTCGGTCACGCCCGTCGCGACGCTGCGCGCACCCGGAGCGAGTTCCTCGGCGCCTGCAGCCAGCCCGGCGGTGCCGTCGGCGACGCCCTGTGCGGATCCGACGAGCTGTCCGAGCTGCTCGCAGAACTCCGGCCGGGCGCCCGCCTGACCGCAGGAGTCGGCGAGTTCCGCCAGACCACCCGTGAGCTGGCCAGCGCCGCCCGCGAGGTCGTTCGCCCCGGTCGCGAGTCCGTCGACGCCGTCGGCGACCTGCGTCGCGCCGCCGGCGAGGTCGTTCGCGCCGGAAGTCAGTCCGTCTGCGCCGTCGGCGACCTGCGTCGCGGCGTCCGCGAGGTCGTTTGCGCCGGTCGCGAGTCCGTCGACGCCGTCGGCGACCTGACCGGCACCGCCGGCGAGGTCGTTCGCCCCGGTCGCGAGTCCGTCTGCGCCGTCGGCGACCTGCGTCGCCCCGTCCGACAGCTGTCGCGCCCCGGTCGCGAGCTCGGCCGCGCCGTCCGCCACCTCAGCGGATCCGTCCGCGAGGCCCGGCTGGTCGTCGGATCCGTTCATCGCGCCCGAGATGTCGCCGAGTGCGGCCACGATGGAGGCCGCACCCTGCGCGAGACCCGGCTCATCGCCGGACCCGTTCAGTCCCGCGTCCACGGCAGCGACGCCGCCAGCGACCTGCGTCGCGCCCTCCGCGAGCGGGGAGACGCCGGCGTCGAGCTGCCCGAGGCCATCGCGCAGCTGACTCGCCCCTCCCGCGAGCGCGCTCGAGCCGTCTGCCACCCCGGCCGCGCCGTCCGCCAGCGCAGCGGTGCCGTCCGCGAGTTCGCTCGCGCCCGCCGAGGCTTCGTCGGCCCCGCCTGCGAGCTGCGAGATCCCGCCGGCCAGCTCCCCGACGCCGTCCGCGAGTTCGCCCGCTCCGCCCGAGAGCTCCTCGGCCCCGTTCTGGGCTTCGCTCGCACCGTCGGCGAGCTGCGTCGCCCCGTCCGACGCGTCGCCCAGCTGTGAGCCGAGGTCCGTGAAGCTGACGAAGACGTTCTCGAGCGTCGCCTCGGAGAGCATGGCACTCATCTCGCCCGCGGCGACCGTGGAGACCTGCTGCATGATCGCCTCGTCGAAGATCAGCGCGTCGCTGGAGGCGTCGACGTCGATGGTCGCGGTCGACGGGTCCTCCTCGCCCTGAATCGCGTTCGCGGACGACATCGCCGCGGTGCTGAACGTCTCGGGGATCGTCACGATCGCCTGGTAGGTGCCGTCGGCGACGCCGTCCGCCGCGTCGTGTTCGTTCGAGATGACCCACTCGATGTTGCTGTCGACGTCGTCGGAGCCCTCGACGAGCCCCGCCGCGAGCTGACGGCCGAGCGGCGTGAGCTGACCGTCGATCTCCACGCCGTCGTCGAGGTTCACGATGGCGGCGGTCATGTTGTCGAGGCGACCGGTCGGATCGTCGAGCGCGGCGACGAGCACGCCGCCGATGACGGCCGGCAGCGCGACGAGGCCCGCGACCGTCAGCCAGGTGACGGGACGCTTCGCGCTAGAGCGTTCGAGGGAGGTTGTCATGCGATCACCTCGGAGGGACGGGCCGCGGCGTGCGGCGTGGCATCGAGAACCGACGCACCGGACCAACCGGCGTCGTCGAGGAGGTCAGTGGCGCGGGCGGCATCGGCGGCGGTTGCGATCACGGTGAGGGATCCGGTGGACCGCTCGCGGGCCGCGCTCAGGGCGGAGAGGGCGGTCGCGGGGGCGCGGTCGAGGCCGCTCACGGCGACGATCGTCGCGGATCCGGAGAGCGCCTCGGCGAGAGTCGATTCGGGATCCGGAGAGTCGTCGAGCAGCGCGACGCCGACGTGGGCGCGTACCCACGATGCGCGTCCTGGCAGGAGATGACCGGCCACCCGCAGTCGACTGTCTTCGTCAGTCGTGATGCGTCCGGCGAACGCGAGCAGCGCGGCGCGGGAAGAACGCGGATCCGTCGCCGTGATCACGAGGGCGTCGCCCGGCTCGACGCGCGCCTGCAGGTCCCGTACGAGGACCTCGCCGTCCGCGGTGATCGTGACATCCTCGGCGGCGAGCACGGAGCGCGAGTCCGGCTCGGGCCAGTCGGCCAGCCGGTCTTCGCGCTCGACGGCCTCGCCCTCGATGTCGAGGCTCGGGAGGCGGCGCGAGAGCCAGGCCGGCATCCACCACGCGTGCTTCCCGAGCAGTGCCATGACGGCGGGCACGAGCGTCATCCGCACGAGGAAAGCATCGACCGCGATGCCCACGGCGAGCGCAAGTGCGATCGGTTTGATGTTGATGTCGCCCTCGGGGACGAACGCAGCGAAGACGGCGAACATGATCACGGCGGCCGCCGTCACGACACGCGCCGATGCGGCATAGCCCGTGCGGATGGCATCGACGGCGACCTCGCGCGTCGCCGGTCGGCGGCGGATCGCGTGCACGTAGTCCTCGCGCATGCGCGAGACGAGGAAGACCTCGTAGTCCATCGCGAGCCCGAACAGCACACCCATCACGACGATCGGCATGAAGGCGATCACCGGGCCCGTCTTCGTGACGTGCAGCAGATCGGCGCCCCAGCCGAACTGGAACACCATCGCGACGACGCCGAATGCCGCGACGATCGACAGCAGGTACCCGACGGCGGCCTTCAACGGCACCCAGATCGAGCGGAACACGACCATCAGCAGGATGACGCTCAGGCCGACGACGAAGATTCCGAACGGGAGGAGAGCCTGCCCGAGCTTCGCCGACACATCGATCGCCACCGCCGTGAAACCGGTGACGGTCAGGTCGACGCCGTACTCGTCGAGCCACTCGTCGTGGTGATCCCGCAGTTCGTGCACGAGCTCGCTCGTGGCCGGATCCGACGGCCCGGTCTCCGGGATGATCTGCACGATCCCCGTGTCCGCCGTCTCGTTCGGTGTCGCGAGCGCGACCTCCTTCACCCCGTCGAGACGCTCGACCTCGTCCGCGAGATCCTCCATGAGGCCGAGAGGGTCGGTGCTCGTGATGATGGAGCCGGTGAGGATGAGTGGGCCGTTGAAACCCTCGCCGAAGTGCTGATCCGTGAGGTCGTACGCCTGGCGCGCCTCGCTGTCCTGCGGGAGGGACCCGGCGTTCGGCAGGGCGAGGCCGAGCTGCGTCGCCGGCAGCGCCACGACGCCGAGCCCGACCACGACCGCGATCGTGGTGACGACCGGGTGTGCGGTGACCGTCTTGACCCACCGCTGCGAGAAGCTGGCGTGACGCACCTTCTGCGGGCGCTCCTTGCGCGGTCGGCCAGCGGCGCGGTGGCCGACGAAGCGGAGCAGAGCCGGTGTCATCGTCACCGCGATCGCGACGGCCACCGCGACGGCGACGGCCGCGGCGATACCCATGACGGTGAGGAACGGGATCCCCGCGAACCCGAGCCCGACGAGGGCGATGAGCACCGTGACGCCGGCGAACACGACCGCGCTGCCCGCGGTGCCCGTCGCGCGCGCCGCCGCGTCCTCGGGATCCATGCCCCCGCGCACCTGGTCCTGGTGGCGGGCCGCAATGAACAGCGCATAGTCGATACCGACGGCCAGACCGAGCATGAGCGCGAGCAGGGGCGTGGTCGAGCTAACCTCCGTGAACGCCGTGACCGCGACGACGCCGAGCATCGAGACGCCGACGCCGATCAGCGCTGTCACCAGCGGAAGCCCGGCCATCACGAACGAGCGGAATGTGACGATCAGCACGAGAAGCGCGATGAGCACGCCGACCGCTTCCGTCGCGCTGATCGCCGGCAGCTCCGTGCTGAACAGGTCGCCGCCGAGCTTCGTCGTCGATCCGTCCGGCAACTCGTCGCCGAGCTCGTGCACGCGCTCGGTGATCGCGTCCTTGACCTCGTCCGAGATCGTCGTGGTCTGCCCCTCGAGCTGGAGCTGCACGATCGCGGCGGTCTCGTCGGTTGAGACGAGCCCCTCGACGACCTCGTCGTACGGTGAAGTGGCATTGGACATCGTCTCGAACTCGCTGAACTCGTCGACCGCCGTCTCGATGGGATCCCGATAGGAAGCCGCGTCGACGCTGTCGCCGTCGGCGGCGACCACGATGATCTGTGCCGCCGTGCCCGACACCTGCGGGAAGGTGCGCTCGAGCTGCTCGATTCCGTCCTGTGCCTCGGTGCCGGGGATCGTGATCGAGTCGTCGAAGCCCTTGCCGAGCCCGAGGGCGGCGCCTCCGGCGACGAGCAGCAGCAGGATCCAGGATCCGATAACGCGCCAGGGGTTGCGGAAGGACCAGCGTCCGAGGGACGAGAGCAGGGTGGACACGGGTGGGGGCCTCCGGAGATCTCGATACAGAAGTGTATCCAGTACGAAAGTGTATCGTAATGGTCGTGTCTGAACGTTTCTCCGTGGATCCGCCGCAGCCCGCCACGCGTAGCCGCGCCGCCACGCGCGCGCGCCTGCTCGCCGCGGCGTCCGAGGTGTTCGCCGAGGTCGGCCTCGGCGAGGCGTCCGTCGAGCGCATCTGCGACCGAGCAGGCTTCACGCGCGGGGCGTTCTACTCGAACTTCGCCTCGAAAGACGAGATGTTCCTGGAGCTGGCGGGCGAGGTCGCGCGCGAGCGCGTCGCCGGAGTGCGGGTGCGCGTCGCGGATCTCACCGCCGCGGATCGCTTCGATCCGCAGGCGACGGATGCGAGCGTCATCATCCGAGCGCTCGACGTCGTCGGCGATGACCGGCACTCGACCCTGCTCATGCACGAGATCAGCATCAAGGCCATGCGTGATGCGGAATTCGCGGTGGCCTATCGGGCACAGGAGGAGGAGATTCTCGCGGAGGTCGTGCAGCTGATGGACGACATCGTCGAGATGAAGGGTCTCGCGCTGCGCGCGGATTCACGCGCGGCGGCGGTCATCATCCTCGCGGTGTGGACGGACGCGGCCACGCGCGCCGCAGTCTCGGAGATGGACGCCGCCGCGGCGGCCGAGATGCGCACGCGGAGACTCAGTGGGGTCGTCGAACTGCTCCTCGAGCGCCCGAACGCGGCTCAGAGCCGCGCGTAGCAGGAGCGAATCCGCGACTCCCACCACGCCCGCCGCTCGAGAGTCGCCGCGGTCTCCGCGAGCGCGTCGGGGGAGGGGGCGAGGCGCTCGACGCGGATCCGTCCGTCCGTCGGGACGAGCGCGGGGGAGACGACGTCGCGGGCGAAGAGCGCCCCCGTGCCGAGGCCGCAGTCGTGCTCGAGTGCGGGTAGCGCGGCGGCGAGGTGCGCGCCCTGCGCGAGGCCAATACTCGTGTCGAGCGCCGACGAGACGACGGCGGGGAGCCCGGACCGCTCGACAATGTCGAGGGCATCACGCACGCCCCCGAGCGGCTGGGCCTTGATGATGACGATGTCGGCGGCGCCCGCTCTGGCGACGGCGACCGGATCCTCCGCCTTGCGAACCGATTCATCGGCGGCGATGGGGATGTCCCACTTCCGCAGCCGCCAACGCACCTCAGCGAGCTCCTCGACGGTCGCGCACGGCTGTTCGGCGTACTCGAGGTCGAACTCGGCGAGCGCGTGCAGGGCACGCTCGGCCTCGTCGAGGTTCCAGCCGGCATTCGCGTCGACGCGGATCCGTCCCTCGGGTCCGAGCGCGTCGCGCACGGCCGCGACACGCGCGATGTCGTCATCGAGCGTCTGCCCCGACTCGGCGACCTTCACCTTCGCCGTGCGGCACGGACCGTAACGGTCGAGGATCTCGGATACCCGGGCGGCCGTGACCGCCGGAACGGTGGCGTTGACGCCGATGTGGGTACGGTGCGGCGTCGGTTGCGGGTTCCAGGCGAAGTCGATCGCGGCGCGCAGCCAGGTCGTGGCCTCACCGGGGCCGTACTCGACGAACGGAGAGAACTCGGCCCAGCCCTCGGGCCCCTCGAACACGGCGGCCTCGCGGTGACCGACGCCGCGGAAGCGCGTGGTCAGGGGAAGGGCCACGACGTGCAGCGTCTGCATCACATCGGCGAGAGGGGGCAGCGGTGGCAGGGGCATGGCCCCATCCTGCCTCGCGTGGAAGCGATTCGTGCGGATGCCACCGTTCACCGGCGCGAGTTGATACGATCTGCCGTAAGCGGCACTGACGCCTCTGCGCACACCCCCCGGCGTGGCAGGTGGCGGTGCCTCGAGCAAGGAGTGCGGACGCATGGCTGAACACGACGAGGCAGTCCTCCTCGATGCGCTCCGCGAGATGTGGGAGTTCTCGGACCCCGTTCCCGTGACCCTCGCCGACCGCATGGTCGCCGCAGTTGCCGTCGACGACCTTTCGCGAGATTTCGCGTTGCTCGATCTGCTCGAGGTCCCGGAGCGCGCCCCGGTTCGTGCGGCGGCGGATGAGAGCGTCCTCCAATTCGGCGACAGCCACGCGAATGTGCTCGTGCGTGTGACATCGCGTGAGGGCAGGTGCCGGGTCGACGGGTGGTCGGATCCGCCCGTCGTCGCGGCACGCCTTGCGCAGGCCGAGCGTGAGTGGGAGGCCGACGTATCGAACTCGGGGCGCTTCACGTTCGACGGCGTCGCCCGAGGCCGCGCCCACCTGCGGATGGCGGTGCGCGGCGCCGACCGGATCCGCGGGGTCGCCACGCCGTGGTTCGAGTTCTGAGGTAATTGCCAGACCGACTCTTTACGGGCGGGCATTCGATCGCTAGGATAAGCCGATGATGGGGCCCTGAAAATGGCGTCAGGGCCCGTATCCATGGCGGATCGTGCAACTACCCTGAGTGCGGCAGAGGCCAGAGCCTGAACTTCCCCGAGGGTGTTCGAGGAACATCGATGACTGCATTACCAACTTCTGGCGATGCCGCGCACTGGTTTGCGCGATGGCGCGACGGTGACGCGCGCGCGATGGACGAACTCGTGCGCGAGATGACTCCCGTGCTGTGGCACATTGCGCGCTCATACTCCGTCTCGGCGTCTGTCGCCGAAGACGTCGTGCAGTCGACGTGGCTCGCTCTCGTGCGCAAGCACGACATGATCGAGGATCCCGCCGCCGTGGCGGGATGGCTCATCACGACGGTGCGCCGCGAAGCGTGGCGCGCGGCGGGGCGCGCCAGGCGCTCGGTGTCAGAGGACGACCTCGAACGAAGGCTGCCGCCCGCTGCTTCCGTCGAGGAGGAGATCGTCGTGCGCGAGGAGGAGCAGCACCTGTGGCGGGCCGTGCATACGCTCGACGATCGTTGTCGGCGCCTGTTGCGCGTCGTCGCGTTCTCCGTGCGGCCCGATTACGAGAACCTCGCCGTGGAGCTGGATATGCCCGTGGGCAGTATCGGGCCCACACGGCGCCGCTGCCTGACGAAGCTGAAGAAGCTGCTGCAGGAGAGCCCCATCGACTGCGATCCCGCGTCGACACGAAGTCAGTGACGCGGAGGAGCACCACGCATGTCCGATGAAACCCCCGAACCGAAGGGATGGGACTGGCAAGATCGCGCGTCGGGGTCGATCCCGGCGGGTAAGGTGCTCGACCCCGAGGTCGATCCGATCGACGGAATCCGGGCCTACCCGACGGTGTATCGCCCCGACACCCTGTTGATGACGTATGTGCCCGGCGAGGCCGCCGAGGTGCTCGAACTGACAGCGGACGCGGCGAGCGCCTTCGGCTGGGACGTGTCGGTCGAGAACCTCCTCGGCGACCCGCTCCCGCCCGGCGACGCCCCGCCCCCGCTGCTCCCGGACGCCCCGGGGCTGCTCGGAAGCGCGGGCGTGCTGCGCCTGCGGATCATGACGGCGCTCGACCCGAACGCCGCCATCGTGCCCGGTGCGCCCGACGCCTGGCGGGTGCTGCAGCGGACGAGGCGACTCGCGCAGGAAGCGGGCGTCGCGCACTGGGCGGTCCCGTTCCTGGGGCTCGAACACGTGCTCTCGGTCGATCCGGTGGGCCTGAACCCCTTCACGGCGACGAACCCGTTCACCCGAACGAATCCCTTCACGCGCACGAACCCCTTCGGCGCCGAAGACTATCTGCGGCCCGGCCGCGGCTCGCGGCAGCCGATCGCTCGACTCGGCGCCGGGCCGCTCCGCGGCAGCGAGCCGAAGCGCGCCCGGCGACGTCCCGTGGTCGGGATCCTCGACACGGGGTGCGGCGTGCACGAATGGCTTCCCGAGCAGATCGTCCGGCGGCGTGCCGAACTCGACGGCAGGCCCATCGGGCTCACGGACGACGCGGATCCGGAGGTGTACCCGGACCTCTACGGGCAGCTCGACGGCGAGATCGACCCGGTAGCCGGACACGGCACGTTCATCGCCGGGATCGTGCGCCAGCTCGCACCTGACGCCGACCTGCTGTCACTCCGCCTCGCGAATGCGCTCGGGACCGTGGACGAGGGAGACCTGCTGCAGACGGTCGCCGACGTCGTCACGCTCCTGCAGCGCGAACGCGACGGTCACGATGACGGCGTTGCGATCGATGTTCTCGTGCTGTCGCTCGGCTATTACCACGAGACGCCGGAGGACGGCCTCTATTCCACGACGCTCTCGGATTTGCTGCGCGCTGCGCGCGAGATGGGGTGCACGGTGGTGTGCTCGGCGGGCAACGACGCGATCGATCGGCCGACGTTTCCCGCGTCGCTGTGGGCGTGGCCGGGGGCGGACAACGGCATCGCGCAGGACAAGGCGGCGTTGCACGTCGCCGTCGGCGCGCTCAACCCGTCGTCCGACTCGGTCGCCCTGTTCTCGAACGTCGGGCCGTGGGTGACGACATACGCTCCGGGCGCGGCGGTCGTCAGCACGACGCCCGACTTCGACGGCGGCCGGCAGGCGGCGTCGTGCGACGATCGCTACGGCCGACATCGCGCGACGCTGGGCCCCGACGACTACCGCGGCGGCTTCGCGGCGTGGAGCGGCACCTCCTTCGCGGCGCCGTATGCTGCCGGACTCGTTGCCGCCGCGCTCGGAGACGTGGCCGCTCGTGCGGAACGCGCGCAGCGGATCAGCCGCGCACGGAAGGCCGCGAGATCGGCTCTCGAAACGCTTGCGTCTCACGACGGGTCACGACGATGACGATGGAGGTGACGACACCGACCACGGGCGCTCCGCGGTCCGACCACGAAGCGAAGCGCACGTCGTTGACGGCCGAGGTGCTGCACGCGCGCGGACTCGAGGAGGGCAATCGCCTGCACTTCGCGCGCGCTGAGCGCACCTTCCGTCTCGCGCTGGCGCGCGCGCGCAGCGACGACACGCGCGCTCGCGTCAGCGGGTCGCTCGCCTACGTCGTCGCGCGCCGCGGTGCGGCTGCCGAGGCGGAAGCCCTGTGTCGCGAGGCATTGGCGCTGCGCGAGCTCACGGCGGAGACGCGCGGCATCGTCCTCGGACAGTTCGGCGCCGTGCTTCTGGATGCCGCACGCCTCGACGAGGCGCGCGCCGCGCTCGACGAGGCCATCGAGAAACTCGCGGATCACCCCGAGCCGCTGGGGAACGTGCTGCTGAATCGGAGCGTCGTGGCGATGCGCGTTCACGACACCGACCTCGCCCGGAAGGACCTGGCGGCGGCCGCGTCCTGTTACAAGGCCACGGGCGACGAGCTCGGACAGGCTCAGGCCACCCACAACCTCGGCTACGTGCTTCATCTCGCGGGCGACATCGTCGCGTCGTTGCGGCTCATGGCCGAGGCCCGGCCCGTCGCCGCCGCGGCATCGGCCGTGGCGCAAGCTGTCTGCGACGCGGACCGGGCGGAGGTTCTCCGCGAGGCCGGCGCCACCATCGAAGCCGAACGCGTGCTCCGTGACGCCGCGCGGGTTTTCGGCGCCGAGCGGATGTCTCAGGCGCGCGCCGAGGCGGAACTGCAGCTGTCCTTCTCCCTCCTCACCCACGATCGCCGTGAGGCTCGCCGCGTGGCGCGCGCCGCCGCGAAGCGCTTCCGCAAGCTGGGCAGCGAGGCATGGGCGGCGCGCGCCGACGCGGTCGCCCTGCGTGCCGCGCTGGCGGGTGACGACGCGCGCACTCGAGCGGCGGCGCATGACCGGGCGCCCGGCGCGCGTCGGGCTCTCCGACGCTTCGGCTACACGAGCGAGTCGCGCGCGCTCGCGTTTGCAACCGCCGCGGCGAGTTCACGGATGCGGCAACCTCCGGCCCGACTTCCCGCGCGCCGCCACGACGACCCGCTCGACGTGCGGCTGCTCGCGCACGAGGCTCATGCCGCGCGGGCGACCGCGCGCGGAGACGACGCGGGCGCCCGTCGGCACGCAGCCGCGGGGCTCGCGGAGCTGTCGGCGTGGCAGTCGTCATTCGGCTCGCTCGACATGCTCTCCTCTGTCGCGATGCACGCCTCCGGCGTCCTGATGGAGGGGGTCGCTGGCGCGCTTCGCTCGCGGCGGCCGGACACGCTCTTCGAGTGGTCCGAGCGCGCCCGACACTTCACTCAGCAGGTCACGCCGGTGCGCCCGCCGCCGGACGCCGAGCTTGCCGCCGACCTCACCGAGCTGCGGGTCCTGCGTAGCGAGCTGTCCGGAACCGACTGGTTCGCCGACAGGCGGGTGCGTGAGTTGCGGTATCGGATCGCGGACAGGCAGTGGACGAACACGCCGGGAGCCGTGGGGCCGCGCCGTGCGAGCCTCGACGAGGTGCGTTCGGAACTCGACGACGACACGGCGATGCTCGCGTTCGTCTACGTCGCGAACCGCCTCGCCTGTCTCGCCGTGAACGGCCGGGCGGCGCCCGTCATTGTCGACTTGCCGTGGGAGCGGATCCGCGCCGCGACGAAGGGCATTCACACGGAGCTCGAAGCCGCGGCCGTGATGAGCGGCTCGGCCGCGCGTCTCGTGCGTGCGTCGCTCGACGAGCGCCTCGGTCAGATCTCGCGAATGCTCGTCGAACCCGCGCTTGCGGCGGTGGGCGCCGCGCGGCGGGTCGTCATTACGGCTCCCGGGGAGCTGCGTCGCGTGCCGTGGATGATGCTCCCGGGGCTGCGCGGCAAAGTGGTCACCGTCTCGCGTTCCGCGTCCCGATGGTTCCACGCGCGGACGCGTGAGGAGCGCGCGGCGAATCCTGTTCCCGGCTTCGCCGTGGGACCGGACGTGGCACGCGGTGCGGAGGAAGCAGAGCGCGGAGCGGCTGCCTGGCGGGCGGCGGCCGAGCAGCGTGAGCCCGGATCCGGGCTCACGTCCGTACGGATGCTCAGCGGCGACCGGGCGGGGACCGCCGACGTCGCCGCCCTCGCAGACGACGTGGATGTGCTGCACGTCGTCGCGCACGGAGAGCACGCCGCGTACGCGCCCATGCTCTCCGGCCTGACGCTCGCGGACGGCACCCTGTTCGGCTACGACATCGACCAGATCCCGCGCGCACCCGAAACGGTTGTGCTGTCGGCGTGCGAGGTCGGACGCTCATCGGTCCGCTGGGGGGAGGAGGCGGTCGGTATGACGCGCGCGTGGCTGCACGCGGGATCGCGCAGCGTGATCGCCTCGCCCGTGATCGTCGCCGACGACATCGCCTGCGAGCTCCTCGGCGTTCTCCACGAGGGCCTCGCCGCGCGACTGGAACCCGCTGAGGCGCTCGCCATGGCGACGGAGGAGACGGGCCTCGTCACGCCCTTCGCCGCGTTCGGAACCGGGTTCTAGACGAGCGCCTCTCGGGGCGCGGCGAGAGCGTCGAGCGCCGAGCGCAGCCGTGTGCTCGACGTGTGCGCCGTGTAGGGGAAGTACACGATCTCCACGCCGACCTCGGCGAAGCGCCGCTCGAGCGCGACACCTTTCGGCGTGCCGCGCCAGTCGTCCCCCTTGAAGAAGTGAGTGAAGCCCACCTCACGCCACGTGTCGAGCTTGTCGGGAACGGTCTCGACGTGCACGTCGTCGACGTACCGGCAGGCGCCCACCATCTCGGCGCGCTCCGCGGTGGGGATCACGGTGGCGGTGCCCTTCACCTCGAGGAGCATCTCGTCGCTCACGACTCCCGCGATCAACACGTCGCAGCGCGCCTTGGCGTGCCGCAGGAGATTGAGGTGGCCGACGTGGAAGAGGTCGAACGCACCGGCGGCGTATCCGATGCGGGTCACGAGCGGCCTCCCTGGACGGCGGCATATTCACGGACCTCGGGCCGCGGCGAATACACCACAGCTCCCGGGGGGATGTCGCGCGTCACGACCGCATGTGGTCCGATGCGTGCGCCCTTCCCGATCGTGACGGCGCCGATGACCACCGCACCGACGCCGAGCTCGACGTCGTCTTCGATAGTGGGGCAGTCGTCGGCCGTGCGGCGATTTCCGAGGGTGACGCCGTGGCGCAGCATGACGCCGCGACCGATGACGGTGGCGGGGTTCACGACGATGCCGATGCCGTGACGCAGGCGCAGGCCGGCGCCGATGCGCGTGGACGGCGGCAGCTCGATCCCGAGAATCCATTCCGTCACGAGCTTGTAGCCCGCCGCCGTGGCGAGATACGCACATCGGGCGAGGATCCCGGAGCGATCGCGCCACCGCTGGCACGAGCGGAACCAGCGCAGGACGAATCTGCTCTTGACGTACCCGCGGTTGGCGGCGCGGTCGGCGCGGAGCGTCTCGTTCACGTCGCCGCTCCGATGAGGCCGGGGGTCACGTCCGTGCGCTGCCACAGCCACTCGGCGCGCGCCGCGAGTCGACGCAGGAGCGCGGTGCGGGCGGGAAGAGGAACGCGCCGGACGGCCGATCGAAAGTGACGATCGAAGTCCGCCATCCGCGCGAGCTTCGCTCCGCGGGTCAACGGGGCGACGGCGAGCGACGAGATGCGCATCTGGGGCACTCCGAGCAGCCGCTCCGAGAGCTCGGCGAAGGCCTGCTGCGTGCGGTCGTCCTGCCATGACGACATCCGCCAGCCGTCCGCGGCTGTGACCTGATCCGCGTGCACGCGGTACACCAGCCCCGGGGTGGCGAGCCGCCGCATGCGGGCGCCGCGCGACTGCATGCGCAGCCACAGGTCGTAGTCCTCGCTCGGCACGGCACGGTAGCCTCCCGCGTCGACGATGGCGCCGCGCCGCGCCGCCATCGTCGAGTGAGCGACCGGGTTCGTCAGCAGCAAATGGAAGCCGAACTCGCCCGCGCCGATCCCGACCGGCCAGGCGGGGCGCGGCACGCCGGAGCCGTGCTGCGTGGCGACCGTCGTGAACACCGTGTCGGCCGTCCGCAGTGCACGCATCTGGCGGTGAAAGCGGCCCCGGATCACGATGTCATCCGCGTCCATGCGCGCGACGAACTCGCTGTCGGTGGCGTCGAGGAGCGTGTTGAGCGCGGCGGAGAGCCCGCGGCCCGGACAGGAGATGACGCGCAGGCGCAGATCGTCGATGCCCGCGAGGACTTCCGGCGTTCCGTCGGTCGACGCATCGTCGCCGACGATGAGTTCGGCATCGTCCGGAAGATCGGCGAGAGTCGACCGCACGGCGTCGCCGATACTCGTGCGGGCGTTCCGAACGGGGAGGAGGACGGAGAGGCGGGACATGTCACACGCCCCGTCCGCGCGCATTGAGTGCCGCGATGACGCGGCGACCCGACAGGATCCGCAGGCTCACGATCAGCGCGAGGTACGCACGCAGCTGCCGCCAGTCGTCGCGAAGGGCGCGTCCCGCCCAGGTGCGGGCGGAGCGGTGTTCGCCGAGCGCACCGTGCGCGAACGCGATCTGGCCTTCGATGCGCGCGCGTCCGACCGGGGCGGTCGCGAAGCCGGCATGCTTGTCGAGCAGGTAGCCGAGGCCGTCGGCCACGCCGCGCCATCTGTCGGTGAAGTACGACGACCGATCCCAGTGGACCAGCGTGAGTGGCTCCGGTACGGCGACGATGTCGCCGAGCTGGGCGGCGCGCAACAACAGGTCGTAGTCCTCCCCGTACGACGCTGGGAGGTCCTCGTCGATTCCGCCGAGTCGTCCGCGGGCGTCGGCCGTGCGGAACAGGAACGACGAGGGGTGCAGCTCCGTGATGCGGGAGCGCAGCAGATCCTCGTGCGTGGCGCGCGCCGGCGACGGGCGGTCGTGCGCCCCACGCGTCGTGAGCACGCGAATCCCCGTGGCGACGAGTGGCACGTGAGGGTCGTCGAGGAGGGGGAGCTGCGCGGCGAGCTTGCCGGGGAGCCACTCGTCATCGTCGTCGCAGAAGGCCACATAGTCGTTCGAGGCGGCCGCGATCCCGGTGTTGCGCGCACCGGCGAGGCCGCGCGTGCGGTTATTCGGCAGCGTGCGGATGCGATGGCGTCCGGCGTCCAGATCGGCGAGGGACTCCACGGCAGATCCGTCGAAGACGACGATGATCTCGACGGTCACGTCGGAGGACTGGGCGAGGACCGAGGAGATCGCGCGGCGCAGCAGCTGCGGCCGATCCCGGGTCGGGATGACGACGGATACGTGCGTGGTCATGATGACCTCTCTAACTGTGTGTCGTGCGGCAGAACCGCGGCGGCGGGGAGGAAGGCGAGCATGAATCCCGTCGGGAGCGCGCCGTAGTAGAAGACCTCGACGAGCAGGACGACCTGGACGATGTGGATTGCCGAGATGCGTCCGCGTGCCGCGCGAGCGGTTCTCCACGCGAACCAGGCGAGAGCGGCGAGGAAGACGACCAGGGCGGGGAAGCCGTGGGAGAACATGACCATCCACACGTGCCCCTGGGTGCCAGCAGACGGCGCCCCCTCCGTCCACGACGGGCGCGGGGCGCCGAAGCCGAACAGCGGCGAGCCCAGAGTGCGGACGAAGGTCTCCTCGTACAGGTGCGCACGGTCCTCGGTCGAGGAGCTCGTTTCGACGCGTCCGAGGACGCGGTCCGCGACGTTGAGGGTGACCGCGGCGGCCATCCCGGCTGCGCACACCAGGACGAGGCCGACGAGCGCGCGGTGTCGGCCGGCGATGGCGGCGCGCGCGACGGCCGTGACCGCGGCCACCGCGAGCCCGAGGAACATGCCACGATTCAGCGTGAACACCGCGGGGACGATCGAGATCGGCAGCGCGACGAGCAGCCCGACGAAGCGGAGGTCGCGCCGCATCCGGGACATGTACTCGAGCACGAGCGGCAGCAGCAGCGAGTAGGCGAGGCCCCAGCCGTTGGTGTAGAGGAACGGGGCGGACGGCCGTGGTTCGAGCACGGCCCAGGCATCGGGATTCCACTGCGTGGTACGGCGCACGACCATCTCGCCGATCAGCTCGTTGGACAGGAGCGCGTCCGGGAGGATGTACGCGAGTGGGGTGCGGAACGAGAACTCCGGTGCCACGATGCCGAGCAATCCGCCGGCGACGACATACAGCCAGAAGACGGTCAGGAGGCCGAGGATCCACCCGGCCGTGATCGTCCGCCGGGCGTTGAACACGTAGATGACCGCGACGGTGACGGCTGCGTACTGAGCGGCGCGATACACGAACCCGATGAGGCGACCGCCGGTGTCGATTCCGATCACCGAGATCGCTACGAACACGAGAAAGAGCAGCCAGACGCCGAATCCGCGCGGCAGGCGAACGTCGCCGCGGCGCGCCAGAAGAACGACCATGACGCCCGCGAGCGGAATCCAGACCATATCTGCGGCCCCGCTCGCCCACCACAGCGGAAACGGCGCGAACATCGCGGTGACGGGCCACCGGGGCAGTTCGCCGCGCGCGTCGCGGGGGTGGGATCGCGACCGACTCGCGATCGCGAGGGGGGAACTAGCGAGCATCGGCGAGCACTCGCAGTTCGGGGCGCAGGTGACGAAGGACGGGCCGCCCGGTCGACGCCGTGACGAGACGGCGTGCTCCGCGCAGGCGGCGATAGACGACGGTCCCGAGGAACCGGACGCCAGCGTGGTGGAGCTCGTCGAGCACCGCGCGCGTCGTCGTGCTCGTCGTCGTCCCTTCCCGCGCGACGAGAATCGCGGCGTCTGCCTGCCGGACGGCGGCCAGCAGCTCCGCTTGCCCGTCCGAGGTGGCGTACGGCGTCACGATCACGACTCCGTCGCCATCGAGGTGCGCAGCGTCCGGCATCCCGGGGTCGGCGAGGCGCGCGCGTTTCCCGGTCTCGGCGAGTGTGGCGACCAGCTCGGCGGCGGTCCCGCACGCGACGTCCGCATCGTCGATTACGAGGAGCCGCCGAGTTGCCGGGAGGTTCGCGATGATGCGTTCGCGAATCACGGCGAGGTTCTCGGCGTCGGCATCGGAGAGCGGGGGACGTGCGGAGGGGTTCTGCATGCGCGCGAGCACCCGTGTGCCGGTCGCGCGCGCGATCTCGGCGGCGGTGCGCAGGCGACGGTCGCGCGGGTCCCGGACGAACGCGAGGAGCATTCCCAGCGCGAGACCCCCGCCGATCCCGGTCGCGACCGCGATCTTGCGCGACGGTGCCACTGTGACGGGGTTCTGCGCGGCGCTCGTGAGGACGCTTCCGCCCGTCGTCACGAGGCTGCTGAGCGACGTGCGTTCGGACAGAATCTGGGTGAGCTCCGCGAGGATCTGTTCGCGGTCGCTGGCGGCTTGCGCCTCCTGATGCGCGGAACCCGCCGAGGCGAGCGACTCATTGACCTCGGCGAGATCGGCGTTGAGTGCGTCGACGCGTTCCGTGAGGTTCGCGACGATCGCATCGCGGCGCAGTTCGGCCTCATCGCTGCGGTAACCGAGGTAGGTCGACGTCACGGCGTCCGCGTGAGCGATGGCGTCCTCCCGTGTTGCCGCGGTGGCGTAGACGCGGGCGATCGTGCCGTCTTCGGAGATCGTGACGTCGATCGCCTCGTGGAGCGCGCCCGCGGTCGTGCCGTCGTCGAGCTCGGACGCGGTGCGACGCGCGACGACATACGAGCTCGCGATGGCGGCTTCGGTGGCGTCGTCGAGCAGTCCGGACGCCGCGCGCTGGGGGCTGAACGGCTCCGTCGTGATGACCGACAGATTCACCTGCGTCATCGCCGTGATGCGGTCGGTCGTGACGAGCAGAAACCCGCCCGCGACGACCATGCCGAGGAGTGTGACGGCGACGATGATGCGCCACTGCCTCGCGAGGACGCGAAGGTGATGATCGATTCCGATGGTGGTGGTTGATTCGACGTGTGACATGACGTCTCCCCTCTTGGTGGTTCCGGCTCTCGTCAGACGAGTCGCCGATGTTTCCGGCGCAGTGACGCCGCGGTGTGCACGAGGTTCGCGGCAAACAGCAGCGCGTACAGCGGTGCGAAGGCCTCGGTTCCCCAGAGTGCGAACGCCCAGCAGAGCGTCCCGGGATCGACGGGGAGGAGGACGAGCGACTTGACGCGCCCACTCGCCTCGACCATCGATCGGCCGTGCCTCGCGGAGAGCTGCTCGGCGAGGATCTGGCTCATGAACTGCCCGGACGACAGCAACGCGTAGGCGAGGGCGATGGCCATCACCCACACCTCGTCCGGGCGGTGCAGGTAGTACGCGATCGCGACGCCCGTGTGGATCAGCGGTGTGCGGAACGCATCGACGACGTGATCGAGCCATTCGCCGGCCGGTGCGGCGGATCTCGTCAGGCGCGCGACCTGCCCGTCCGCCGAGTCGAGGACGTAACCGGCCGCCAGGAGGATCGCGGCGGCAACGCCGACAGCGAGGCTGAGTGGGACGAACACGAGCACGGCGATGCCGGCGACCGTGAGCGCCGCGCTGAGGAACGTGACGGCGTTCGGGGTGACCCCCCACGCAGCGGCGAACGGGGCGACGCTCCGGGCGAGGCGCCGGTTGATCCATCGGGTGTAGGCGGGAACGCCGGCGCCGCTCTTCTGTGCCGCGCGGAGCTCGGCGCGCAGCTCGTGCACGCGGTTCCGCCGGGTCAGGGTGACGCGGGTCATGATGCCATCACCGTCATCTCGAAGCTGTGGCTGACGGCCGATCGGTAGTTCGAATGCACCTCGACGGCGACCGTGTGTGAGCCGACGGTCAGACCGTGCACGTCGAGCTCGACGAGGTTGTCGGGTGCGGCCGACGTCGACACGCTTCGGTTCGCGCGCGTGGATCCGGTGACGGGGCCGTCGTCGATGTTGTCGCGCAGCACCTCGTCTCCGTCGATGTAGACGACGACGCCGTCGTCGGAGCGGACCGAGAGCTGCACCGACGCGGTGCCATCGGGCACCTCGAACGTCGCGCGGTGGTAGCTCGTGACGGGGCGCGGGCTGAGCGCGCGGTCGAGTTGCGTTTCGATATCGCTCGTTCCCCACCCGATCGGCGCGGCGCCGAGCGTCCACCCGGAGTCGTCGAACTCGGTCGTGTTCCATCCATCCGCGACCGCGTCGTTCGACCAGAAGGATGCCCAGGTCGCGCCCGGCGCGATGAGCGCCGATGCCGCGGGTTCGGGCTCCGGCTCCGGCTCCGGATCGGGATCGGGTTCGGGTTCGGGTTCGGGGTCCGGCTCGGGATCCACGGCTGCTGTGACGGGGGGTGTCGACGCCGAACGGTTGCCGGCCTCGTCGACCGCGCGCACCGCGTACACGGTGTCGGCGGGCGCCGCGGCAAGTTCGGCGTGCGTGTCCTCGACGGTGGCGACGACGCGGTTCGCGCGCAGCACCTGATAGGCGCTGACGCCGCGATCGTCGGTGGACGCGTTCCAGCTGAGCGCGACGGCATCGTCCGTGGCCTGCACCTGGAAGCCCTGCGGGGTCGAGGGGCTCGTCACGTCGGACGTGCGGTGTCGCACGAACCCGCCGGACCATTGGCGCACGTATCCGCGACGCGTGGAGTAGCGCAGGTCGCCGCCCTGCCAGAGCGTGCCGACGGAGTCGACGAACAGCGCCCAGGCGCCAGCGCCCGCGCGGGTGTCGAAGTTGCCATTGAAGGAGGGCAATCGTTCGCCGGTGGCAGCGCTCCACGCGCCACTCGCGTAGATCGCCTCAGCGTCGGTCCACGCCGAACCGATGGACGGCCACTTCGTGGCGCCGGAGTAGCTCGTGCCGAAGCAGTGGCAGCCGGCGTAGACGGCCGCACCGTCGGAGGCGATTGCCTGGAAGTCTCCGCCGGGGAGGGTGATGTTCGCGCTGAGCATCTCGAAGGTGTCGCGGTCGTAGCTCATCAGCGAATGCTCGGCACCGCCCAGCCAGACGCGATCGCCGACTTCGAGCACCGCCTGCTGGTACCCCTGTCGTCCCTGGTCGCGGTTCGAGAACACGACCGGCCACTCGGTGAGTGATTCGTCCGTCGCCGAGATCGCGGCCGCCTTGTCTGCGGTGCGACCCTTGGACTGGCTGAAGAACCCGGCGGCGTACACGCGGTCGCCGCGGTCCGACGCGTCGATGCTCATGACCGTGCCGTTGAACTCGGGGTTCCAGGAGTCCGGTGCGCCCGAGGCGGCGTCGAATCGCGCCGCGCCGCGCGTGTACGCCTGAGGGCCGCCGTCCGACGTCGCGTGCGTGAAGCTGCCGGCGACGTAGAGCCAGCCATCCTGCGCATCGAGCGTGCGCACGGAGGGGACGCCGCCCGACAGGTAGTTGATGAGGCGTCCCGTGAAGGCGGTGTCGACCTCGCCCGTCTGCGCATCGAGGACGACGAGACCGGGGTGCTCCTCGCCATTGACCTCGGAGAAGAATCCACCCGCCGCGATTCGTCCGTCGGGAAGGGTCGCGAGCGCCTTGACCTGGTTGTCGAACGTGGGGCGGAACGACGAGTTCCATTCGCCGCTGTCGCGCTCGAACGCCGCGAGGTAGGCCTGGTCGGTGGCGTCCTGTCCGCCCGCCGACCGTTGGACCGACGTGAAGTTCCCACCGACGAAGACGGTGTCGCCGCTCTCGGTGAACGCCGAGACCTCGTTGCTGCCTTCGCGCGACGCCGGGCCCGCGCCGAGCCCGGCGACGCCCCACGGCTGCGGGAGCGCGAAGCTCTCCGCGACGCTGACGCCTGTCGCCTCCTCCGTACCGCCTGCCGGAAGAGCGCCGTAGACGTCTTCGCTGAGGATCCGTGGTCGGATGAAGACCTGGGTGAACGGGCGCGCGTAGCGACCGCCCTCCGAACTGGCCCAGAGATGACTCGTCGCCGCTGGCGATCCGGTGACGTCGCGGCCGAACCCGAAGCCCATCGCCCACCCCTCGGCGGCTCCGGTGATCGTGCGCACGCGCTCGATCCCGTTCCCGGTTCCGAAATTGCTGGTGGTGCCGCCGGAGATGACGGTCCCGTCGAAGGAGGCGGTATCGATGCGCTGGTCGTTGTTGAACTGCCACGTCCAGCCGTCGCGGGGGCTCTCGAGGTGGAACCGGACGTCCTGCCACGCGGTGCCCTCGCGGTTCGTCGCGCGCGTGAGCCGGATCCCGTCGACGAGGTCGTCGATCCGCCCGCCGTCCGCGAGCCCGTCGATCACGTCGGCGGCGAGCTGTCGCGGGGTGAAGGCCGCCGGTCCCGAGACGTGATCGCTCACCTGAGCCGGAGTGCCTGACCCCAGCATCGACTCTGACCAGCGCTCGCGGCCGCGACCGACGAGCGCCCAGCCGCCGCCGTCGGTCTCCTGGTCGCAATAGAACCGCTCTGCGGACCCCAGCGTGGGAGTCGCGATCCAGTACACGTCGCTCGGTGCGTCGGGAGTGAGCTGCGCGATCTCCCAGCAGGAGGCGGCGGCGGTGGCCTCGGTGAGGCCGTCGGGCGTCGGGAGCTGTTCGGTCGTGGCCGCAGGAAGCATCGCGGCGAGCACGCCGACCGCGGCGAGCACTCCGAAATGGGGGCGAAGGTTCATGGTCATCTTCTCGTCAACAGGTCGGGTCGTCGGGGAAGGTGCGGTCCGTCACGCGCCATACGCTGTCTTCGCGGACGAGCGTGAAGATGTGGCTCGCGCGCGGTGCCCGGGCAGAGTCGGAACCGACGGCGTCGCCCGATGCGTCGACGAGCGTGACGTCGCTCGAATCGATGCAGGCGACGACCGTCGCGACATTCCCCTCGTGTTCGGTGATCTCCAGGTCTGTCACCCGGCGCTCGCCGGAGAGCGTCCACCCGGAGCTCGCGAGCTCCAGCCACTCCGACTCGATCTCCTCCTGGAACGCGTCGGCCGCGATGTCGGCGAACGCGCGTTCGAGATCGACGGTGGCCGCCACATGCGTGCTGTTCGGCGCCGTGAGTGCCGCATCGATCAGCACCGCGGCCGATCCCGGATCGATCTTCTCGATCGGCTCGAAGGGGGCAGCGAAGATGCTGGGCTGCTCGTCCGGGGCGGGACCGGGACTCGGCGTGGCCTGCGGAGCCTCGGGCTCGGCGGTCTCGTCCGGATCCGGCGTGGGGGAGGGCCCTGGCGCCGCGCTCGGAGGCGACGCCAGGGCGGTGGGAGAGGGCGTCACGCTCTCCGCGGCTCCAGGCGCACTGCCCGGAGCGTCCGTTGCCGTGACGGGGAGAAGAGGGGAGTCCCCCTCGGCAACGGGGCTTGATTGCGTCGCCAGAGCGACGGAGGTCGCGCCGATCGCGACGACAACGACGGCGATGCCGGCGGTCAATGCGCGTCGGCGAGAAAGACGAGTGGTCATGAGGATGCTCCTGTCGTGCGCGGCGCGATTCGCGCGTGTGAGACGAAGGCGTCGAGGTCGAGAACGGACGCAGCGGCGCGCGCCCAGATGACGAGCGCGCCGCCGCCGACGAGGATCGCGACCGCCAGTCCGAGCCACGTCGCGCCGAAGACCAGCCGCGCGGCCACCGCGGCGACGCCGACCGTCGCGGTGGCGATTGCCAGCGCGCGCAGGCCAGCCGCGAGCGGCAGGCGCAGACCGAGCACGTAGCGGACCTCGATCGTCGCGATGAGAGCGTCGGCCGCGCAGGCGACCGCCCAGGCGACAGCCGCTCCTGTGATTCCCCAGTGGGGAACGAGGAGGAACAGCAACGCGACATCGAGCGCGACCGCGAACGCCTTGTTGCCGGCGGCGAGTCCGCTGCGACCGCTCATCAGTAGGACGGAGTGCACGTTCCCGGCGAGAAAGGTGACCACGGATCCGACCGCGAGCGTCGCCAGCGCGACCTCGCCGAAGACGAACGACGGACCGACGATCGAGAGCGCGACCGGCGCGAATACGGCCAGCAGGACGTAGATCGGCGCGCTGAAGAGGACGAGCCATGTCGTCGCGGCGCGGAACACGCGGGCGATCCCGGCGCGGTCGTCGCGGTGCAGAAGTCGGCTGAACACGGGGGCAACCACGACGCGGATGGCTTGATCGACGAGTGAGCCTGCGGACGCGATACGGGTCGCCGCCCCGTAGACGCCGGCCGCCGCGGGACCGGCGATGCTGCCGACGATGAGCACATCGAGCCAGACGAGCAGCTGCGAGAGCGACTCGGACACGATGCGAGGCGCGGCGTAGCGCCCGATGCGCGCGCTCAGGCCGGACCCCCGGAACACGAAGGGGGCGTGTGTCGCCGTCGCACGTCGCGAGAGTTGATACGTGAGAATCGCGATCGCCGCGACGAGACCCACGACCGTGGGAAGAGCCCAGGCGAACACCACGGTCATCAGCCCGCCTCCCACCGCCACCGCGATCGCGACCGCGACCGGACGCGCGAGGGGGAGGCCGACGCTCCACACCAGCGTGTAGGGAACGACTCCGCCGAGTGCGCGTGTGCAGGCGAGCGCGGTGACGAGCATCGCGACGACGGGGAGGAACCACGCGATCCGGGCGACCGCATCGGAGACGGCGCCGATCCCGAACGGGTTCGTCGTCAGGATGATCGCGCAGATCGTCCCGGCGACGCCGGATGCGCTCACGAGACGAATCGCCGTCGGGCGGAGCGCGGCGGGCGTCTGCTCGGCGAGGCGCGGCAGGATCCAGAGCGCCGCCGAATCCATGCCGCACCGGGCGACGCCGAGCGCGATGGCGAACGTCGCAATCGCCTGCAGCACGACCCCCGCTCCGGCGTCGCCGAGGAGCCTCCCGAGCACGATGACGAGCACGATGCCGAGCACGGCGTTCGCCGCGGATCCGGCGAAGCTGACGATGCTCGCGCGGGCGATCGCGCGGTGCGGGGCGACGGTCGTGATGCTCATGCGAATCGGCGCTTCGCTCCGGACACGCGCCCAGCGGCGCGCTGGCGCATCACGGCCGCGACGAACGCGGGGTTGCCGACGAGGTAGCGGTGCGCGAGTCGGCGCGGCTCGATGGCGAGCCGCCACAGCCACTCGAGGCCGCCCTGCTGCATGACCTTCGGCGCGCGACGGTGGGCGCCGCTGAGCCAGTCGAACAGGCCGCCGCACGTGAGCACGACCGGCGGCAGTGACGCGCGGTGCCGCTCGATCCACCGCTCCTGCAGCGGGTCGCCGAGGCCGACGAAGAGGATCCGCGTGCCGTGGTCGTGAATCTCGCCGAGCACGCGGTCGGTCTCGCGTGCGTCGAAGAAGCCGTGCGCGGCATCGAGCACCACCTCGGGGGTGCGCTCGCGCATGCGGTTCGCCGCAGCCGAGGCGATGCCGGGGGCGCCGCCGAGGAAGAAGACGGGAGCGCCTTCACGCGCGGCCCCGTCGATGACGGCGGGGGCGAGGTCGGTCGTGGCGACGCGCTCGGGAAGGACCGTGCCGAGTGAGCGCGCAGCCCAGACGACGGACTGCCCATCGGCGTAGTTGAAGGTCGTGGTGTTGAGGAACGCGCGCAGTCGTTCGTCGTGCCGCGCGAGATTCACGACGTGGGCGTTGACGCCGACCAGGATGTCGGTCGTGCCGGTCGCGGACATCTCGAGGATGCGGGCGGTCGCCTCGCGGAGGGTCACGGCGGCGACGGGGACGCCGTCGATGCGCGTGATGCCGGGGGCGTGAGGGGACGTGAGGGTGGAGGACATCAGTACGCTCCTTTCGGGCTGACGATCACGGCGACGGTGCGCGCGATATAGATCACGTCGGTCTGGATCGACCAGTTGTCGACGTAGTGGAGGTCGAGATGGACGCTCTGCTCCCAGGAGAGGTCGCTGCGTCCGCTCACCTGCCAGGGGCCCGTGATGCCGGGCTTCACGGCGAGTCGCCGGACGACGATCCCGTCATAGGTCTGCGCCTCGACGGGAAGCGGGGGCCGCGGCCCGACGACGCTCATGTCGCCGACGAGCACGTTCCAGAACTGCGGCAGCTCATCGATCGAGTAGCGGCGCAGGAATCGCCCGACGCGGGTGACGCGGGGGTCGCGATGGAGCTTGAACAGTGGCCCATCGGCCTGATTCGCGCTCACCAGCGCGGCCAGTTCGTCCTCGGCGTCGAGGAACATCGAGCGGAACTTGACGATGCGGAACGGCCGGCCGTCGCGGCCGAGTCGTTGTTGCCGAAAGAGGACGGGACCGGGAGAGTCCAGGGTGATCGCCAGCGCGATGATCGGCAGCAGGAACGCGACGATCGTGAGCCCGCACAGGGCGACGACGATGTCGAGCGCGCGCTTGGCCGCCTCCTGGTCGGCGCGAACGTCGCTGACCAGCGCGGTCATGCCGCGTTCCCTCGAGTGATGTGCATCTGCTTCGCGCCTCTCCGCACGGACATCTGCCGTCGGGTGACGCCCCGCGGCCGCAGCACCCCGGGCGAGACCAGGGGATGCCGTTATCGAGAAAGAGCACCCTCGGTCGGTTCTGATACATCGGATCCGAAAAATCTTTTCGCGCCCGCGCCGAGCACCTGTGCCGAGGCTCTTCAGGGGACGTCTGCGCCGCGCGGCGTAGGCTGGGTTCGTGACCTCCGCCAACGTTTCCGACCTGTTCGATGCCGCCGAATGGCGCCCCGCGCCGGGCTCGGCGACGTACCGCGACATCACGGCGCACGTCTCGACAGATGGCCGAATCTCGCGCGTCGCGTTCAACCGACCGGAGGTGCGCAACGCGTTCCGCCCCGGCACCGTCGACGAGCTGTATCACGCACTCGAGACGGCTCGGACGGATCCGGCGATCGGCTGCGTCTTGCTGACCGGCAACGGCCCGAGTCCGAAGGACGGCGGCTGGGCATTCTGCTCGGGAGGCGACCAGCGGATCCGCGGACGCGACGGCTACAAGTACTCCGAGGACGAGGCCGCCGTCACGGATCCGGCGCGCGCCGGCCGACTGCACATCCTCGAGGTGCAGCGGCTCATCCGCTTCATGCCGAAGGTCGTCATCGCGGTGGTGCCCGGCTGGGCGGCCGGCGGCGGACACTCGTTGCATGCCGTGTGC
>DWXU01000124.1:0-3046 GCA_019119065.1 Candidatus Microbacterium pullistercoris | reverse complement strand
GTGCAGCAGCATGCCGGTGAAGTGCCGCAGCGCCTCGGCGATGTCCTCCGCGTGCTCGCGGTTCTTCCCGCGCTCCAGCTCGCGCTCAAGCACCTCGAAGACGTGCTTGCGCAGACCCACGACGGCGGGTTGGGCGGCCTGTCGACGTCGGTCGCCGGCGAACTTCGAAGCGGCCTCACGCACGATCTCGCGGGCGGCGTCGGTCGCCTGCAGTTCCTCAAGCGGCGCGTGCAGCCGGATCGTCTCGAGGTCGAGCAGCGTGATGCCCGCCACGTCGCCGACGTCCGGGTGCACGTTGCGCGGCAGTCCGAGGTCGATGACGAAAGCGGATCCGTCGAAGCCGCCGGCCGCGAGCGTCGCGGCGGTCAGCACCGGCTCCTCGCGGCTCGTGCACGTGATGACGATGTCGCTCGTGGCCGCCGCGGTCGGGAACGCGGCGTGCGACGTCTGGCTCAGGCCGTGCTTGGTCGCGAACTGCTCGCGGCCCGACGGCGAGTACACCGTGATGTCGCGCACGCCGTGGTCACGCAGCGCGGCGAGCGTGGCCGCCGCGTAGGAGCCGGTGCCCACGAGCAGCACGCGCATGGTCGACCAGTCGGCGATGCGGCTATCGGCGAGATCGAGGGCGAGGCGCACCAACGAGCGGCCCGCGCGGCCCAGGGCCGTGCTGTTCTTCACCGCTTTCTGCGTCTCGGTCGCGCGCTGGAAGAGACGCTCGAGGTCGCGGGTCGTCGTTCCCTGCGTGCGGGCCTCGCCGAGCGCGCGGCGCACCTGCCCGCCGATCTCGCCCTCGCCGACGACGACCGACTCCAGCCCCGAAGCGACGGCGAAGAGATGCTCGGCGACCTTGGCGCCCTGCGTGACCTCGTAGCTGCCGTTCAGTTCACTGCTGTCGATGCCGGTGGTCTTCGCGAGCGCGTCGCGTACGGCGACGAGCGCCGTCGCGCGACTCTCGTCGGATCCGCCGCTGACGTCGAGATACGCCTCGAATCGATTGCACGTCGACAGCACGACCGAACCTGCGATCGCGGGATCGTCGGCGGCAATGAGGGGGTTCAGCGGTTCCGCGTGAGCGCTCAGTCGTTCGAGGAGCTCGAACGGAGCGGTCTTGTGACTCGCGGACACACACAGAAGCACCCTCCGATTCTACACGCCGTCGAAACAAGATCTGAATGGTTCCAGGGAACGAAGCCTCGCCGCCCGCCAACGCGACCGCGCTCTCGGGGGATCCCGAATCGACGGTGGGAAGATGGAGCCATGTCTCTCACCGATGCCCCGCTCCTGAGGGCGCTCCGCGGCGAGCGCCCCGAGACGACCCCCATCTGGTTCATGCGCCAGGCGGGTCGTTCGCTCCCCGAGTATCGCGAGCTTCGCGTCGGCACCGAGATGCTCGACGCGTGCCTCACCCCCGACATGGCCGCGGAGATCACGCTGCAGCCGGTCCGTCGGCATGGCGTCGACGCGGCCATCTTCTTCAGCGACATCGTCGTGCCGCTCAAGATGATGGGCATCGACGTCGAGATCGTGCCGGGCCGCGGACCGGTGTTCGCCGATCCGGTGCGTACGGCGGCTGACGTCGACCGGATCACGAGCATCCCCGCGGAGGAGGTCGTCGCCTCCGCCGATCCGATCCGCGAGGCGGCGCGGATCACGACCGACGAGCTGCACCCGCAGGGGGTTCCGCTGATCGGGTTCGCGGGCGCGCCGTTCACGCTCGCCGCCTACCTGATCGAGGGCGGCCCGTCGAAGGACCACCTCCGGGCGCGCGCCATGATGCACGCGGATCCGCGGTCGTGGGACCGGCTCGCGGGCTGGCTCAGCACGGTAGCCGCCGCCTTCCTCTCGGTGCAGGTCGAGGCGGGCGCGTCGGCCGTCCAGCTGTTCGACTCCTGGGCCGGCTCGCTCTCGCCCGCGGACTATCGCCGCTACATCGCGCCCCACTCGGCTCGAGCGCTCGCCGAGATCACCCAGGTGCCGCGGATCCACTTCGGCGTCGGCACCGGCCCTATCCTCGCGGACATGACGCTCGACGGATCCGTCGACGCCGTCGGCGTGGACTGGCGGCTCGGACTCGACGAGGCGGCGCGCATCGTCGGACAGGACATCACGCTGCAGGGCAACATCGACCCCGCGCTGCTGCAGGCACCCTGGCCCGTGCTCGAGAAGCACGTGCGCGAGGTCGTCGCCGCGGGTCGCGCCGCACGCAGCCACATCGTGAACCTCGGTCACGGCGTTCCGCCCGAGACCGACCCGACCGTGCTGACGCGCATCGTCGAGCTGGTGCACGCGCTGTGAGCGACGAGGCCTACGACCTCGCCGACCTGCACGAACGGGCCGAGGATACTCGCGTCGTCGTGATCGGTGCGGGGATCGGTGGCCTCGTCGCGGCCCGCGAGATCGCGAAGCTCGGCATCGGCGTCACGCTCGTCGACGCCGCGGACGCGCCTGGCGGCGCCATCCGCTCGGCGCGTGTCGCGGGGCTGACGCTCGATCTGGGAGCCGAGAGCTTCGCCACGCGCGGCGGCCATGTCGAACGGCTCCTGGCCGACCTCGGGCTCGCGGACGATGTCGTCAGCCCCGGCACGGGTGCGGGCGGCGCGTGGGTGGCGGGCGTCCCGGGCGTCGGCGCCGCACCGCTTCCCGTGGGCGGCATCCTCGGCATCCCCGCCAACCCCTTCGCCGATGACGTGCGTCGCGTTCTCGGCTGGCGCGGTGTCTGGCGCGCGTATCTCGATCGGATTCGTCCGGTGCTCACGATCGGCCACGCTCGCTCCCTCGGCGAGCTCGTCGGATCGCGCATGGGCGCCAAGGTGCGCGACCGCCTCGTGGCGCCCGTGACGACGGGCGTCTATTCGGCAACAGCTGACGATATCGACCCCGACATCGCCGCCCCCGGCCTCAACGCGGCCGTCACACGCGCCGGATCGCTCTCCGGAGGCGTCGCCGCGCTCGTCGCCGACCGCCAGGTCGCGCCGGGCGGAGCCGTGCGGGGACTCCGCGGCGGGATGGGCAGGCTCGTGACCGCCCTCGTCGACGACATCGTCGA
>DWXU01000123.1:0-3399 GCA_019119065.1 Candidatus Microbacterium pullistercoris | reverse complement strand
CGCAGCATCGCGGCGATTGCCTCGTCCGGCATGCCCTTGGGGATCCGAAACGGCTCGATCCCGAGGGCGCGCAGGCGCGGCGAGCGCATCTCGCGTTCGAGCGCGATCTCCAGTTCGCTGCGCGGATCCAGCTCGTCCTGCGCGAGCAGCGCATCCGGTGTGACACCGAGCTCGCGCGCGATCGCGCGAAGCATCGACAGGCGCGGCTCGCGGTGCCCGTTCTCGATCATCGACAGCTGGCTCGGTGCGCGCCCCACCGCCTCGGCGAGCTGGGCGAGCGTGAGCTTCTTCGCAGAGCGCAGCGCGCGGATCCGTCGGCCCACCGCGATCGCGTCGGCCTCATCCGTCTCGTCGTCGAGCGTCGTCATGCCGCAGATTCTGCCACATGCGTCTGCTCAGCAGAAGATTCGCGAAAGTTCTCACGACCATTCTGTCTTCGAGCGCCCACCTTTCACGCATCGTGGTCTCACGACCCGCGGTTCGCCGCACGAACGGAGGAGATCGACGATGACCACCACCCCGCACCGTCCCGGTACGCAGACGCAGACGGCCGCCGACCTGCAGCTCGAGTGGGACGCGGACGCCCGATGGAACGACATTCGTCGCGACTACACGGCCGAGGACGTCGTCCGCCTGCGCGGCAGCGTTCGAGAAGAGCCGACGCTCGCGCGCCGTGGTGCGGAGACGCTCTGGGAGCGCCTCACCACGGGTGAATACGTGCGGGCACTCGGCGCCCTCACGGGCAACCAGGCGGTGCAGCAGGTCCGGGCCGGACTGCCGGCGATCTACCTGTCCGGGTGGCAGGTCGCGGCCGACGCCAATCTGTCGGGCCAGACCTATCCCGACCAGTCGCTGTATCCGGCGAACTCCGTGCCCGCGGTCGTCCGCCGCATCAACAACGCGCTCCTGCGGCAGGACCAGCTCGAGTCGGCGGAGGGTGCGCTCACGCGCGACTGGCTCGCGCCCATCGTCGCCGACGCGGAGGCGGGCTTCGGCGGATCCCTCAACGCCTACGAGCTCGCACACGGGATGATCCAGGCCGGCGCGGCGGGCATCCACTGGGAGGATCAGCTCGCGAGCGAGAAGAAGTGCGGGCACCTCGGCGGCAAGGTGCTCGTGCCGTCGAGCCAGCACATCCGGACGCTGAACGCGGCGCGTCTCGCGGCCGACGTCGCCGGCGTTCCGACGATCCAGATCGCCCGCACAGACGCGCTTGCGGCCGACCTGCTCACGAGCGACGTGGACGAGCGCGACCGCCCTTTCCTCACGGGCGAACGCTCGAGCGAGGGCTTCTACCGAGTGCGGAACGGCATCGACGCCGTCGTCAGCCGCGGCCTCGCGTATGCGCCGTACGCGGATCTGCTGTGGGTCGAGACGGGCACGCCCGACATCGAACTGGCCCGCGAGTTCGCGAGCGCGGTCCACGCAGAGCACCCCGGCAAAATGCTCGCGTACAACTGCTCGCCAAGCTTCAACTGGGCGGCCGCGCTCTCGGACGGCGAGATCGCCACGTTCCAGGCCGAGCTCGCCGAGCTGGGCTACCGCTTCCAGTTCATCACGCTCGCGGGCTTCCACGCGCTGAACCACTCGATGTTCCAGCTCGCACGCGGCTACGCCGAGAACGCGATGACGGCGTACGTCGACCTGCAGAACGCCGAATTCGCCGCGGAGTCCGACGGCTACACCGCGACCCGTCACCAGCGCGAGGTCGGCACCGGCTACTTCGACCACGTCTCGAGCGCGCTCAACCCCGACGCCTCGACCCTCGCGCTCGCCGGCTCCACCGAGGCCGAGCAGTTCTGATCCCGGCCGCCGACCGCGGCCCCCACGACATACATACGCATTCCTTGGAGAACGATCATGACCCTCATCGACACCACCGACCGCACCGCGAGAGAACGCACCGACGAGCGGATCCGCGAACGCATCTCCCCCGCGATCTCGGTCACCGGACCGATGCGCGAGCGCTTCGCGCAGATCCTCACTCCCGACGCGCTCGCCTTCCTCGCCCAGCTGCACGATCTCTTCGCGGGCGCACGGTACGACCGACTCGCCGCTCGGCTGCGTCACGGCTATGAGATCGGCAACGGCCACAACCCCACCTTCCGCGATGACACCAGGCGGATCCGCGAGCGCGACGACTGGCGGGTCGCGGGAGCCGGCCCGGGCCTCGAGGAACGGCGCGTCGAGATCACCGGCCCGACGGATCCGCGGATGACGATCAACGCGCTCAACTCGGGCGCGAACGTGTGGCTCGCCGACCAGGAGGACGCGACGAGCCCAACGTGGCAGAACGTCATCGGCGGCCAGCTGTCGCTATATGACGCGATCCGAGGGCAGCTCGAGCACACCGCGCCGAACGGCAAGCACTATACGGTCACCGCCGAGCGGACGCCGACGATCGTGATGCGGCCTCGCGGATGGCATCTCGAGGAGCACCACCTGGTGTTCACCGACACGCACGGCCGCGAGATGCCGGCGTCGGGCTCGCTCGTCGACTTCGGGCTCTACATGTTCCATAACGCGCACGAGCTGATCCGGCGCGGGCGCGGGCCGTACTTCTACCTGCCGAAGATCGAGCAGGCGGAGGAGGCGAAGCTGTGGGACCAGGTGTTCGCGTTCTCGGAGCAGTACCTCGGGCTCCCCCACGGGGTGATCCGCGCGACCGTGCTCATCGAGACGCTCCCGGCGGCGTTCCAGATGGAGGAGATCCTGTACGAGCTGCGCGATCACTGCGCCGGGCTCAACGCGGGTCGCTGGGACTACATCTTCTCGATCATCAAGACCTATCGCGGACGCGGGTCGCGCTTCGTGCTGCCCGATCGCAACGAGGTCACGATGACGGTCGGGTTCATGCGCGCCTACACCGAACTCCTCGTGAAGACGTGTCACCGCCGCGGCGCGTATGCCATCGGCGGCATGAGCGCGTTCATCCCGAACCGGCGCGACGAGGAGGCGAATCGCAACGCTCTCGAGAAGGTCGCGAGCGACAAGAAGCGCGAGGCGACGGACGGGTTCGACGGTACGTGGGTCGCCCACCCCGACCTGATCCCCGCAGCACGCGCGGAGTTCGATCGTGTGCTGGGAGACCGACCGCACCAGCTCGACCGGCAGCGCGACGACGTCGACGTGCGCGAGCGGCACCTGCTCGACCTCACCATCGGACGCGGCATCACGGACGCCGGTGTGAGGGGCAACGTCGACGTCGCGATCCGCTACATCGAGGCCTGGCTGCGCGGCCAGGGCGCGGTCGCCATCAACAACCTCATGGAGGACGCGGCCACCGCCGAGATCTCGCGCTCGCAGATCTGGCAGTGGATCCGGCAGGATCGCGTCACCGAAGAGGGCTCGATCATCACGCATGAGTTCGTCTCGGGTCTCGTCGATGACGTGCTCGCC
>DWXU01000122.1:0-5213 GCA_019119065.1 Candidatus Microbacterium pullistercoris | reverse complement strand
GGACGCGCAGGAAGACCGTAACGGTCAAGAGAGCCGCGATGAGGCGGATCGCGACACCGCGCTGCAGGTGCCTCAGGCTACGCCGGACGGCGCTTCGCTCGTGGCGTGGCTGACGTCGTCAGCGGCGACTCCCACCGCACAAGCGGAACTGCTCGAGTCTCTCGCGGTAGGGGGGCGTGCGTCGAGCGCGACGCGCAGCACGGATCCCGTCGGCAACGCGCTCTGGCGCGTCTCCGTTGGCGAGGTCACGCTCGTGATTCGTGCGGACAGCGGCGCGGTCGTCGCCGTGATCGACGCGGACGGCGTCGAGCACGAGGTTCCGCCGCTCGGATGACGCGCACTGTAACGATCCGCCGATCAGCTGACGTGCGCTGTAACGATCCGCCGATTGCGGCAACAGTCCAGACAGGGCTGATGGATAGGAGACACGCTATGACGACGACACGACGCGCCAGCCTCGGGCTCGTCGCCTGCCTGGTCCTGGCAACGGGCCTTGTCTCGTGTGCGAGCCAGCCATCCGGCGCCGACGCGGCACAGAGCGCGTCCCCAGCCCGCACGGAGCCGCCCGCGACAACGAATCCTGACGGCACGGTGACGGTGACGACCCGCCACCGCACGATGGTGATCGAAGACGGGGACCGGCCACCACAGCTCTGTGTCGAGGGCGTCCAGGAATCACTACCGCCCAATTGTTCTGGCGTGGAGCTCATCGGGTGGGACTGGGGTGCGGTGGACGGCGACGACGAGCAGCGCGGACGAATGGACTGGGGTGAAGTCGAGCGCGGACCCGTCCGTTGGGGCGAGTTCACTGTGACAGGTGACTATTCGCGCGCGGACAACAGCCTGAAAGTGACGTCCATCGAACCGGGCGGCTCGGAGCCCGCGCCCCTTGAGGTGTGCCCGGACGGGTCCCCGACACTGGCGCCGCACGAGCGCCCGCTCTTCGACGAGACGGCATCCCAGTTCGTCGCCGAGCGGTTCGGTATCGCTGTGCCGCCCGGCTACAGCGACGAGTGCGGACGTCTGACGATCAGTGTCGTCTTCGATGACGGATCCATCCGAGCGGCCCTCGATGAAACGAGCGGGGATGGGCCCGCGGTGCGTGTCGAATCGGCGCTGGTCCCCACCGCCTGACCCCGCACAGCGCGCGGTCAAGCGCGGACGATAGGATGGACTGCCCTGGTTTCGGGGCGACTCCCAACGACCCAGAAGGATCCCTTCATGGCGCTTGCCCACCGCTCCGATCTCCGTAACGTCGCCATCGTCGCGCACGTGGACCACGGCAAGACGACGCTCGTCGACGCGATGCTGCGGCAGACCGGCTCCTTCGGCGACCACGAGCACGTCGATGAGCGTGCCATGGACTCGGGCGACCTGGAGCGTGAGAAGGGCATCACGATCCTCGCCAAGAACACGGCGATCACCTACAACGGCGAGCACACCGATTCGCCCATCACGATCAACGTGATCGACACCCCGGGCCACGCCGACTTCGGCGGCGAGGTCGAGCGCGGCCTGTCCATGGTCCACGGCGTCGTGCTCCTCGTCGACTCCTCCGAGGGCCCGCTGCCGCAGACGCGCTTCGTGCTGCGCAAGGCACTTGAGGCGAAGCTCCCGGTCATCCTCGTGATCAACAAGACCGACCGCCCCGATGCGCGTATCGCGGCGGTCGAATCCGAAGCGCAGGACCTTCTCCTCGGCCTCGCGGGCGACCTCGCCGACGACGTGCCCGACCTCGACGTCGACGCGCTGCTCGACGTGCCCGTCGTCTACGCGTCAGGTCGCTCCGGCCTCGCGAGCGCGACCCAGCCCGCTGACGGATCCCTGCCCGACAGCGAGAACCTCGAGCCGCTGTTCGAGGCGATCCTGAAGCACGTTCCCGCTCCCACCTATGACGATGAGGCGCCGCTGCAGGCATGGGTGACGAACCTCGACTCGTCGGCGTTCCTCGGTCGTCTCGCGCTGCTGCGCGTGTTCAACGGCACGCTCAAGAAGGGCCAGACGGTCGCGTGGGTGCGCAGCGACGGATCCACGCAGAACGCCCGCATCACCGAGCTGATGATGACCAAGGCGCTCGAGCGCTACCCGGCCGAGGAGGCCGGCCCGGGCGACATCGCCGTGATCGCCGGCTTCGACGACATCTCGATCGGGGAGACGATCGCCGACCCGCACGACGTTCGGCCGCTGCCGCAGATCTCGATCGACGAGCCGAGCATCTCGATGACGATCGGGACGAACACCTCGCCGCTCGTCGGCAAGGTGAAGGGCCACAAGCTGACTGCGCGCATGGTGAAGGACCGCCTCGACCGCGAGCTCATCGGAAACATGTCGATTCGCGTCGTCGACATCGGTCAGCCCGACGCGTGGGAGGTGCAGGGTCGCGGTGAGCTTCAGCTCGCGATCCTCGTGGAGAACATGCGCCGGGAGGGCTTCGAGCTCACGGTCGGAAAGCCGCAGGTCGTCACGCGTAAGGACGACGACGGCGCGGTCATCGAGCCGTACGAGAGCCTGACGATCGACGCGCCGGAGGAGTACCTCGGCGCGATCACGCAGCTGCTCGCCGGACGCAAGGGCCGTATGGAGACGATGGTCAACCACGGCACCGGGTGGATCCGCATGGAGTTCATCATCCCGAGCCGCGGGCTCATCGGCTTCCGCACGAACTTCCTCACGATCACGCGCGGCACCGGCATCGCGAACGCGATCTCGCACGGCTACGGCCCGTGGGCGGGCGGGATCTCTCCGCGCGCACAGGGATCCATCGTGGCCGACCGCGCCGGCGTCGTCACGCCGTTCGCGATGATCGCTCTCCAGGAGCGGATGACGTTCTTCGTCGGCCCGACCGAAGAGGTCTACGAGGGCATGGTGCTTGGCGAGAACTCGCGCGCCGACGACATGGACGTGAACATCACCAAAGAGAAGAAGCTCACCAACATGCGCTCCGCGAACGCCGACTCGTTCGAGTCGATGACGCCGCCGCGCCGGTTGTCGCTCGAGGAATCTCTCGAGTTCGCGGCCGACGACGAGTGCGTCGAGGTGACCCCCGAGACCGTGCGGATCCGCAAGGTCATCCTCGACCAGGTGCAGCGGGGCCGGGAGACCGCCCGCCGGAAGCGCCAGGACTGACGTCATGGCCTGGCCGACGCGGATCATCTCGTGGCTCTTCGCCGCGCTCGCGGGAGCCGTCTTCGGCGTCGCCGGGACGATCTCGCACCCGATCGCGATCGGGTGGTTTCCGGTCGGTTTGGTGGTCGCGTCGGTCGGCTGTCTCGCGCTGATGATCGCCGTCCGCCTGCTGATCGAGGACCGCGCGAGCGTTCTCGCCTGCGGCGCCGGCATGATCGGCGCACTCATCGTGTTCTCGGGTCGCGGTCCGGGCGGATCCGTCGTCGTGGCGCAGGCCGCCCCCGGCGAGTTCCCGTATGGCGTCACCTGGATGATCGTGCTGACGGGCATTGTGCTCATCGTCGCAGCGTGGCCTCGGCTGCGCAGCGGTAATGCGCCGACACAGTAGGCCCCTCTGTCGAGGCCGCGTCCAGTAGTCACGGCTAGGATTGAGGGCGTGACTTACGTAATCGCCTTGCCTTGTGTGGACCTGAAAGACCGCGCATGCATCGACGAATGTCCCGTCGACTGCATCTACGAGGGCGAGCGCATGCTCTACATCCACCCGGATGAATGCGTGGACTGCGGCGCGTGCGAGCCCGTGTGCCCGGTCGAGGCGATCTATTACGAGGACGACGTCCCCGAGGAGTGGGAAGACTACTACCGGGTCAACGTCGATTTCTTCGACGATGTGGGGTCGCCGGGAGGTGCCGCGAAGGTCGGCGTCATCCCGAAGGATCACCCGCTCGTCGCCGCGCTGCCGCCACAGCCGCAAGGGGACTGACCGACTCGCGCCGATAGACTCGCGCATATGTCGATCAATGATCTCGATGACTATCCGTGGGACAAGGTCGTGCCGTTCCGCGAACGCGCGTCGCAGCACCCGGATGGCATCTGTGACCTCTCCATCGGGTCACCGATCGACCCGACCCCCCAGGTCGTGCGCGACGCGCTCGTGGCGGCGACCGACGCCCACGGATATCCGACGGCGGCTGGCACCCCCGAGGTGCGTGCCGCGATCGGCGCCTGGTATGCGCGGCGCCGCGGCGTCGACGGACTGACCGACCGCAACATCCTGCCGACGATCGGTTCCAAGGAGCTCGTCGCGCTGCTGCCGACCCTCCTGGGCCTCGGGGCGGGTGATGTCGTCGTGCACCCGCGCGCAGCCTATCCGACGTATGAGGTCGGCGCGCGCGTCGCCGGAGCGACGCCCGTAGCAGTCGACGATCCCGCCGACTGGCCCGCCGGCACGAAGCTCGTGTGGATCAACTCGCCCGGCAACCCCGACGGTCGCGTCTGGAACGTCGCGCAGATGCGCGATGCAGTCGTTCGGGCACGCGCGATCGGCGCGATCGTCGCGAGTGACGAGTGCTATGCCGAACTCGGCTGGGACGAACCGTGGCGCAACGAACGGATCCCGAGCGTGCTGGATCCGCGCGTCGCGGGCGACTCGCGCGCGAACCTGCTCAGCGTCTACTCGCTGAGCAAGCAGTCGAACCTCGCGGGCTACCGCGCTGCATTCATCGCCGGGTGCGGAGAGATCATCGCCCGGCTGCTGACGAACCGGAAGCACCTCGGGCTCATGCCGCCCGCGCCCGTGCAGCACGCCATGGCGATCGCGCTCGGCGACGACGCGCACGTCGACCAGCAACGCGAGATCTATCGCGCGCGCCGCGACGTGCTGCGCCCGGCGCTCGAACGGGCGGGCTTCCGGATCGACGGCAGCGAGGCGGGCCTCTACCTGTGGGCGAGCGAGGACCGCGACGCCTGGGAATCGATGTCGCGCCTCGCCGACCTCGGAATCCTGGCCGGGCCGGGGCTCTTCTACGGCGACGCGTCGTCGCACCACGTGCGATTGTCGCTCACCGCCACCGACGAGCGCGTGCGCGCGGCCGCCGGGCGTCTGGAGGCGTTCGCTTCGTAGGGATCGTCAACGGGAACCGTTGAACCCTGCCGTTTTTCTCAGTTGCCCTCGGAGGCCGGTAGGCTATGGCGGGATGTCCCGCAGAACCCGCGGGCGTATCCACCGCTAAAGGCACAACACAATTGCGAGGAGGCGCCGTGAGCGATGCGGGACAGCTGCCTGAGAAGGCCACTCTCACCGTCGG
>DWXU01000121.1:0-10376 GCA_019119065.1 Candidatus Microbacterium pullistercoris | reverse complement strand
TCGTAGAGAACGGACGTCATCGTGCGATCCTCCATCGGTTCTCGAGCGTTCGCTGCAGCCAGGTGAGGAGCATCACCACGGCGATGAAGAATGCCGCCACCCAGAGCAGCACTTCCATCGGGCTTCCCGGGCGCGTGTGCGAGTTCGAGATCGACGCCTGCAGCGCGGGGAGCACCGAGATGGAGAACCCGGCGGCGACGGTCGTATTCTTCAGCAGGGCGATGAGCACGCTCATCATCGGCGGCACGACGGAGCGGAACGCCTGCGGCAGGACGACGACCGACATGACCTGACCGAACGGCAAGCCGATCGCTCGCGCCGCCTCGGCTTGGCCGACGGGGACCGTGTTGATCCCCGCACGAAGCGTCTCGGCGACGTACGTCGCGGTGTACACGCCGATCGCGAGAATCCCGAGCACGGTGTTCGACAGGGCGGGGAGCGCGAGCGCGCTGTACCCGAAGATGAAGAAGAAGAAGACGAGCGTCAGCGGGGTGTTCCGGACGAGGTTCACATACGCCCACCCCACCGCCCGCGCAATCGGCACCGGTGAAACGCGCATGGCCCCGACGATCGTGCCGAGCACGAGCGCGATGATGCCGCCGAACACGAACACCATGAGCGTGAAGGTGATCCCCTCGCGCCACAGGTCGAGGTTGCCGAAGATGGCGTCCACGCGTTACCTCTCTCTTTGCCCGTGCGGGTGCGGGGCCGGCCTGGCCCCGCACCCGTGATGATCACTCGACCGGGTCGACGTCCGGCTGATCGATCTCGATGCCCGACTGACCGAGCGTCGCGTCGAAGATCTCCTGCCAGGTGTCGCCACCCTCGGTGAAGGTGGTGTTGATGAACTCCTGCAGTGCCGTGTCGCCCTTCGGGATGCCGACGCCGTAGCGCTCCTCGGTGAACAGGCCGTCGAGCACCTTGAGGTTGTCGGGGTCCTGCGCCGCGTAGCCGATGAGGATGGCCGCGTCGGTCGTGACCGCGTCGACCCTGTCGTTGAGCAGGTCCTCGACGCACTGGGAGTAGATGTCGTACTCCTCCGTGTCGATCTCCGGGAAGTTCTCCTTGATGTTCTGGATCGGCGTCGAGCCCGTCGCCGAGCAGACGGTCATCCCATTGAAGTCGGAGACGTCGTTGACTTCGGTCATCTCGCTGTCACCGGAGACGAGGAAGCCCTGCCCGGTCACGAAGTACGGCCCGGCGAAGTCGATCTGTTCCTTGCGCTGATCGGTGATCGAGTACGTGCCGACGTAGTAGTCGATGTCGCCGTTCACGATCGCCTGCTCGCGGTTCGCCGACGCGATCGGCTCGTACGTGATGTCGTCCTCGCTGAAGCCGAGCTCGGCCGCGATCCAGCGCGCGATCTCGACGTCGAAACCGCTGCGTTCGCCCGTCGTGGCGTCGAGGTATCCGAGATTCGGCTGATCCTCCTTGACACCGATCACCGGTCCTCCGCGCTCGACCATCGCATCGTAAGTGGGGCTGCCCTCGAGAGCAACGTCCTCCGAGATCTCCTGCTCGGGAGCGTCGCCGCCCGTGTCGCCCGTCGGCGAGCCGCTGTTGCACGCCGTCAGCGCGAAGACTGCTCCGGCCGCGATCCCGACGGCCGCTGCGTTGCGGAACTTTCGCATGTTTTCCTCCTGGTGTGGTGGTGAGATGGCGCCGCCCGCTGTGTGTGGTGCGCGGCGCCGTGGGTCATTGCGTGAGAAGCTTCGAAAGGAAGTCCTGCGCGCGCGACGACTGGGGATTGGTGAAGAAGTCTTCCGGCTTCGCCTGCTCGACGATCTCGCCATCGGCCATGAAGACGACGCGGTCGGCGGCCTTGCGGGCGAAGCCCATCTCGTGGGTCACCACGACCATCGTCATGCCCTCCTGAGCGAGGTCGACCATGACGTCGAGCACCTCGTTGATCATCTCGGGGTCGAGCGCGCTCGTCGGCTCGTCGAAGAGCATGATCTTCGGGTGCATCGCGAGTGCGCGTGCGATCGCCACACGCTGCTGCTGACCGCCGGAAAGCTGCGCCGGGTACTTCTCGGCCTGGTGCGCGATGCCGACCCGGTCGAGCAGGCGTCGCGCCTCCTTGTCGGCGTCGGCCTTCTTCATCCCCTTGACCTTGATCGGTCCGAGCGTCACGTTCTCGAGGATCGTCAGATGACTGAAGAGGTTGAACGACTGGAACACCATGCCGACCTCGGCACGGAGCTTCGCGAGGTCCCTGCCCTCCGCGGGGAGTTCCTTGCCGTCGATCGTGATGGACCCGCTCGTGATCGTCTCGAGACGGTTGATCGTTCGGCACAGCGTCGACTTTCCGGAACCGGACGGCCCGATGACGATGACGACCTCACCGGGATCGACCGTGAGGTTGATGTCCTTCAACGCGTGGAAGTCACCGTAGTGCTTCTCGACATGGTCAATGACAACGAGCGGCTCTGCCATGGCGGTCAGCCTAGACTGAGAATCCCCGCCGCGCTACGCTCACGCGCCGACGAATTTCCGAGCGTTACCAGACCGTCACGCAGCGCGGTGCGCGAACGCGGATTCGTACAGGCACACGCTCGCGGCAGTCGCCAAGTTGAGCGACTCCGCCCGCCCATAGATCGGCAACTTCAGCGACCGGTCGCAGAGGGCGACCGCGTCGCTCGTGAGCCCTCGCGCTTCGTTGCCGAAGACCCAGGCCGTGGGGTTCTCGAGTGCCCCCTCCCGGCGCGCGCCGAGGAGGTCCTCCCCCCGGACGTCGGCTGCGAAGACCTGGAGGCCTGCCGCACGGGCGCGGACCGCGACATCCGCGAGATCCGCGTCGACAGCGAACGGGACGTGGAACAGCGAACCGGTGGTCGACCGCACGACCTTCGCGTTGAAGGGATCGACCGTGCGTCCGGTGAGCACGACGCCGTCCGCGCCGACCGCGTCCGCCGCGCGCAGGATCGTGCCGAGGTTACCGGGGTCTCGCACCTCTTCGCAGACCACGATGAGTCGTGGATCGCCCGCGAAGATGTCCTTCAGCGCCGTGGGGTTCTGCCGCGCCACGGCGACGACCCCCTGCGGCGTCACCGTGTCCGACATCGCGTCGATGACGGTCTCGTCGGCGTACTCCCATTCGAGCTCCGGGTTCTCCGCCACGGCGTCATCGATGAGAGTGCGAATGTCGCGGTGCTTCTCGAGAGCGGTCGGCGTCGCATACAGCTGCTCGACGAGATCGGGACGGGCCGCGAGCGCATCTCGGACGGCCTGCGGCCCCTCGAGGACGAACCGCCCGGTGTCACGGCGCACACTGCGCTGGGAGAGCTTGCGGATCGTGCGGACACGCGCGGCACGGGGGTTCTCGAGCATCCCCCCAGTCTACGAAGACCGACCGCGTCGTGGAGACGCGAAGAGGGGCGCTCCCGTTCGGGAGCGCCCCTCTTGTAAGACCTGGTTACGCGGCCTTCGGCGCGTTGACGTCGGAGGGCAGAGCACCCTTGGCGACCTCGACGAGCTTCGCGAACGTCGCGGGCTCGTTCACCGCGAGCTCCGCGAGCATGCGGCGGTCGACCTCGACACCCGCGGCGTTCAAGCCCTGGATGAAGCGGTTGTACGTCAGGCCGTTCGCGCGTGCGCCGGCGTTGATGCGCTGGATCCACAGGCGGCGGAAGTCGCCCTTGCGCTTACGACGGTCGCGGTACGCGTAGACGAGCGAGTGAGTGACCTGCTCCTTGGCCTTGCGGTAGAGGCGCGACCGCTGACCGCGGTAGCCGGACGCACGCTCGAGGATGACGCGACGCTTCTTATGCGCGTTTACCGCGCGCTTGACTCTTGCCATGATGTTTCCTTAACGAATTCGGTTCGAGCGGCTCAGCGGCCGAGGAGCTTCTTGACGGCCTTGACGTCGGCGCTGGCGACGATCTGGTCCTTGTTGAGGCGACGCGTCCGGCGGCTCGACTTGTGCTCAAGGTTGTGGCGCATTCCCGACTGCTGCTTCTTGAGCTTGCCGCTGCCGGTGGTCTTGAAGCGCTTCTTGGCTCCCGAGTGGGTCTTCTGCTTCGGCATTGTTCTTTCCTTGACGTGTGCGCCCCTGGAGGCGACATGGGTTCTGCCCGCGCATGCGGCGGGAAGACATTCTGCGTGACTACTCGCTCGCGGATTCCTTGTCAGCGTGCTTGGCGTCGCGCGCTGCCTGTTTGTTGGCCGCGCGCTGCGCGTTCTGCTCCGCCTTCGCCTCAGACTTGTTCTTCGTCGGGGCGATGATCATCACCATGTTGCGCCCGTCGATCTTCGGCCGCGACTCGACGACTCCGAGTTCAGCGACTTCCTCAGCGAAATTCATCAGCAGGCGAACGCCCATCTCGGGACGCTGCTGCTCGCGCCCACGGAACAGGATCATGGCCTTGACCTTGTCGCCGGCCTTGAGGAACCCCTCAGCACGCTTGCGCTTCGTCTCGTAGTCGTGCTGATCGATCTTCAGGCGGAAGCGGACTTCCTTGAGGACCGTGTTGGCCTGGTTGCGGCGTGCTTCCTTGGCCTTCTGCGCGGCCTCGTACTTGAACTTCCCGTAGTCCATGATCTTGGCGACGGGAGGACGTGAGTTGGGTGCCACCTCGACGAGGTCGAGGTCGGCTTCCTGCGCGAGGCGCAGGGCCACCGAGCTTGCGACGACGCCGATCTGCTCGCCTCCGGGCCCGATGAGACGGACCTCGGGAACGCGAATGCGCTCGTTGATACGGGGATCGCTGATGCGGAACTCCTAGTGTGCGGTAGTCGATGAGCCACCGTGATGCGAGGATCGCGCCACGGGCGGGAGAGACATCACCAGCCACCCGTGCGACGCGATAGACCGCTCGCGCACACCTTCACCCTCAGGCGAGCAACTGCCCGCCCCTACCCACCTTGCGGTGGGCGGAGTGTCATGTGGACCCGGTAGCCTGGAACGGCAAGCGCGGGTGGGATGGAGATCCTCTTTCGTCCGAACCAGGTTCGGAGCCCGCAACAGTCTAGCAGAAGGCAGTTCATGAGCACGACGACCGGCGATCACGCACATTCCTTCGACGCCGAGCGTCACGCTCACTGGGAGCAGCAGCAGCGCGCTGCGGCGGCGACCGACGCCGTCCGCGACATCGCCGACGTCGCGGCCGTCGAAGTCATCGCCTCGGGGTGCGTGCACCTCATGAGCGCCGCCGCCGTCAAGCTCGGGCTCGGCGAGGATCCCGATGCGGAGCGGTTCACCGACCTGGACGAAGCCCGCAAGCTGATCAACGCTCTCGCTGGCCTCGTCACCGCCGCCGCACCGGAGATCAGTGACATGCACGCGCGTCCGATCCGCGACGGACTGCGTTCTCTGCAGCTGCGCTTCCGTGAGATCTCCGCGATCCCCGACCCCATCGGCAAGGGGCCGGGGGAGAAGTTCACGGGCCCCGTCTCCTAGGTGTGATGTCCGGGCAGGTTGTTGAGTCTGCTGATGGGTGCGCCGCCGATTGCGGAGTGGTGCCGGTGATGATTATAGAAGTGGATCCAGCCCGGCAGTGCGCCGCGTCGCTCGGTCTCTGACGAATAGAACCGTGCATAGGCCCAGCCGTCCGCGAGGGTGCGGTGGAATCGTTCGATTTTCCCGTTTGTCTGTGGCCGATACGGACGCGTCCGCTTGTGGACGATGCCGAGCTGGTTGCAGGCATCGCGCCAGGCATGGGACTTGTAGGCCGAGCCGTTGTCGGACAGTACCCGCTCGACGGTGACGCCGTGCTCGGCGAACCAGGCGACGGCGCGTTCGAGCACCCCGATCGCGGTGATGGCCTTCTCATCGGAGCAAATCTCGGCATAGGCGACGCGAGAGTTGTCATCGACGACCGTGTGGACGAACGCGGTCCCGATCAACGCCCGATAGTTCTTCCCGCGCGTGATGTTCTCGCTGGAGCGACGATTCGCGTGGCCTTGCTGCCGACCGACGTAACGGTGCCCGCCTCCGTCGGGGATGTTGCCGAATTTCGTCACGTCGACATGAATCAGCGATCCCGGATGCGGATGCTCGTAGCGCCTGAGCGGCTCACCTGTGACCCGGTCGATATGGGAGAGGCGATTGACACCGCAGCGGACGAGAACGGCGTGAACTGTCGACGGGGACAACCCCAGCCGGCCGGCGATCTGCGCGGGACCGAGCCTGAGCCGCCAGCGCAACGCGATGACGCGCTTCTTCACCGTTTCCGGCGTCTTGTGTGGGATCCGGTGCGGTCTGCTCGACCGGTCCTGCATCCCGGCCGAGCCTTCGGCCTGGTAACGGGCGGCCCATTTGCGGGCGGTGACAGGCGAGGCCATGAACATCTTCGCCGCGACGGCGACCGGGTAGCCGTCCTCGACGATCAGGCGCGCGAGACGGAGTCTCGTGCGCGGAGTCAGGACAGCGTTAGCGTGGGACACGAGGGCCTCCTGCGGTTCGTGAAGCGGTGAACTTGACAGCTCCACTCCACAGCCCGGAGGCCCTCACCTGTCGGAAGACTCAACCCCGTGTCGGGAAACAACGTCCCCGGACATCACACCTAGGGCGTATCTCCACAGCTCACGTGCGTCGTGCATTCGGTGTGCACGTCCGGCGAACCACCGATAGCGACACTGCGGCGAACGCCGTCAGCGCGCCATTCGGGCGTCAGCGAAGGGAGACCTGCATGGAATCGACGAGAACGGCGATCCGATCATCGGCCGCCCAGCGCTTCGCGAGGCGCTGCATCACCGTGTCGAGCTCGCTGCGGTCCAGTCCCTGCATGAGCGTGAGGGTCACGGTGACCTCAGGGCCACGGAGGCGCGCCTCGGGGTCACCGGGCTCGACACGCAGGTCGTGGACGGCGAGCTCGGATCCGATCGATGCGTGGAACGCGCCCACGACCTCTTCGCTCAACCACGCGGGAACCCACGGTTGAGCCTGTGCGATGGCCCAGACCGCAGGGCGGCGCACGACGAACTCCGTCGGACTCGTCGGGTCGAGCACGACGAGGTCGGTGTCCTCCCCCGCGGCCGCGAGGGCCGCGCGCGTGCCCGCGACCGGGATCGGCCGCGCCTCAGGATTCCACGCGCGCATCGTCTCCACACAGCTGAAGGCCGGAAGCACCTTCCTGCCGTCGGGCGCCAACACCGTGACGATGGACAGTTCCTGGGTCTTGTCGACGGTGAGTCCCGTCGGGCCGACGCCTTCTTCGCCCTTTTCGGCGACGAGCGGCACGAGCACGCGTGCCTCGCGCAGCGCATCGACGACGTCGGTCATCTCCGCAGTTCCCTCACGAAACTGCGTCAGGGCGCTCCACAGCGCGGGGTCCGCGGATCCGTCGTCGCCCGCGGCCGGGTTCTGCTGGAACGTACGGCCCTCCCACGGCTGCCCCGCCGAGTCGGCGAGGTGCGGCGGGAGCGGCCGCGCGTCGCCGCCGTCAGTGTCCGGCGACATCCAGCGCCTCGGCGAGCGTGAACGCGCCCGCGTAGAGCGCCTTGCCCACGATCGCGCCTTCGACACCATGCGAGACGAGGTCGCGGATCGCAGCGATGTCATCGAGGCTCGAGACGCCGCCGGAGGCGACGATCGGCTTGTCGGTGCGCTCTGTCATCTGCTTCAGCAGGTCGATGTTCGGACCGCGAAGGGTACCGTCCTTCGTCACATCTGTGACGACGTAACGCGCACATCCGGCACGCTCGAGACGCTCGAGCACCTCCCAGAGGTCGCCGCCGTCCTTGGTCCAGCCGCGTGCGGCGAGCGTCGTGCCGCGCACGTCGAGCCCGACGGCAACGGCCTCGCCGTAACGGGCGATGACCGCTTCGGTCCAGTCGGGGTTCTCCAGCGCGGCAGTGCCGAGGTTGACGCGCTCCGCCCCCGAGGCCAGCGCGGCCTCGAGTGATGCATCGTCGCGGATGCCGCCCGAGATCTCGACGTTGATGCCCTTCATGTGCTTGATCACCTTGCGGAGGATCGCGGTGTTCTCACCGCGCCCGAAGGCCGCGTCCAGGTCGACGAGGTGGATCCATTCTGCGCCCTGGTCGCGCCACTGCTCGGCGGCTTCGACGGGATCGCCGTAGCTCGTCTCGGATCCCGCTTCGCCCTGAGTGAGGCGGACCGCCTTGCCGTCTGCGACGTCAACGGCGGGCAGGAGGGTCAGGCCGGGTGTAGAAGCGAAGTCGTTCATCTCTCCTCGATCGCCGCGGGAATCTCCTGCGGATGCACAATCGCTAAGGCTAGACGGCTCCCCCGGTTCCGCACAATCCGACCGGGGCGCACCGCTCAGAGGGTTCCGATCCAGTTGCGCAGCAGCGCGATGCCGGCGTCGCCGGACTTCTCCGGGTGGAACTGCGTCGCGGTCAGCGGACCGTTCTCCACAGCCGCCACGAAACGGGATCCGTGGGTCGCCCACGTCACCGCGGGGTGCGGGAACGGCGGGTCCACCTCGAGCGTCCAGTCCTGGGCCGCGAACGAGTGAACGAAGTAGAAGCGCTCGTCCTCGATCCCCGCGAACAGGCGCGAGCCAGCGCCGGGTTCGACGCGGCTCCACCCGATGTGCGGCACGACGGGTGCATTGAGTTCGGTGATCTCTCCCGGCCACTGCGCGAGCCCTTCGGCACCCTCGCCGCGTTCGGTGCCGCGATCGAAGAGGATCTGCATCCCGACGCAGATGCCGAGCACCGGTCGACCGCCGGCGAGACGACGCTCGATCATCATGTCGCCGTGCACGCCGCGCAGCTGGTCCATGACCGCGCTGAACGCGCCGACGCCGGGGACGAGCAGTCCGTCGGCCGCGGCGATGAGACCCGCGTCACGCGTCAGACGCGCGTCCGCTCCCGCGACCTCCAGCGCCTTGACGGCGGAGTGGACGTTGCCGGATCCGTATTCGAGGATCGCGACGACGGGGGCTCGCGCCATTACAGGGCGCCCTTAGTCGACGGGATCCCATCAACCGCGGCGTCGAGCGCCTTCGCCTGTCGGAACGCCCGGGCGAACGCCTTGAACTCGGCCTCGGCGATGTGGTGAGGGTCGCGGCCCGCGAGCACGCGCACGTGCACCGTGAGGCCAGCGTGGTACGTGACCGCCTCGAACGCGTGACGCACCATCGAGCCGGTGAAGTGGCCGCCGATGAGGTGCAGCTCGAACCCGTCGGGTTCGCCGGAGTGCACGAGGTACGGGCGTCCCGAGATGTCGACGACCGCCTGAGCGAGCGCTTCGTCGAGCGGGACGAGGGCATCGCCGTAGCGCGAGATGCCGGACTTGTCACCGAGTGCCTCGCGGATCGCCTCGCCGAGCACGATCGCGGTGTCCTCCACGGTGTGGTGCACGTCGATGTGGGTATCGCCCGTTGCGCGCACGGTGAGGTCGGTCAGCGAGTGCTTCGCGAACGCCGTGAGCATGTGGTCGAAGAACGGAACCGTCGTGTCGATGTCGCTCGCACCCGTGCCATCGAGGTTGATCTCGAGCTCGATCGAGGACTCGCTCGTGGTGCGGGTGCGGCGCGCGGTGCGGGCGTTGGTCATATCCGAATCCTAGACGCTCAGGCGTCGCCGACGGCCGCGAGGGCGTCGAGGAACGCCGTCGTCTCGCTCTCGGTGCCTGCCGAGACGCGGAGGTGGCCGGCAACGCCGACGTCGCGGATCAGCACGCCCCGGTCGTACAATCGGCGCCACGTCTCCTGCGGGTCCTCGACGCCGCCGAACATGACGAAGTTGCTCCAGGATGGGTAGGGGTCGTAGCCGAGCGCTTCAAGCGTCGCCGAGATGCGATCGCGCTGCACGACGATGTCGTCCACGGTCCGCAGCATCTCGTCGCTGTGGCGCAGCGCGGCCACCGCGGCCGCCTGCGTGAGCGCACTGAGGTGGTACGGCAGGCGCACCAGACGCAGGGCGTCGGTGACGGCGGCATCCGCCGCGAGGTATCCGACGCGCGCCCCCGCGAAGGCGAACGCCTTGCTCATCGTGCGAGACACGATGAGTCGCTCCCGTCCGGGAAGAAGGGTGAGTGCCGACGGCGCCTCGGACGGCGCGAACTCGAAGTATGCCTCGTCGACGACGACGATCCCCCGCGCGGCCTCATAGACGCTCTCGACGACCTCGATCGGCAACGGTGTACCGGTCGGATTGTTCGGCGCGCAGAGGATCACGACGTCCGCGTCGGCCGCGCGCACCTGCTCCGCGGCGTCCTCGGGTGTGATCTCGTAGCGGGGGCCACGCGACCCGGCCACCCATTCGGCGCCCACACCGCGCGTCAGCAGCGGATACATCGAGTACGTCGGCGAGAAGCCGAAGACGCGGCGCCCCGGTCCGGCGAAGGCCTGCAACACCTGCTGGAGGACTTCGTTCGAGCCGTTGCCCGCCCAGATCTGCTCGGGAGTCAGTCCGTGACCGAGGTAGGAGGCGAACGCCTCGCGCAGGTCGGTGAACTCACGGTC
>DWXU01000120.1:0-2510 GCA_019119065.1 Candidatus Microbacterium pullistercoris | reverse complement strand
GACCTCGACTTGACGGGCCTCGGCTTCGCCGGCGACGCCGAAGAGGCCGTGCGCGACCTCTACCAGGAGGCGCACGATAGCGGCGAGGAGTCGATGATGATGTACGGCTCCAACCACACGCTGCGCGAGCCGCTGCGCGAACTGTTCATGGAGCGCTTCCCCGGAACGGAGCTCGAGACGACCGAGCTGGTCGGCCCGCAGCTGCAGTCGACACTCGAGACCGAACGCAGCACCGGCCAGAACATCGGCGACCAGATGGAGAACGCGGGCGGCGCACGGTACGCCTCCCTCGGTTTCTCCGAGCAGTATCTGCCTCCCGCCTTCGTCATGCCGGAGGGCCTCTCCGAGAACATGGAGAGCCATATGAAGGGCGCGGATGACGGATACGTGACCGCGCAGTGGTCGCTGTTCGGCGTCGGAGTCAACACCGACAAGATGGATCCCGCCGACGTGCCGACTGACTGGGCCGAGCTCGCAGACCCCCAGTGGAAGGACAAGATCGTGATGCACGACCCGAGCGTGCCGGGCGGCGGCCAGGGATTCCTGTCGCGCCTCTATCTCTCGGGCGCCATCGATGACGCGACGCTCGAGGGCATCGCCGACAACGTCGCGCTCAAGGGCGAATTCGCGCAGACGATCCAGTCGCTCAGCCAGGGCGAGTACCCGATGATGATCGGCGTCGACGCGCCGTACGTGTCGCTCAACAAGGCCCGCGGCGTCCCCGTCGAGATCGTATTCATGGACGAGGAGAACATCGCGATGCCGCAGCAGTCCTTCGTGATGAAGGACGCCCCGCACCCAAACACGGCGCGTCTGTGGCTGAACTGGATCTTCAGCGAAGAGGCACAGGCCGTGATCGCCGAGGCCGGAAACACCCCCGTCGTCGACGTGCCGTCCCCGCACGGCCTGCCGGCGTTCTCGGACGCGAACCTCGCGGAGATCCCCTCGCAGGAGGCGCTCGATTCGGAAGCGGAGATGATCAGCGAGAAGTTCGGCGAGGTCTTCCAGAACCGCTGACCCTCGCCCCTCCCGCTCCCCGTCGACGTGATGTGAGGTCATGCCGTGAAACAACTCAGTTCGTTCTATCGCGACAGAAACGTCCAGATCGTCGCGGCCCTCCTGTGCCTCGCGCTGCTCGGCGCACCGGTGCTGATGGTTCTGCTGGGCGCGATCCAGCAGAACCCCTTCGGGGAGCGGGAATGGACCCTCGAGCCGTTCGTCGAGGTCTTCACCGAACCGGCGACGTACGACGCGCTCTGGAATACGGCCGGAGTGACGATCGCCGTGGTGCTGATCTCACTGATGATCTCGATCCTGTTCGCCACTCTCGCCACCCGCACCAACGCCCCCCTGCGTTGGCTGATCTATGTGATCATGGCGGTTCTCGTCGCGACTCCGCCGCTGTTCACCGCGATCTCGTGGGGGCTGCTCGGCAACCGCAACGTCGGATTGATCAACACCACGCTCGGCATCGCGGGGACGGACCTGGCCGTGAACATCGAGTCGTGGTGGGGGCTCGTGTTCGTCTCGGTGATCCGTGCGGTCGGGTTCCAGTTCTACCTGCTCATCGGTGCGTTCATCGCGATGGACCGGAACCTCGAAGAGGCCGCGCGCGTCTCCGGGGCGACGCCGCTGCGCACGTTCTTCGGAACGCAGCTGCCCGTGCTCTTCCCGGCAATCGCGGGGGTCGGGATCCTCTCGATCATCGTGTTCCTCGAGTCGTTCGAACTCCCCCAGATCCTGGGCGTTCCGGCGGGGATCTACGTGCTTCCGACGGAGATCTACGCGTATCTGAACGACGCCGGAACGATGCCGAAGTACGGCCACGCGAGCGCGCTCGCGGTCGGACTGATGGTGGTGCTCGTGTTGCTGCTCATCGTGCAGCAGCGCCTCATGGGGCGACGCTCCTTCACGACCGTGAGCGGGAAGGGCGCCAACCGTGCGCGATGGGACCTCGGCCGGTGGCGGTACGTCGCCGGCGCCTTCACCGTCATCTACGGCGTCGTCGGGGTACTGCTCCCGCTCGTACAGCTCGTGCTCGTCTCGCTGTCGCCGTACGTCGGATCCGTCGGCCGATACAGCTGGGCGAACTTCGAATTCGTGCTCGGGAACGAGACGATCGCGTCGTCCTTCGTCTTGACGGCCGGCGTCGCGTCCGGCGGTGCACTGCTCGCCGCCATCATCTCGGGCCTGATTCTCTGGATCGCCCGACAGCGACGGGGGCTGGCAGCGCGCCTGATCGAGCTGAGTCAGTGGATGCCCGCCGCGGTTCCGGGACTGATCCTGGCGCTCGGTGTGCTCTGGCTGATCCTCGCCGTCCCCGGTATGGGCCAGCTCTACAGCACGCCTGTCGTCCTGATCTACGCCCTGGTCATCACGGTGCTTCCACTCGTCGGGCGCGCTGTGGGCGGCGCGATCGTGCAGGTCCCGCGCGACCTCGAGGAGGCTGCGTGGGTATCCGGCGCGCCGAAATGGCGTGCGATGATCTCGGTCGTCGGTCGGCTGATCCT
>DWXU01000119.1:0-10899 GCA_019119065.1 Candidatus Microbacterium pullistercoris | reverse complement strand
TCCAGTCTGACCGCCTCGCGCGGCATCCTCCAGGTGATGTGCTTCACCACGGTCGCGGTCGCGTTGGTGCTGGTGTTCCTCGGCTTCCGCAACATGCTCGCCCTTCGACGTCGTGAACTCGGTCAGATGCGGCTCGCCGGGGCGAGCGTGCTCCGCATCAGAGGAATGATCGCGCTCGAAGCTCTGATCTTCTCCGCCATCGTCGTGATCCCGGCGGTCTTGCTCGGGCAGCTCCTTGCCCACCCGTTCTACCTCCTGTTGCAATCGATCGGGGTCTTCGGGCAGTCCCTGCACGTGAATCTGGGGTTCCCAGTAGTAACGCTCCTCGCGGTCGCCGCCGGAATGATCCTGTGCTCAATCATCGCCGCGTGGTTCAGTCTGCGTGGCCGTCAGACCGCGAACGTGCTGGAAGCGCTCGACGGGAACACCACCGGGCAGACCGCGCGACGCATGGGTTTCATGCGCATCGCTGTTGCGGCATTGTCCGTCGCTGGACTCGCCTTGTTCCTGGTCTTCATGCCCGACACGGGTAGCGAGAACCCGGTAGCTTCCCTGCTGGTCCCGCTCCTCATCGTGTTTCCGCTGGGAGCGCTCGCCCCCCTGGTCGTCCCTGCCGTCGCGCGGGCCATCTCGTGGATTCTCCGGCCGATCATTCGCGGCTCTGGTGTACTCGTCGCTCAGCGGGCGAACCGGGACGCCCGACGATTCGCCTCAAACGTGCTGCCGGTGCTGATCCTCGTCGGGGTGATGGGTGGCTTCTCCATTGGCTCCGGACCCGACCAGGCGACCATGCAAGCGGACTACGACACGCAGATCACTGCGAACCTGGTCGCTCTCCCCGAGACCACCGAACAAGCCGACGCCGTCGCAGACGACGCCGCAGAACAGGACGGAGTGACGGGCGTCATGCGCTCCGCGTCGACCACTCGTCTCATCGAGGTGGGGCGACCCGACGGCACGTTCCTCACGGTCTTCAACTTCGTCGACCTCGCAAGCTACACCGACATGTTCGTCGGCGAACCCACCTCGGGCTCCTTCGCCGATGTGGGCGGCACCCGCATCGTCTCAACCCGGGAGACAGACGAGGTCGGAGACATCATCAGTGTCGAAGCGCCGGGCGGACAGACCGTGCAGTTCGAGGTAGGGGCGGTGGTCTCCTCTCGGATCTACACCGACCTCCTGGTGGATTGGAGCGTGCTGGAAACGCTCGACCCCCAGGTCTGGGACCTCCGGGTGTTCCTCACCACTGACGCCGACCAGACCAGTCGGGTCGCCGATGCGCTGTCCGGGACCGCTTCGGCGCTCACGAAAGCGGAGTTCGTTCAGACCCGTGTCGAACAGCGACAATCCAGCGCCAGCTCCGGGAACATCGCGCTCTTCGGCACCGTCTACGCACTCGCGATCGTCGCGATGATCCAAGGACTTGCCGCATCGACGCTCAACCGCCGCTCCGAATACCGGATGCTGAACCTTCTCGGAATCTCCCGACCCCGCATCATCACCACGCTGCTTTCCGAGGCCGTCGTACTCCTCACGACAAGCGCAGTGCTCCTCACCGCAGCATTCGCGTTCATCGCCTGGCGCTACCTCTCCCAAGCGGGAGACGCCGTCGCCACCGCCATCGCCGCCATCCCCTGGGGTGAAATCGCGCTCACCTTCGGAGCAATGTCGGCGCTATTCATCAGCACCGTGTTCGTCAGTGCCCTGATCGCCACGAGAAATCTCACCTCTAACAGCTGACACCGGGCGATACATGCAGCCATCTCCTTGCTGCCCTAGCGTCGCAAAAGTGCTAACGAAAGTGCTAAGCAACTTGTAGGTCGGGGTACCGCGGTGGAGTTATCCACAGGGAATATGCCGTAGATCGTTGATTTTATGCGGCACAACGCCCTGCCAAGTTTCCCGGCGCTCGGGGGTCGAGGTCAGTTCAAGTCCCCCCTCGCGCACAGAAGGAAATGGCCCCTGACCGGGAGGATAGATCTCCGGTCCGGGGTCATTTTTCGTTGTGGGGAAGCGTTCGTCGTGGCGGCGGAGCGGCCGGGCGCCACCCTGGCCGTGTCATCGGCTCCCGTAGGCGGAAGGTTCGCTCTCATCCCGCACGCCCTGGAGGTCGCTCAAGAGCTCCGCGATCCGATCGTCCATCTCCACCTGTGTGAGCACGATGCACACCGTCCCGTCGGGGTCGACGAAGAAGTCGGTTCCGTAGCCGCCGGACCAGCCGAACCGTCCGCGATATGCGCCGTCGGTCACGACCGAGACACCGTAGCCCCAGCCGATGTTGTTCCAGAATCCGTCGTAGAAGCTGTCGGGCGTCTTCAGCGCGGGGTCGATGTGGTCGGTCGCGATCGCGGTGACGGACTCGCGACGGAGTAGTCCGCCGTCGACCAGCCCTCGCGCGAACGCGTGATAATCGGCGAGCGTCGATACCAGTTCGGCGTGATTCTCGTCGCACGGCGCCGGTCCCGTGTAGTAACCGGCGCCCGCCTCCTCGACCTGCTCGAAGGCATCGTCCGTGCGCCGGAACGCTGGAACGAGCCGATGCGCCTCGGCATCCGGAACGCGGAACCCGGTGTCCGGCATGCCGACGACGTCGAAGACCTCGCGCCGGAGGACATCGGCGGTGGGCAGCCCGGCGACGCGACCGAGCAGAATCCCGAGGATCCCGAACGAGAGGTGGTAGCGCCATCCTTCTCCCGGATGATGCGCGAGCGGCAGTTCGGTGAGGGCGTGCAGCCAGTCCTCGGCACCGCGGTTGGCGGGAGCGCTCGAGGGCATGAGCAGCGCGTCGTCCATCGCCGTCTGAAGCGGCGACGGGGTCGGGATGATCCCGTAGCCGGCGGTGTTCGTGAGGAGGTGGCGCAGGGTGATCGGTCGGCGTGCGGCGACGGTGTCGTCGAGCGCGGCGGCCGGATGCGCGAGCACACGCAGGTCGGCCAGTTCCGGCAGCCAGCGCTCGATCGGCTCGTCGAGCGACAGCGCACCCCGTTCGACGAGGCGCAGCGCGGCGACGGTCGCGATGGGCTTCGTCATCGATTGGATCCGGAAGATGGCGTCCGTGCGAATCGGCGGTCCGCCGGGAGCAGCGGATCCGACCGCGATCGGCGAGAGGTCGCGCCCGAGCGAGGCGACCGCGCCGGGAATCGAGCCCTGCTCGACGTGGCGTGCAAGGATCCGCTTCAGCCTGTTCGTCACGCGCACAGTGTACGGAGGGACCGAGCGAGCGTCGAGAGGGGCCGTGCGGGCGGATCGGTGTGAGGGTCAGCTCGGTTCGAGCCGCACAGCGCCGTCGAGACGGATCGTCTCGCCGTTGAGCATCGGGTTCTGGGCGATGTGCTCCACCAGCGCCGCATACTCCGTCGGCATGCCGAGCCGCGAGGGGTGCGGGGTCTTGCTGCCGAGCGATTCCTGCACCTCCGCGGGCAGGCTCGCCATCATCGGCGTCTCGAACAGGCCTGGCGCGATCGTCACGACGCGGATGAGGTGTCGGGCGAGTTCGCGCGCAGCGGGAAGGGTGAAGCCGACGACGCCGCCCTTCGACGCTCCGTAGGCGATCTGGCCGATCTGCCCTTCGAATGCGGCGATGGACGCGGTGTTGACGATGACTCCGCGCTCGCCGTCGATCGGATCCGTCTGTGCGATCGCCTCGGCGGCCTGCGCGGCGAGGTTGACGGTTCCGCCGAGGTTGACGGTCACGGTGCGCATGAACGACTCCAGCGGGAGGGGGCCGTCGCGACCGAGGAGTTTGCCCGGAGTTGCGACTCCTGCGCAGTTCACGACGATCCGCAGCGAGCCGCCCGCAGACGCCGCGTCGACCGCCGCGCGGACATCCGCGACGTCGGTGACATCGCCGGGAACGAACCGCGCTCCGCCCCCGATCTCGTTCGCGACCTCCGCGCCCGCGGAGCCAGGCAGGTCGAGGAGGAACACGCGCGCTCCGCCAGCGACGAGCCGTTCGGCGGTCGCTCTGCCGAGCCCCGAGGCACCCCCGGAGATGAGGGCGTGAGAACCAGCGATGCGCATGAGCAGTTCCTTTCGTCGTGCACGGTTCGTGCCATTCTGCCGACTCCCCACGCGTTCCGCACCATGTATCTGCATGTCGCGTGTGACTGAGCAATGTGGGGAGGAACGCGCGAGGTGGTTGCTCGAAGTGCACGGCCGGCGTACCGTGAAGACAGGCCACACCACGGCCGGACGACGCGCTCACGAGGCGCGGGAACGAGGAGGTTCCGCCATGTCGATCGATGTGTCCGCACGCGCCGCAGAACATTCCGCGGGGCTCGACGAACCGCTCGCGGTTCTCGACCCCAGCGGCGCACGTCACGCCAACGCCGTCCTCGACGGCCAGCTCTCCGACGTCGATGAGACGGCGCTGACGGATCTCTACGTCGATATGGCGCTCGCGCGTCGCGTCGACCAGGAGGCCTTCGCTCTCACACGCCAAGGCGAGCTGGTCCTGTGGCCGCCGTCCCTCGGCCAGGAGGCGGCGCAGGTGGGATCCGGGCGTGCCCTGCGCGAGACGGACTTCGTCTTCGGCTCCTACCGCGAGCACGCGCTCGCCGTGCTGCGCGGGGTCACGTTCCGAGAGCTGCTCGCCGTGTGGCAGGGAACGACACAGTCCGGTTGGGATCCGCAGGCGTATCGCATGGCGACCCCGCAGATCATCATCGGTGCGCAGACGCTCCATGCCACCGGATATGCGATGGGCCTGCGTATGGACGGCGCCGACGACGTCGCCATCGCCTACCTGGGCGACGGCGCAATGAGTGAGGGAGACGTCAACGAGGCGATGGTGTTCGCGAGCACGTTCCGCGTGCCCGCCGTGTTCTTCTGCCAGAACAACCACTACGCGATCTCCGAGCCGGTGCGGCTGCAGTCCGCATCGCCGCTCGCCGCGCGCGCGACGGGGTTCGGGATCCCGGCCCTGCGCGTCGACGGCAACGACGTCCTCGCCGTGCTCGCGGCCACGCGCATCGCGTTGCAGCGCGCGCGCCGCGGCGGGGGACCGACCTTCATCGAGGCGGTCACCTACCGTATCGGCCCGCACACCACGACCGACGACCCCACCCGGTACCGCGACGACGAAGAGGTCGCGCAGTGGCGCGGCAAGGATCCGATCGACCGCCTCGAACGGCACCTCGCGCAGAACGGGGCGCGGGTCGATCAGATCCGTGAAGAGGCGCAGGTGCGGTGCGACCAGGCGGCCCGCGACCTGCGCACCGCCGTGACGACCGGCGAAACGCCGAGTGCCGAGACCATCTTCGACCACGTGTACACGACGCCGACCGTGCGGATCTCCGAGCAGCGGGCGCAGCACCTGGCGTTCGAGGCGAGCATCGAGGGGGAGTCATGACCGAGACGCTCCCACTAGGCAAGGCGATCGGACGGGCCCTCGGCGACGCGCTCGCCGAGGACGAGAAGGTCGTGCTGCTCGGCGAGGACATCGGGAAGCTGGGCGGCGTCTTCCGGGTCACGGACGGCCTGCAGCAGCAGTTCGGCGAGGCGCGCGTCATCGACTCGCCGCTCGCGGAATCGGCGATCGTCGGCACGGCCATCGGCATGGCGTACCGCGGATACCGACCCATCGTCGAGATCCAGTTCGACGGCTTCATGTTCCCCGCGTTCGACCAGATCGTCACCCAGCTCGCGCGGCTGCACTATCGCACGGCGGGCCGGGTCCGCATGCCTGTCACCGTGCGGATCCCGTACGGCGGCCACATCGGATCGGTCGAGCATCACGCGGAATCTCCCGAGTCCTACTTCGCTCACACGCCCGGCCTGCGCGTCGTGACGTGCTCTAGCCCGCAGGAGGCGTACTCGACGATGCGCGCCGCGATCGCGAGCGACGATCCGGTGATCGTGTTCGAACCGAAGGCGAAGTACTGGGGCAAGGGCGACGTCGATACTTCGGTCGTGCGCGATCTCGATACGGCGACCGTCCTGACCCGAGGCAGGGACGTGACGGTCGCCTGCTACGGACCGACGGTTCAGACCGCGCTCGATGCGGCGGTCGCCGCGAGCGACGAGGGGATCGAGCTCGAGGTGATCGACCTGCGCTCGATCTCGCCGGTGGACATCGACACGGTCGTCGACAGCGTGAGGCGCACGGGACGGCTCGTCGTCGCCCACGAGGCACCGGCGGAAGCCTCGGTGTCGAGCGAGGTCGTCGCGAACGTCGTCGAGCGCGCCTTCGACGCGCTGCACGCCGCACCCGAGCGGGTCACCGGATACGACACGCCCTATCCGCCATCCGCGCTGGAAGGCCATTACCTGCCGAGCCTGGACCGGATCCTCGACGCCGTCGATCACGTGCTGGGGCGTCGTTCCTCCCGGTCCGAACTCGCGCTCACAGGAGGTGCGCCATGACGACGTTCCGATTGCCGGACCTCGGCGAGGGACTGACCGAGAGCACCATCGTTCAGTGGCAGGTCGCGGAGGGCGACACCGTCGCGTGGGGAGACGTCCTTGCCCAGGTCGAGACCGCGAAGGCGGTGGTGGAGCTACCCAGCCCGCACGATGGGCGAGTCCGGAAACTGTACGTCGACGCGGGCGACACGGTCGATGTCGGCGCGCCGATCATCGAGTTCGACCTCGACGGGGGCGATGACGCTCCTTCCCCGGATGCCGACGACGAGGCGCCGACGGAGGCCCCCGCATCCTCCGAATCGAACGCGGACGACGCCGTGGTGGACTCGGACGACCCGGACGCGCACGATGCGGCGGAGGGCGCGGATGACCGCGTGAGCGTCCTCGTCGGATCCGTGAAGCTCGGCGGCCGCGAGCGCCCGGCCCGCCGTCCGCGCACGTTCGCTCAGCAGCCCTTCGTGCGCGACGACCGCGGCGGATCGCTCCGAACCTCCCGGCGCGAGCCGGTCTCGGGACTGCGACGGCGCACCGCCGAGGCCATGGTCGCGTCGGCGTTCACCGCGCCGCACGCGTCGTGCTTCCTGCAGGTCGACGTCACCGACACGACGCAGATCGTCTCCGATCTGAGGGACCAGGAGGCCGCTCCGTCCTTCCTCGCGATGACCTGTCGCGCGATCGTGAGCGCCGCCGGGCGCACCCCGGGCGTCAACGCGACCTACCACTCGGCGTCGAACGAGATCGAGTACCACGAGGCCGTCAACCTCGGCATCGCGGTCGCAACGGATCGCGGGCTCGTCGTCGCGAGCGTCGACGACGCCGACCGTCTCGACGCGACCGAGCTCACGGCGGCCATCGCGCAGCGCGCGGCTGCTGCGCGCGACGACAGCATCGGTCCCGAGGCGCTCACGGGTTCGACGTTGACGGTGTCGAACGTCGGCGTGTTCGGCGTCGACGGTGGCACGCCGATCCTCAACCCGGGACAGTCGGCGATCATCGCTGTCGGAGCCGTGCGTCGCATCCCATGGGAGCACGACGGACAGATCGCGCTGCGCGACGTGTGCACGCTCACCGTGTCGTTCGACCATCGCGTCATCGACGGACGGGAGGCGAGCCGATTCCTCGCCGACGCCGGTGGAATGCTCACCCGGCCCGGACTCGCGTTGGCGAGGGGATGAAGCGATGGACGTCCTGACGAGCGCGGTCGACGCGACGAGCGAGGACGGCGAACGCCGCGCCGCCGCGATGCGCGCGCTCGTCGCTGACCTGCGGGAACGCCTCGCGGCGGCCGCGAGCGGCGGATCCGAACGCGCGCGTGAACGGCACCGGGCCCGCGGCAAGCTGCTGCCGCGCGACCGCATCGACCGACTGCTCGACGTCGGCAGCCCGTTCCTCGAGATCGCGCCGCTTGCCGCGACCGGGTGCTACGACGACGAGGCGCCGGCGGCGGGCGTCATCGCGGGAATCGGGAACGTCTCGGGCCGGCGGTGCATGGTCGTCGCGAACGACGCGACGGTGAAGGGCGGTACCTACTATCCCCTCACGGTGAAGAAGCACCTCCGGGCGCAGGCGATCGCGAGCGAGAACCGCCTGCCGTGCGTGTACCTCGTCGATTCGGGCGGCGCCTATCTGCCGCTCCAGGACGAGGTCTTCCCCGACCGCGAACATTTCGGCCGGATCTTCTACAACCAGGCGAGGATGAGCGCGGCCGGGATCGCGCAGATCGCGTGCGTGATGGGATCCTCGACGGCCGGCGGCGCGTACGTGCCCGCGATGAGCGACGAGACGGTAATTGTTGCGGAGCAGGGGACGATCTTCCTGGGCGGACCGCCGCTCGTGAAGGCCGCGACGGGGGAGGAGGTCACCGCGGAAGAGCTCGGCGGTGGCGAACTCCACACGACCGTGTCCGGCGTCGCCGACCACCTCGCTGACGACGACGAGCACGCCCTGCGCATCATCCGCGACATCGTCGCGACGCTGCCGCCCGATCCGGCGGCGCCATGGTCGGTCGCCGAGCCGCGCGAGCCCGCGGTGGACCCGGCCGGGCTGTATGCGGCGGTTCCCGCTGACCTGCACACGCCCTACGAAGTGCGCGAAGTGATCGCGCGGCTCGTCGATGGCAGTGAGTTCACCGAGTTCAAGGCCCGGTTCGGCACGACTCTCGTGACGGGGTTCGCGTCGATCTTCGGCCACCCCGTCGGCATCGTGGCGAACAGCGGTGTGCTCTTCAGCGAGAGCGCGCAGAAGGGGGCGCACTTCATCGAGCTGTGCGATCAGCGCGGCATTCCGCTCGTGTTCCTGCAGAACATCACCGGATTCATGGTGGGAGCCGAGTATGAGCGCGGCGGCATCGCGAAGCACGGCGCGAAGATGGTCACCGCCGTCTCGTGCGCGCGCGTGCCGAAGCTCACGGTCGTCATCGGCGGATCCTTCGGGGCCGGCACGTACTCGATGTGCGGTCGTGCATACGATCCGCGGTTCCTCTGGCTCTGGCCGAACGCGCGGGTCTCGGTGATGGGAGGCGCGCAGGCCGCGAGCGTGCTCTCGACCGTGCGGCGCGAGCAGATCGAGCAGTCCGGCGGTGCATGGAGCGCCGAAGACCAGGATGCTTTCGAGGAACCCATCCGCGACCAGTACGAGCGGCAGGGGTCGCCGTACTACTCGACCGCGCGTCTCTGGGACGACGGCGTGATCGACCCGGCCGACACGCGCCGCGTGCTCGGGCTGGCCCTTGACCTCGCCGGACAGTCTCCGCTGCCCGACGTCCGCTACGGCGTCTTCCGGATGTGATGGCCGTGTTCGACAGCGTCCTCATCGCCAACCGCGGAGAGATCGCCGTGCGCGTGATCCGCACGCTCGACCGCCTCGGCATCCGCTCGATCGCCGTGTACTCAGACGCCGATGCGGACGCCATGCACGTGCGGGCCGCCTCGGCGGCGATCCGCATCGGTCCCGCCGACGCACGCCGCTCCTACCTCGATGTCGCCGCCGTCGTGCGTGCCGCCCGTGACGCCGGGGCCCAGGCGATTCATCCGGGGTACGGGTTCCTCGCGGAGAGTCCGGCGCTCGCTCGTGCGTGCCGGTCGGCCGGGATCGCGTTCATCGGTCCGCCCCCGGAGGCGATCGAGACGATGGGCGACAAGATCCGCGCGCGTGCCGCGGTTCAGGCGCGCGGCGTGGCGACCGTGCCCGGCGTCTCGGAATCCGCGCTCGACGACGCGCCGCTCGTGGCGGGCGCCGAACGGGTCGGATTCCCCGTCCTGATCAAGCCGGCGCTCGGCGGAGGCGGCAAGGGAATGCACCGGGTCGACGATCCTGCGAGCCTGCCCGATGCGCTCGCCCAGGCTCGCCGAGAGTCCACCGCCGCCTTCGGGGATGACACGGTCTTCCTGGAGAGATTCGTCACGAATCCACGCCACGTCGAGGTGCAGATCCTCGCGGACGAGCACGGCGGCGTCATCCACCTCGGCGAACGCGAGTGCTCCCTGCAGCGCCGGCACCAGAAGGTGGTGGAGGAGGCGCCGAGCCCCCTGCTGTCGGAGGGCCAGCGCGAACGGATCGGCCGCGCCGCCTGTGAGACGGCGCGTGCGGTCGGGTACGTCGGCGCGGGCACCGTCGAGTTCATCGTGTCGGGCGACCACCCCGACGCACCGTTCTTCATGGAGATGAACACGCGACTGCAGGTCGAACACCCCGTCACGGAGGCCGTTGTGGGCATCGACCTCGTCGAGCAGCAGCTGCGCGTCGCCGCAGGGGGGCGGCTCGATCTCGCCCAAGAGGACGTGCGGATCACCGGGCACGCGATCGAGGCGCGCATCTACGCGGAGGATCCGGTCGCAGGCTTCGCGCCGACCGGCGGTGAGGCGCTGCTCGTCGAATGGCCGGAGGGCGACGGTGTGCGCGTGGACGCCGGAATAGCGTCCGGTGACGTCGTGTCGAGCCATTACGATCCGATGCTCGCGAAGGTGATCGCGCATGCGGCGACGCGCGGCGAGGCGCTCGACCACCTGGATGCCGCCCTGGCCGACACGCGCGTGCTCGGGATGATGACCAACGTCGCCTTCCTGCGTGCGCTCGTCGCGGATCCGGAGGTGCGCGCCGGTCGGCTCGACACGGGCCTCATCGACCGCCACGGCGAGCGTCTTGCGCGTATCGACGTTCCCGACGATGTGTTCGCGCAGGCGGGTCGTGCGCTGATCGAACACGGCGCGCGCGGCACCCGGGCGTGGGTCCCGGATGGATGGCGGATCGGCGGCGCCGTGGGATCGAGTGTCCGGCTGCGCGACGGCGCGACCGTCGCCACGGTCACGGTGCTTCCCGCGGGCGCGGCCACAAGGTCTGTCGCCGTGCGCGTCGCGCGCGAGCGCGGGACGTCGCAGAGCCGGCTGCTCGCCGATCCCCCTGCGGTTGCCGTCGTTTCCGGCGGGGTCTGGCTGTCGACCGCGGACGGCACCTGGTTCGTCGAGGAAGCGCGGAATGCGCGTCGCGGCCGCGCGGGGCAGGACCCTGCGCTCGCGTCGCCCATGCCGGGGACGGTTG
>DWXU01000118.1:0-3815 GCA_019119065.1 Candidatus Microbacterium pullistercoris | reverse complement strand
GGTGGCGTCGATCACGAGCCACTCGCGCTGGGCGTCACCGGCCTTCGGGGTGTAAGTGCGCGTCACGATAGTGCTGCTTTCTTGTCGAACGGAGGAGTTCGTGAATCCCGCTCCGGGGCGGTTGGCGGCGAGAACCGGGCAACTCAGCCGGTGGAGGGCTCACGTTCGTGGCACACGCGGGAGCGCGCGCCAAAGATCAACCTTACCGGATCCGCTGGGCGAGCGCGAACGCAGACCCTGCCTCTCACCTGGGAGTTCAGCGAACGATGTCCGCCACAATGGAGGACATGACCGCTTCTCTGCCGCTCGTCGTCGCGTTCGATCTCGACGATACGCTCGCCCCGTCGAAGTCGCCCGTGGATCCACGCATCGCGCAGCAGCTCGTCGACCTCGCGCGTCGCGTGGAGGTCGCGGTCATCTCCGGTGGCCAGATCACACAATTCCGTTCGCAGCTCGTCGATCGTCTGCCCGACGCCGCCGACGCGCTCGCGCACATCCACCTGCTGCCGACGTGCGGCACCGCGTATTACCGACACGACGGATCCGAGTTCGCGCTGCTCTACTCGCGCGACCTCACAGCCGACGAGAAGTCGCGCGCCCTTGCGGCCGTCGAAGAGGAGGCGAAGCGCCTCGGCTACTGGGAAACCGACACCTGGGGTGACATCCTCGAGGATCGCGGCTCGCAGATCACCTTCTCGGCGCTCGGCCAGGCGGCCCCCGTCGACGCGAAGAAGGCATGGGATCCGACGAACGAGAAGAAGTCGGCCCTCCGGGACGCCGTCGCGGCTCGGATCCCCGACCTCGAGGTGCGCTCGGGCGGATCCACGTCGGTCGACATCACCCGCAAGGGCATCGACAAGGCGTACGGCATGAATCAGCTCTCCGAGCAGACGGGCATCTCGCTCGATGACATGCTGTTCTACGGCGACCGCCTCGACCCGGGCGGCAACGACCGCCCCGTGCTCGACATGGGCGTGGAGTGCGTCGCCGTCACCGGCTGGGAGGACACGGCCGAGAAGCTCGACGTGCTGCTCGCAGGGCTGCCCACTCGGGCCTGACCGTTACCTCCGGTCGCGGCGGTACTCGGCCTCGATCAGGATCGGCAGGTGGTCGCTCGCCCCCTGCGGCAGCGTGATGACCTCCCCGATCGACAGCCCGCGGCTCGTGACGAAGTCGTAGTGGCCCTTGAAGAAGCGGTACCGCGTGTAGGTGCGCGTATCGCTGAGGGTCATGTCATAGCCGTGCTCACGGATCTGGTCGCCGAGGCGTTCCTTGAACACCGGATAGTTGTAATCGCCCGCCATGAAGGTCGGCGTGCCCGGGCCGAGGCGCTCGAGCGCCTGCAGGGCGGAGCGGATCTGCGAGCGCCGCAGCGAGTTGAGCGCCGTCAGCGGCGCCGCGTGGAACGACGCGAACGTGATCTCGCGACCACCGTCGATGTCGAACAGCTGCACGCCGAGCAGCCGCTCATGGGCGGGGCGCAGCACGATGTCGTGCAGCGACTTCTTGAGCCCCATCGAGACGGACTCGACGAAGTGGTAGGAGCTCTCGCGGTAATAGATCGCCAGCCCGAGCCGGTTGCGGTCGGTCGCGGCGGCGAGCCGGAGGCCGTCGATGTGGGACGGGAGGTTCTCGACGTCGGCCTCCTGCAGGCACATGACGTCCGGGTCCCACCGCTCGGCCCGGGCATCGAGCTCGGCCGCCGCGGCGTGCTTGCGAAGGTTGTACGACAGGATTCGCATGGTGCTCTCACGGTATCCCCGCGGACTGTGCCCGCGATACCACCTCGCTAGGAATGAGTGATGACGTCGACCGGGTCTCGTCGGGCACGCGTCCGCTCCGCCCGCGCCGCGAGCTGGTCGTCCGCGGGATAGCCGACCTCGGTGAGCGTGAGCCCGCGGGCGTCGAGCACGGTGAAGGCGCTGGTGCGCGCGCGCTCGTCGCGCAGCCGAGCCACGTCGGCGACCTCAAGGCGGCCCTCCCCCACGGCGACGCAGGCGCCGACGAGCGCGCGCACCATGGAGTGGCAGAACGCATCGGCCTTCACATTCGCGACGAGCACGCCATCGGATCCGCGGCGCCAGTCGAATTCGAGCAGCGTGCGGACGGTCGTCGCGCCCTCGCGGGGCTTGCAGTAGGCGGCGAAGTCGTGCAGCCCGATGAGCGTCGCCGCAGCCGCGTCCATCGCGTCGACGTCGAGCGGCACGCGCACGAACGTCGTGTCATGGCGCTGCAGCGGGTTGTATCCCACGGTCTGATCGGCGATGCGGTACGCGTACCGCCGCCACGACGCCGAGAACCGCGCATCGAAGCCGTCCGGAGCCGTGCTCGTGCGGGTAACGGCGACATCGGCATACGGCCCCAGCACCCCCTGCAGCTTGCGCGCGAGCGGAGCGGCGGGGTCCGGATCCGTCGACCCGCCGCGACTCAAGCGCGTCGCGCGTTCCCACTGGTCCTCATCGAGATCGACATGCGCAACCTGTCCTGTGGCGTGCACGCCGGCATCGGTGCGCCCGGCGACCACGAGGCGCACGTCGCTGCGTAGGATCCGCCACAGGGCGTCTTCGAGCGTGCCCTGCACGGTGCGCAGCCCGGGCTGCGTCGCCCACCCGCGGAAGTCGGATCCGTCGTACGCGATGTCGAGCCGGACCCGGCGCGGTTCCGGTCGCGCAAAAGCACGCTTCTCGGGGTCAGGAAAGTACTCTTGCGCGACCGGAGTCGACGGATCCGTCATGCCGCCAGCCGCGTGAGCGCGTCGATGACGACCCGCGCCGAGCGGGCGGCCGCGTCGTCGATGTGGGTGGCGAACTCGCCGGAATCGGGGGCGCACAGGTCGCTGATCGCCCGGCACGCGGCGAAGCGGACGCCGTGATTGTGCGCGATCTGCGCGATGGCCGCTGTCTCCATGTCGACCGTCCGCACCGCCGGGAAATCCTGCCGCAGCACATGAGCGAGCTCGGTCGTGACGAACTTCTCGCCGGATCCCATCGCCGCCTCACGCACGGGGCCCGCGCCGCCCGCGAGCGCGGCGACGAGGGCCGGATCGGCCGCGTAGGATGCCGGCATCCCCGGCACCTGCCCGAGCGCGTACCCGAAAGCGCGCGCGTCCGCATCGAGGTTCACGACGGATCCGCCCACGACGACATCGCCGACGCGAGCGTCCGCGGCGAGCCCTCCCGCGGATCCGGCGCTCACCAGGATCACGCCCTCCGGTCCGTAGCGGTGGAGCGCGCCGACGGCGGCATCGGCCGCGTTCACCATGCCGATGCCGCTCACGACGAGCACGACCGTCGCGCCACCGAGCACGATGCCGCGGTGCACCGCTCGCCCGACGGGGATCGGCTCGCTCACCTCGCGCGCCGCGTCGAGGAACGGCTGGGCCTCCTCATCCATCGCGACCTGGATGACGATCGCCGTCATGCGGATCCGGCCGCGAACACGGTCGGCCACTCGTCGCGCTTCGCGAGGAACGCGCGCACAGCCGCCTTCGCCCCGTCGAGCGTGTGACTCGCTCCCCAGCCGCACTGCACGGTGTTCGCGGCGGGCACCTCGTCCGCGTCGAGGACGTCGGTGAGTGTCGCCTCGACCAGGTCCGCGACCTCCTCGGTCGTGTGCTCGCCCTCGAGGATGAGATAGAAGCCCGTCTGGCAGCCCATCGGCGAGAAGTCGATCACGCGGTCGGAATGGTCGCGGCTCTTCTCGGCGAACAGGTGCTCGATCGAGTGGATCACCGGCATCTCGAGATGGTCGACGTTCGGCTGCGCGAACCGCACGTCGAACTTGACGATCACGTCGCCCGCGGGGAGCGTCTTCCG
>DWXU01000117.1:0-4142 GCA_019119065.1 Candidatus Microbacterium pullistercoris | reverse complement strand
TTCGCGGCCGAGAACGCCGAAGCGATCTTCGTCGCCGCCCCGTCGACGGACGTGCTCGCGAAGACGGTGAAGCGGATCCGCGATGGGCTCGAGGCCGCGGGGCGCGATCGCTACGACGCCAAGATCTACACGCTGTTGACGATCGTGACCGGTGCGACGGAGGCAGATGCCCGGGAGAAGAAGGCCGAGTACGACCAATACGCGTCGACGGAGGGCGCGCTGACCTTCACGTCCGGCTGGATGGGCGTCGACCTGTCACAGTACGACTGGGACGAGCCACTCGGGAACGTCGAATCGAACGCGATCCAGTCCGCTCTGCAGCATTTGAAGGAGGAGGCGGAGCTGGGCCGCGAGTGGACGGTCGGCGACCTCGCGCGGCGGAACGCGATCGGCGGCCTCGGGCCCACAATCGTCGGATCCGGCGAGCAGATCGCCGACGAACTGCAGCGGTGGGTCTCAGAGGCAGACGTCGACGGGTTCAACCTCGCCTACGCCGTCGCCCACGAGACGTGGGAAGACGTCATCGAGCACGTGATCCCCGTGCTGCGCGAGCGGGGCGTGTACCCCGACTCGTACGCTCCCGGCACGCTGCGGCAGAAGCTCCAGGGCGCTGGCGACCGGGTCAAGGACACCCATCGCGCCGCGCGCTACCGCGTGAGCGAGCGCGCCGTCGTCTGACGAGTCCGCAAGTCTCCGACGAGTCCGCAGCTGTTCGCAACGGACTCGTCGGAGACTTGCGGACTTAGGGCGCGCCGCCGATCGATGGGCTCAGGAGCGCGCGACCGGCTGCTGGAGTTCCGTGACCCACGCCGACTGGTCCTCGTCGGGCGCAGCGCGGACGTAGAACTCGCGGTTCGGACCCGCCGGCGTCATCCCCCGTGCCGCGATCTCGACATGCACGGCCTGCCAACTCGCGCCGATCCGAGCCATGGCTCCCAGGTGGATCCCGCAGACTGCCTCCGCCACGGACGGAAGCTCGACGATCTCAAGCCCGTCGGGTGCGGGTCCTGACCACTCGAACCCCGCCGTGACGTGCATCCCGCCCTCACCGAAGTCGTACACGGCAATCGGCACGTCGAAGGCGCCCTCTGCGTCGCCGATCGCACGCTGCGCGCGCTCGAATAGCCCGCTGACCAGACCAGCCATATCGCCGTTCTCGGGCCTGCCGGTCGCGGCCGCGAGCCGGACCGCGGGCAGGGGCTTCTCGATGATCTCGATGGTGCTCATAGTGTTCTCCTCTTCGATGACGTGGAGCCTCCGCTCGACATCGGCGAGTCGTTCGGCCGCGATCCGATGCTCGCGCTCAACCTCGGCGCGACGGATGCGGAGCAAGTCGGCGAGCCGAGCCGCATCCACCCCCGCGTCGAGGTACTCGCTGACCTCAGTGAGACCGAACCCGAGGCTGCGGAGCGCGACGATCCGGTGCAGTCGCTCGAGCTGCGATGGATCGTACGAGCGATATCCCGTGACTTCGTCGATATGAGCGGGCACGAGCAGACCGGCGGCGTCCCAGTGGCGCAACATGCGATGCGTCACCTGGCCGATCTGCGCGAAAGCTCCGATGGACAGCATGAGACCTTTATCGACCCTTCCCCTGTGTCAGAGTCAAACACGGAGACAGGTGCGAAGGAAGGCCGCGCGGATGAAGACGGATCTCAAGAGGACGATCAGCACGTACACGGCGCCGCGCGGTCGGCTCGAAATCGTCACCGTTCCGCCGATGCGCTACCTCGCGGTCGACGGATCCGGGGATCCGAATACGGCGCGCTCCTATCGCGAGGCGCTCGAGACGCTGTACCCCGTCGCGTATCGCATGAAGTTCCGCAGCAAGGACGAGCTCGAACGCGATTACGTCGTCCCGCCACTCGAGGCCCTGTGGTGGGCGGATGACATGGCAGCCTTCACGACAGATCGCGACAAGTCGGCCTGGTACTGGAGCGCGATGATCCTCGTGCCCGAGTGGATCCCGAACGCGCTCATCGACGCGGCGTGCGAGGATGCTGCCGCGAAGGCGCCAGCGCTCGACCGGCTGCGCCTCCGCGGGCGCCACCACGAGATCTACCTGAGTGATCCGCGCCGTGCCGCACCCGAACGTCTCCGCACGATTCTGCGCCAGCCGGTGGAGCGCGCCGTCGTCTGACGAATCCACGAGTCTCCGACAAGTCCGTTGTGAATCGCGCCGGACTTGTCGGAGACTTGTGGATTCATCGGGCGGAGCCGCGTTTGATCCGGTCGCGCGCCCGGTTGTGCGCCGCGATCGGCTGCAGCGCCGTCGCCGCACCGAGACCCGTCGGTGGCATCGCGGAGTAGAGCGTCTCCGCGCGGTCGACGACGTACGTCTCGTGCCAGATACCGACGGCGCCCTTGGCAGCACGCGCGCGTCGGTTGAACTCGCCCCACGCCGGCCGATGCTTCGCCGTCGGGTCCGACGCGTACTCGTAGAGCTTGTCGAGACTCGTCCAGTATTGGATCACCGTGGGCGTGCGCGGCATGCCGAACAGCCGGAAGCCCACTAGGCCCGAGTCGGGATCCGCACTGAGCTCGCGAAGCATCGGTGGCATGGCGGCGATCGCACTCGCCCACGCCCGCACGTGCCGCCACGAGTTGATCCGCATTCCGATCAGGAACACCACGAGCTCGCCGTCGTAGTCGTGGGTCATCCGCCCCATCACCGGCTTCGCCATCTTCCACACCTTTCGTCATAATGGAAAGTATCGCTATCCAATAATGGATAGCTCAACTATCTAATGTCAAGGGGTGCCATGAGGATCTCAGAGTTGGCGACCCGCACAGGCGTCGCCACCGCGACCATCAAGTACTACCTGCGCGAAGGCCTCCTCCCTCCGGGCGAACTCACGTCGGCGACCCAGGCCCGCTACAACGAACAGCACGTCGACCGTCTGCGCCTCGTGCGCGCACTGCTCGGACCCGCGGGGCTCACGGTCGCGCACGCGCGCAACGTGCTGCGCGTCATCGATGAGCCGGGCGACGATATGTTCGCTGCCCTCGGGGCCGCACAGCAGGCGACGCTCGATGAGAGTGAGCCTGTCGACACGTCTGCCGCCCTACGGCTCGTGGAGCGCGCGGGCTGGCGGGTGGATCCATCGAGCCCCGAAGTCGCGCAGCTGGCGCGCGCCCTCCACGCCGCCGACGACGCCGACTTCGAACTCCCGGACGGTGTCCTCGACGCCCATATCGACGCGGCAGCGTCGATCGCCGCGGCGGAGTTGGCGCACATGCCCGAGGATCCGCGGCACGCACTGCGATACGCGGTACTCGGCACGATCCTCGCGGAGCCGCTGCTCTCCGCACTGCGCCGGCTTGCCGAGCAGAGCGCCGCCGCGGACCGATTCGGCCCCGCGACCTGACAGGGTCGGCCTCGCCGAGCCGGTCATCGAGCAGATGAGCCAGAGCCCGATGTTCGCCGAGCTCGTCCCCCTCGCGCAGCCGGTCGTCTACGACGCGATGCTCACCCACCGCTTTTCCGTCCCGACGGACGCCATGCTCGGCGTCGACGTGCCGGTGACGATCCCCCGAGGCCAGACCACGTTCCCGGCACTCATGCGCTCTTGCGACGATCTGCACGCAGCGATGCCCGCGTCCGAGTTCGTCGTCGACGCCGAATCGAGCGACCACGATCTGAACCCGCCGAGCATCGCCGAGATCGTTCGTTCGCGTGTCTGACGCGGCGACAACGGATCCGTCGGGTCAGATCGCGCCAGGAGGCGTCTGACCGCCGCGGGGATCGGACTCCCCGCGCGGAGGATCGACCGGCGCTGCTGCGTCCGGCCGCTCGTACGTGACGCCGTCGCGACGCCGCGCGCGACCTCGGAGGGCGACCACGAGGACGACAATGCCGATGGCGATCAGGAGGACGACCACGCCGAGCAGACTGACCAGTATCGCGCTGTACATGTGCTGTCCCTCCGCTCTTCCCGGGATGAGTCGCGTCACCCGCGATTCGACGAGACGATCGTAACGCGGTGGACACCGCGCCAATGGTCACACCGCTGGTCATTCCCCACGAGCGCGCGCGATCGCGTCGCCGATCCACTCGGCGAGCGTGTCGTCGTCGGGGTCCGTCAGTGCCGCGAACGGGACGTCGACGCCGCTCTTCAGCTGGAGTCGGTGCGCGCCCTGCT
>DWXU01000116.1:0-5439 GCA_019119065.1 Candidatus Microbacterium pullistercoris | reverse complement strand
TGGCGGAGACGGGGGGATTTGAACCCCCGGTCAGGTTTAACCCCGACCCTTCATTAGCAGTGAAGTCCGTTCGGCCGCTCCGGCACGTCTCCTCGCAACCCGCGCGGGGTGCGTCGAATTATCCTAACGGGTCGCGACCCCGAGCACGAAACCGCGCGTGTCAGAACAGGCCGTCGTCAGGCGCGCAGCCGGCCGCATCGTCGGCGTTCGAGCCGCGCAGGTAGTCGGGCAGCACGACCTGGTTCGGATCCGGTGTGTCCGTGGGCGAGGGTGTGTCCGTCGGCGACGGCGTTTCCGTCGCGTCCGGATCGTCCCCGCTGAGGTCGATCGGCTGGTTGTTCGCGAGCGCCTGGGCGATGAGGTCCCACGACTCCGGCTCCGGCGCGAGCTTGTTGGGGTCGGGGGCGTAGTCGATCGCCGGGAACTGGATGAACGCGTAGTCGTCGAGGGGGATGCCTCGCAGCGCGCTTGCGATCGAGACCATGGCCATGGGATCCGCGAGGCCCGTCGACACCGTCGTGTTCTCGGTGACCGCGTTGGCGAGCCGCAGCAGCTTGCCGACGTCGCCGAATGTCTCCTCGCTCACGAGCTTGCGCACGAGGGCACCCATGTACAGCTGCTGGTTGCCGATGCGGTCGAGGTCGGATCCGGTCTGCAACGTCTTGCGTGTGCGGAGGAATTGCAGGGCATCCATGCCGACGAGCGTGTGCTCGCCCGCCGAGAGCTCGAAGTTCGTGTCGCGGTCGAACGGGATCTCCTGCTCCAAGCACACGGTCACGCCGCCGATGGCGTTCGTCACCTCGATGACGCCGCCCCACGTCATGAGCGCGGCGTGGTCGATCTCGAGCCCCGTGAGCTCCGTCGCCGTGCGTGCGACACAGTCGAGACCTCCGGTGGGATACGCCTCGTTGAAGGCCGCGACGGTCGCCGGCGAGGTCGGGTTTCCGTCGCCGTCGGTGCACGCGGGCCTGGACGCCATGAGGTCGCGCGGGATGCTGACGACCGTCACACGACGCGGCTCCGGTGAGATGTGCACGACCATGTTGACGTCGTTGAGCTGGTTGACGAAGGAGTCCTCCTGCGCGAGCGCCTGCTCCATCGAGCAGCGGTCGCCGAAATGCTCGACCCAGTCGACCTCGCACTTGTCGACGCCCGCGATGAGGATGTTGACTTCCTCATCCGGCAGCACGTCGACGTCGGGCGGTTCGGTGCCCTGGTCGCCGATCGTCACGGCGTTGTCCCGCAGCGCGCCGAAGTAGTCGTTGTACGCATAGGCGGCGACGCCCACCGTCGCGACCAACACCGCGGACAGTGCGAACGCGATGCCGGCGAGGATCCGTCGGACGAAGCTCGGCGAGCCCAGCTTCGTGTGGCGCGCGATCGGACCGGGCAGGCGACCCCTCGACGAACTGCTCACTCGGTTCCCTTCCGGCTGATGGCGGAGAGTGTGGGATTCGAACCCACGAAGCATTGCTGCTTGCTGGTTTTCAAGACCAGTTCCTTCGGCCGCTCGGACAACTCTCCCCAGGTGAGCGGTGCTCACCGGCCGGGGCCGATTCTAGCGGAGGAACATTCGCGAGATTCTGCACGCCCGACCTGAGCGTCGCATATGGGTTGCTTCAGCGCCCGATGACGCCGATCGCCGCGAGCGCGTGGGCGACCCCGCCCGCCTCGACGGAACTCGTGATGCGCGAACCGCGTTCGGCGACCTCGGCGATCGCCTGGCCCATCACGACGGCCTCACCGCCGGCCTCGCGGGCCCAGTCGAGCATCTGCATGTCGTTGCGCCCATCGCCCATGACGATGACGCGATCGCGTGCGATCTCGAGGCTCTCTCGGACCTGCTCGAGCGCGGTCGACTTGTCGACGCCGTGCGGAGCGATGTCGAGCCAGGCAGACCAGCCCACGGAGTAGCTGACGTGATGCAGGCCCATGCGCTCGACGAAGTCGTTGAACGAGCCGTCGTCGTGTTCGTCGGAGATGACGACGACGCGGGTCACCTGTCGGCCCTTCATGTCCGCGATGTCGACGCGGTGTGCGTTCGCGTGGGAGAGGTTCCAGTCATCGAGCTGCTGGTTGAACAGGCGGGTGCCGTCGGCGAGCTCGACCATGTAGTGGGCGTCGGGAAGGTGCTGCTCGATGTGCGTGAGCACCTCGGTCGGATCGAAGGTCTCGATGATGTGCCGACGGTACTTCGTCGCCTCGCTGTCGTCGCGCTCCATGATGGTGGCGCCGTTCGCCGTGACCACGTAGCGGGGTGTCAGGCCGAGCCAGTCGAGTACGTGGACGGTCGACTCCCAGCTGCGTCCCGTCGCGAGCGTCACGATATGGCCGTTCGCGACGGCGTCGGCGACGGCGTCGACGACGCCGGGGCTGAGCGAGTCGTCTTCGAGGAGCACGGTGCCGTCGATGTCGAGCGCGATCAGCCACTGCTGTCCGTCGCGCGCGGAGCGGGGCGCCGCGGTAAGCAGAGAATCCGTCACGTGATCGGCTCCATCACCTCGAGGCCCCCCAGGTAGGGACGAAGCGGCTCCGGCACGACCACGGATCCGTCGGCGCGCTGATGCGTCTCGAGCAGCGCGACGATCCATCGGGTCGTCGCGAGGGTGCCGTTGAGGGTCGCGACCGGCTGCGTTTTGCCGCCGTCTTCCTGACGGTGGCGGATCCCGAGTCGACGCGCCTGGTAGGTCGTGCAGTTCGAGGTCGACGTGAGCTCGCGGTAGGAGTCCTGCGTCGGCACCCAGGCCTCGGTGTCGTACTTGCGCGCGGCGCTGGATCCGAGGTCACCCGCGGCCACGTCGATCACGCGGTAGGCGAGCCCGAGCGAGGTGAGCATGTGCTCCTCGAGCGCGAGCAGCCGCTCGTGCTCGGCCTCGGCGGTCGCGGGGTCGCAGTACACGAACATCTCGAGCTTGTTGAACTGGTGCACGCGGATGATCCCGCGCGTGTCCTTGCCGTGCGCGCCGGCCTCGCGGCGGTAGCACGTCGACCAGCCCGCGTATCGCAGGGATCCGCTCTCGGGCAGCTCGAGGATCTCGTCGCGGTGGTATCCGGCGAGCGCGACCTCGCTCGTGCCGACGAGGTAGAGGTCATCGTCTTCGAGGTGGTAGATCTCGTCGGAGTGCTCACCGAGGAAGCCCGTGCCCGCCATGATGTCCGGGCGCACGAGCGTCGGCGTGATCATCGGGGTGAAGTCGTTCTTCAGCGCCGTATCGAGCGCGTAGTTCATCAACGCGATCTCGAGGCGAGCGCCGATGCCGGTCAGGAAGTAGAAGCGCGCGCCCGATACCTTCGCACCGCGCGCCATGTCGATCGCGCCGAGCATCTCGCCGAGCTGCAGGTGATCGCGCGGCTCGAAGTCGAAGGTCGGAACCGCACCGACCTCGCGGAGCGTGACGAAGTTCTCCTCACCGCCCGCCGGGACACCGTCGAGCACGATGTTCTCGATGCCATCGATCGCCGCGCGGTACGCGTCTTCGGCCTCGTTCGACGCGGCCTGCGCGTCCTTCACGGCCTGCGCCAGCTCCTGTGCCTTCGCCACGAGGGCGGGCTTGTCCTCCTTGGACGCCTGCGCGACCTGTTTGCCGAACGCCTTCTGCTCGGCGCGCAGCTCCTCAAACGTCGTCAGCGCGGCCCGGCGCTGCGCCTCGACGGCGATCGCGGCATCGACGCTCTCGGGAGAGCGGCCGCGCGCGATCTGCGAACGCTTGACGGCTTCGGGATTGTCGCGAAGAAGTGCGGGATCGATCACAGCAGCCAGTCTATCGGCCGGATGTGCACGAAGCCGGGGAGCGTGCGCGTGCGTAGAGTGAGCGCATGGGCGACGAGTTCGGCGACCGCAAGCGGGCCGCCGCCGTCTACAACCCCGTGAAGCTGCGCAGCGTCGAGCGGTTCGTCGCGGCCGTCACCACGCAGTCCGCGCGAGCCGGATGGCGCGAACCGCTCCTGCTCGAGACGACCGTCGAGGATCCGGGCCAGCAGGCGACCCGTCGCGCGCTCGCGGAAGGCGTCGACGTCGTTCTCGTCGCGGGCGGGGACGGCACCGTGCGCTCGGTCGCGGAGGCGATGCGCGGATCCGGGGTGCCGCTCGCGATCGTGCCGAGCGGCACGGGCAACCTGCTCGCGCGCAACCTGCTCCTGCCACTCGACGACATGGATCCGATGGTGCGCGCCGCGTTCGACGGCGACGTGACCGGCGTCGACATCGGCCTGGCGACGCTCACGCGCGAGAGCGGCGAGGCCGAGACGCACGCCTTCGTCGTGATGGCCGGCATGGGGCTCGACGCCGCCATGATCGCGAACACGAACCCCCGCATGAAGAAGCAGCTCGGCTGGGTGGCGTACGTCGACGGCGCCGCGCGGTCGCTGCCGACGGCGAAGGCGTTCCGCATCGCCTACCAGGTCGACGGTCGCTCGCTGCACTCGGTGAAGGTGCAGAGCGTGCTCTTCGCGAACTGCGGCGCGCTTCCCGCGGGTATCGAGCTCGTGCCGGGCGCGAAGATCGACGACGGCCTCCTGGACGTCGCGCTGATCCAGCCGGCCGGACTGTTCGGGTGGATCGGCGTGTGGCGGAAGGTGTGGTGGGACAACTCGGTGCTGCGCCGCTCCCGCCTCGGCCGACGCGTGGTCGAGCGCACGCGCAACCAGTCGATCCGTTATCTGGCGGGTCGTGCCGTCGAGGCGGCGTCAGCGGAGCCGAGTCCGGTGGAGCTCGACGGCGACGGGTTCGGTTTCGCCTCGCGGATCCACTGCCGCGTCGACCAGGGCGCCTTGCTCGTGGCTCTGCCGCGCGGCGGTCGCCTACTGCAGCGCGCTCGTGAGACGCGCGAGGTTATCGAGGGCGCGTGAGCGCAGCGGCTGCTTCAGCCACTCCTCGAGCGTCAGCAGCGTGGAGTTCTGCCGGTACAGCTCCTCGACATCGCGCAGCTCGTCGACGAACTCGCGCCCGCGCACGAGCAGCGACGCCTCGAAGTTGAGGCCGAACGAGCGCATGTCCATGTTGCTGGACCCGATGACGGCCGTCTCGTCGTCGATCGACAGCGACTTCGTGTGCAGGATGAACGGCGCACGGTACTGCCAGATGTTCACCCCGGCGCGCAGCAGCGTCTCGTAATAGCTCCGCTGCGCGTGGTAGACGATGGCCTGGTCGCTCGTCTCACTGACGAACAGGTCGACCTGCACCCCGCGCGCGGCCGCTCCGGAGACGGCACGCAGCAGCGCCTCGTCCGGCACGAAGTAGGGACTGACCATGATCGCGCGCTCCTGGGCCGCGTACAGCAGGCTCAGGAACAGCTGCAGGTTGTTCTCGCTCTCGAACCCGGGGCCGGACGGCACGACCTGGCAGTCGTAGTCGTCGGATCCGGCCGTGACCTCCGCGAGGTCGATGCCGTCCGGCACCTCGTTCGTCTCGCTGTAGTAGTCGGTGAGGAAGACCGCGTC
>DWXU01000115.1:0-5250 GCA_019119065.1 Candidatus Microbacterium pullistercoris | reverse complement strand
GGCTCGGCGAGGCCGGACTCCTTCGGCATGAAGATCGCCAGCTGGTCGACGCCCGCCCCCTGCTCGTCGGTCTGCACGAGGTAGTCGTACTTGTCGGGGTCCGCGGCCATCAGGTCGATCGCGCCGCCCTGGGTCGTCGCGGCGTAGTCGGCGCGGTCGGAGTTCACCGCGAGGAACGTCGCGTTGGAGTCGGCCAGGCCGACGAAGGTGGGCGCGTCCAGCCCGGCATCGGTGCACCAGTCGGTGTAGTGCTCGAGCTGCGTCTCCGACACCGAGCCGGACACGCCGGACACGCGCGATCCGCACAGTGCCTCGGGGTCCGACAGCTCGTCCTCCCGCTCGGTGAGGTACACGTACGACGTGCGGGTCGTCATCCACACGACGGTGTCGAACTCCGCTTCGCGCTCCTCTGTCGTGCGCAGCGGGCCGTTGAAGGCGTCGTAGCGGCCGGACAGCATGCCGGTGAGCATGGCGTCGAGCCCGGAAGCGGTCTCGATGACGAACGGCACGCCGAACTGCTCGGACAGAGCCGCCTGGATCTCGGGGTCGATGCCGGTGAACGAACCGTCAGCCTCGATCGTCCGGTACGGGGGGTGCGTGTCGCCGGCCATCGTGATCTGGCCTGCGTCCTTGATGTCGTCCGGCAGCGCGTCGTACAGCGGCGCGTCCGTATTGACGGATCCGTTCGCGTCGCCGCCCTGGCTCGCATCGCCTCCGGTTTCCGAGGAGGCATCGCTCGCACATGAGGCGAGCGCGAGGGCCGACAGCGCGACGAGAGCCGTCGGCGCGATTCTGCTGAGTCTCATGGGTATCTCCACATCCTTGTGTTCGGGGCGCCGCAGCGCATCGCCAAAGTATCATACCGATTGATATTCAGTAAGTGCCTTCTGCGCGGCGACCCCCGCACGCCGGGAGGCGGGCTGGCGCACTCCGTAGACTCGACTGCACGCCGAGAGGGAGGGCGGTCGGTGACGGCACGGAAGTGGTTTGCAGCGGTCCGGTTCGGAGCCGCAGCGCTGTGCGTCGTTGCCCTCGTGCACCGCCAGCTGTGGGGATTGAGCTCCCAGACCATCGCCGGGCAGAACTTCTTCGCGTACCTCACGATCCAATCCAACATCGCGTTCGCGTTCATCGCCGTCATCGGCGGAGCGATCGCGATGCGGCGCGACGAGGATCCGCGGTGGTTCACCGACGCGCGCACGGTCGTCCTCAGCTGGACGATCACGGCGGGGCTCGTGTTCGCGCTCCTGGTATGGCAATCGGGCGTGCGCGGCGTCCCGATGACCGTGCCCTGGTCCGACCACGTTCTGCACTTCCTCCTGCCGGCGATCGCCATCGTCGCGTGGAACATCGGACCCGGCCGGCGCGCGGCGCGCTGGCGCCTCGTCGCCTTCGTCCTGCTCTATCCCGTGCTGTGGGGCGTCTTCACTTTGTGGCGCGGGTCGCACATCGGCTGGTACCCGTACTACTTCCTCGACCTGCGGCAGGTCTCCGGGATCCCGGAGTTCCTCGGCACGTGCGTGATCGCGCTGTCCGTATTCGCCGCCGTCGCGTGCGGCCTCATCGCGCTCAGCCGCTGGCGCGAGACGGTTCCGGACAGTCACACGAGGTCACGCGACATGCGGTGGCGGTGGCCGGCTCGGTACCGTCGGATCACCACCCACCCCAAGGAGATGCTATGACGCGGATCGAGACCACCACCGCCGGGAGCCTGCCGCGCACTTCGCAGCTGATCGAGGCCAACGCGGCCCGCACGTTCGAGGACGACGGCTTCACCCTCACCTCTACGCCGGAGTACCGCGAGCTCGTCGCGGCGGCCGTCGCGGACGTCGTCGAGCGGCAGCGCCGCGCCGGCATCACCCAGCCCGGAGATGGGGAGTTCGGCAAGGCCATGTCGAACCCGATCGACTACGGCGCCTGGTGGGGCTACTCGTTCCAGCGCGTGTCGGGACTCGAGCTGACCGACAACTCCTTCTTCACCTATGAGCGCGTCGAGAGCACGCCGGGCAACATTCAGCTGACCTCGTTCCTCGACCGGCGCGATCGCGAGCTGTTCGCGGAGGCGTACGCGGATCGCTCCGCCGGCATCGGCACCGGCAAGAATGCGACCGCGTTCCCGACGAACACGGGCGAGATCACCTACACGGGGCACGACAAGGTCGCCAGCGACGTCGCGCACCTGACGGACGCGCTCCGCGACGGCGAGCGTGGCTTCATCACGGCGATCGCCCCCGGATCCGCGGCTCGCATCACGACGAGCTTCTACGAGACCGAGAACGAGCACATCACCGCGTGGGCGCGCGCGCTGCGCGAGGAGTACAAGGCCATCACCGACGCGGGCCTCATCCTGCAGCTCGACGACCCGTCGCTTGCCGAGAACTGGGACCAGATCCAACCGGAGCCGAGCGTCGCGGACTATAACGCCTTCACGCAGTTCCGCGTCGATGCGATCAACGAGGCCATCCAGGGTCTGCCGAAGGAACAGATCCGCCTGCACCTGTGCTGGGGTTCGTGGCACGGCCCGCACGCGACCGACATCGAACTGAAGCACATCCTGAAGACGGTGCTGGGCGCGAACGTCGGACAGATCTCGTTCGAGGCGGCCAACGCCCGTCACGAGCACGAGTGGACGGTGTGGGAGGAGAACAAGGACCTCATCCCCGACGACCTCATCCTCGTGCCCGGCGTCGTCGGCCACTCGACGAACCTCGTGGAGCACCCCGAGCTCGTCGCCCAGCGCATCGAACGGTTCGCTCGGATCGTCGGCCCCGAGCGGGTCGTCGCCGCGACCGACTGCGGCCTCGGCGGCCGCGTACACGAGCAGATCGCGTGGGCGAAGCTCGCCTCCCTCGGCGAGGGTGCCCGGATCGCGAGCGCGCGCGTCTGATCTGTGATGTGGGCCGCTCCGCTGCTGCGGAGCGGCCCACGCCATCTTGCCGAGCATCGGGAAACTCGCCGAGCATCTCGAGGAAGTCGACAGATCCGCGAATTCTCGAGAGATTCCACGACGCTCGGCGAGGCGGTGAGCCGCCGTCACTCTTCGGCGGCGTCGGGATCCGTGAACGGCATGAGGGACTCGGCGGCGAGAGTCAGCAGCGCGTCGTCGTCGAGCTCTGCCACAACGCGCGCCGCCGGGCCACCGACGATCCCCACGAGGATCGGCTCGCCTGTTGTCGGGAGCAGGTTGATCCAGGTGCGGATCGTCGGATCGACCGGATCCTCGCTCTCGTCCTCGGCCTCGAGGTCGGGGTCCTCGTCGGTCGGCTCAGGGGTCGGCGTCGGGCGCGCGGGTCCGACGACGTGCCAGATCGCCGCAGACGTCGCCCAGAACGGCGCGTCGTAGCGCAGCCACACCGATTCGATCGCGCCCATCTCAAGCGCCGAGATCGCGCCGCGGTGCGCGAACGACAGCGGCGGATCGAACTCGACCGCGCCCGCCTTGAGCACGCCGAGCGGCACCGTGACGATCACGCGATCGTAGGTCAGGGCCTCCCCGCCGGCGAGGCGCAGACTCACGCCGGAGTCGTCGTGGACGACGTTCGAGACGGTCGTCGAGTAGGTCACCTCGAGGTCTCCGAGCGGCGCCTCCACGAACGGCGCGACCTCGCTCGCGAGGGCGTCGAAGGATCCGTCGGGCAGCGTCGGCGCGTACCAGCTCGACGCCGTGGCGGGGTCGATCCCCGTCATCGCCGCGAGACCCGCGACGAACGCGGCGTGCTCGTCCGAGTCGGCGATGCCCGCCTCGGCCATCGCCTCGGCGATGGAAAGGTCGGATGACGAGGCCCTCACGTCGGCGATCGCGCTCGCGATGTCGTCGCCCGACGGCGGCTCGACCTCGCCGTCGCGCGAGAATCCCGCGACGCCGGAGACCTCGACGGATCCGACACCGAGCAGCGCCATGCGCGACGCCGTCTCCGTATCGTCGGACCCGAGCAGCCATGCGCCCGCCTGCGGCGGAACGGGCCAGTCGTCGCCACTGTGCGTCGCGAGACGGCCGCCTGCGCGGTCGCGCGCCTCGAGCACCGTCACGTCGACGCCCGCCTCCATCAGGCTGCGCGCCGCCGTGGCCCCGGCCGCGCCCGCGCCGATGATGGCGATGCGCTCGCCGTCGGCCATCGCCTCGGAGACCTCGCGCGCGGCGCGGTCGCCCGACTCGACGGCGCCCCGGATCGTGCCGGGCGCCGATTGGCTCGTCGCCTCCCCTGCGAAGAACACGCGGTTGCCGAGCGGCGTCGCGAGCGTCTCGCGGTCAGCGGTCGTCGCCCCCACGGGCGTCACGCTGCGCGCGCCGTAGGCATACGGATCCGTGGTCCACGCCGTGCGGAAGTATGCGACCGCCGCGGGGATCTCGCCGACCGGCGTCGGGGTGACCGAAGGCTCCCGCGTCGGCGTCTGTTCCGGCGGAGGGGCCGGAGTCGGCGTGCACGACGCAAGCAGCACCGTGAGCGCCCCAGCCCCCGCGCCCAACAGCATCGTGCGACGTGTGATTCTCATCGCTCGTAAGGTTACCCGTCGCACGATTGACCGCACAGACATCGGATGTCTACGCTGTAACGAGACCCTGAGGAGATCACGTGAGCACGATCGTCACCGTCGACACCGTCGACATCCGCTTCCCCACGTCCGAGCACCTGGACGGTTCCGACGCGATGAACGCCGACCCCGATTATTCGGCGGCGTATGTCGAGATCGCGACCGATGCCGACGACGGTCATACCGGGCACGGCTTCGTCTTCACGATCGGGCGCGGCAACGACGTCCAGACGGCGGCGATCCACGCGCTCACGCCCCACCTCGTGGGGCGCGACGTCGAGGCGATCCTCGACGACATGGGATCCTTCTGGCGCGAGCTCGTCGGCGACTCGCAGCTGCGCTGGCTCGGCCCGGAGAAGGGCGTGATGCACATGGCGATCGGCGCCGTCGTCAACGCCATGTGGGACCTGAAGGCGAAGCGCGCCGGTCTGCCGCTGTGGCAGCTGCTCGCGCGCATGAGCCCGGAGGAGATCGTCGACCTGATCGACTTCCGCTACCTCACCGACGCGCTCACGCGGGAAGACGCGCTCGCGATCCTGCGAGCGGCTGAACCGGGCCGTGCGGCGCGCGAGGCCGAGCTGCTGGAGCGCGGCTACCCCGCCTACACGACGACCCCCGGCTGGCTCGGGTACTCGGACGACAAGCTCGTGCGCCTGTGCCGCGAGGCGGTGGCCGACGGGTTCCGCATGATCAAGCTCAAGGTCGGCGGCGACGTGG
>DWXU01000114.1:0-13961 GCA_019119065.1 Candidatus Microbacterium pullistercoris | reverse complement strand
ACGAGCGCGATCGTCGGCGGGTTGAGGTTGACGTACATGTCGGGAGAGAACACGCCGACGGCCGCCAGGATTCCGGTTGTCATGAGTGCGGCGCCCGCCACGGTGACGCGTGCGCGCGCCGATGCCCGTGCGAACCGGCCGTCCGCGAGGAAGAACCCCAGTTGCTGGATCAGCAGCCACACGAGCGCGAGGTTCGCATATCCGACCGCCTCGATACCCGTGCTGAGGCGAATGATGTCGACCGCGAGCACTCCGGCCGCGAGTGCGATGACCGTCAGCCCCGGGCGCCGCTCGTGCGCGGCGAGAAGCGCAGGCAGAAGAGCCTGCACCAGCAGGAAGACGCCGAGGAACCACAGGGGCTGCGAGATACGGAACCCCGCCTCGACCACGAGCTCCGACGGCACACCGAGCGCGCGCAGGGAAGCGAGACCGAGCGCGGTCACCGCGACGGCGACGATGCCGGGCGGCAGGAGACGGCGGATGCGATTCGCCGCGAATCCAGCCGCGGTCCCGCCGGCGCCACGCCAGCGGCGGAATGCGACGGCACCGGTCACTCCCCCGGCGATGAAGAACAGCGGCATGATCTGGACGAGCCACGAGGTTGGCCAGAACCAGGGCTGCTCAAGCGCATTGACCAGGGCGACCTCGCCGCCGGAGACAATGACGCCCGCCATCGTCGCATGGAGGGCGACGACGACGATCGTGCAGACGGCGCGCAGCAGGTCGATGCTGGTGTCGCGAGCGGGTGCGGGGGCGGTCATGGTGGTCCTTCCGGTGAGCGAACACCGAAAAGATATGTCGACGGTTCATCCCTTGGCGTCCCCCGCCGGGGTGATTCGACCCCCTACGGCGGGGTGATACTGCGATGCGCGTCAGGCCGGAGCAACGAGGCCCGCGTCGTACGCCGTGATCACGAGTTGCACGCGGTCGCGCGCCGGCAGTTTCTGCAGCAGCCTGCTGACGTGCGTCTTCACCGTCTGCTCGCCGATGAACAGCTCGGCGGCGATCTCGGAGTTGGACAGACCGCGCCCCACCTCCGTCAGCACTTCCCGTTCGCGCTCCGTGAGCGCGTTCAGGTGCAGCGCAGCGCGCGAGGGCGAGTCGTCTCGAGACGTTGCGAAGCGCTCGATGAGGCGACGCGTGACGCTCGGGGCGAGGAGCGCCTCCCCCGCGGCGATGACGCGGACAGCGTGCGCCAGCTCGTCGGGCAGCGCGTCCTTGAGGAGGAACCCGCTCGCGCCGGCCTGGAGCGCCTCATGGACGTATTCGTCGATGTCGAAGGTCGTGAGCATAAGCACGCGCGGGACGTGCGGAAGCGGCCGGTCTGGTTGCAGGATCTGCTGCGTAGCGCCAATGCCGTCGAGCTCTGGCATTCGCACGTCCATGAGGACGACGTCGGGGCGCAGTTCGCGGGCGAGGCGGACCGCCTCGACGCCGTTCTCGGCCTGCCCGATCACGCGGATGTCGCCCTGCGCGTCCAGCAGCGCCGCGAACCCCGCGCGGACCATGGCCTGGTCGTCGGCGATCATGACGGTGATGCGATCCGCGGTCATCGGCGGGGCTCCTGTTCGGGGGCTGCGGAAAGCGGGAGGCTCGCCGAGACGCGGAAGCCACCAGCCGGAGTTGGACCGGCTTGAAAGGATCCTCCCAGAAGGCTGGCGCGTTCGCGCATCCCGACGAGACCGTGCCCGGTCTCTCCCGAGAGTGACGCCGCAGCCGTCGTCGCGGCATCGTTCTGGATCTCGACCAGCAGCGCGTCGTCGATCGCGCCGACAGAGACCTGGATCGCGGCGCCCGGTGCGTGCCGCACGGCGTTGCTGATCGCCTCCTGCACGATACGGAACGCGGCGATCGCGACCGTCGTCGGCGCGGGCGGTGGCTCGGGCATGTCGAGTCGGATCCGCGCTCCGGCCCGTTCGGCCTCGGCGACGATCCGGGCGATGTCCGCGAGAGTGGGCTGGGGCGCGCGGTCCGCCGACTCGTCATCGCCCCGAAGGGCACTGAGCAGACTGCGCATCTCCTGCAGCGATGTGCGTGCGGCCCGGGCGATGTCGGCAAACTCGTCCGTCGCGCGGTCACCCAGGTCCGGCACGCGGTAGGGCGCGGAGGTTGCCTGGACCTGGATGAGGGACAGGCCATGCGCCACGACGTCGTGGAGCTCTCGAGCGATGCGTTGGCGCTCCTCGGCGACGAGCCGTCGTTCCGTCTCCGCCTCCGTCACCGCGCGCTCGCGTGACAGCTGCCCCGCGATCCGTATGCGGTCAGACAGCAGCGCGCCGACACCGGACGCGATCACGCCGAGCGACACCGCCACGATCCAGGTCGCGAGCGACCGCGAGGACGTCTCGATAACGGCCGGCAGGGAGATCGCGATCGCTGGCACCAGGTAGGCGGCGAGACCCTGCCTCCAGCCGTGGATCGCCCATGCTCCGCCGACGAGCACGACGAATGCGATCATTCCGGTCACGTGCCATGGCCACGGCAACCACAGCGGCGGGATGCGCAGCGCCGTCACGGCTCCCGCAGCGGCGAACACGACGATCGACGCCCAGGGAAACCTCACCAGAGCGACGAGTGCCGCCGACTGCAGGGCCGGGAGGAGGAGCGCGCCGATCACGGGAAGGCCGTAGGCGACCGCCTGAACTGGCGCTCCAATCGCGTACAGCACGACGGCCACGATCGAGCTGATCACGTACCAGGCCCTCGTCGGGTGCGCCGTGAGCCACGAGCGCATCCGCGAGCGTCGGCCGCGATCGGCGTCCGTGGGTGCGGAGCCGGTGCGCGGGGGAACGGCGGAATCAGGCATGTCGTGATCGTGCCATCCCTCCCGTGCCGTGCGCATCACCCCGTGGAGGGATCGCGCGGGTGCAGCCCGCGACGACGTTACACCGTCGCAGTGGCGCCTGGCACGTCGCGGCAGATGCGTGCCGCGTCAGCCGAGGTTCACTCGGTCGGCGCGAAGCTCGACACGTCGCCGCAGATGCGCTCGTTGTGCGGCGGGATCTCCTCCACCGCGGCTTTGACGATCTCGGCGGCGAACTCGGCGACGTTCAGTAGCGACCCGGCCTCCTCGCGGCGCTGCTCGATCGCGCCCGGATTCAACCGGTTCAGCAGCGTCGCGGTGATCGTGCCCTCGATCATGTCGGCTGAGACGACGACGAACTCAATGCCCTCATCCGCGAGAGACGGGATCCGCTCGCGCAGCGCGTCTTCGCCGGCGCGCTTCGACAACGCGACCGGCTCGTACTCGGGCATCGTCGGCGTCGTGCGGATGAAGTGGGCCTGGTGGCTCGTGACGTATACGACACGCGAGCCGGCCGGCATCAACGGAATCGCCTTCTCGAGCGTCGAGACCTGTGCGTCGCGATTGAGGCGCATCGCGTAGTCCTCGCCCATGTTCTGCTCCATGCCGCCCGAGGCGTTGAGGAAGAGCAGGTCGATCCCGCCGAACACGTCCTTGACGGCGCCCATCATCGAGTCGACCGAGTCGCCATCCGTGAGATCGGCCCCCACCACGAGCGTGCTGGTGCCGAACTCCTCGTGGAGCTGGGCCGCGAGCTTCTCCGCGCGCGGCGCCTTGCTGCGGTAGTTGATCACGACATTCGCGCCGGCTGCCGCGAGGAGACGTGCCGTGTCGGCGCCGACACCGCGCGAGGAGCCGGTCACGAGCGCGGTCTTGCCTTCGAGGGATCCGGCGGGAATCGGGGTCGACACGTGGTACTCCTGTGGTCGTGCGGAACGGGCCGTTCGAGCCTATAACGCGCGGGTCGCGGGGCGAAGCCGAGCGCTCCTGCGGGGAGCCGATGATACGTTCCGGACCATGGCGAACGCACCCCACCCGTACTTCGCAGGCACCGCCCACCCCAGGATCCTCGCCCACCGTGGGCTCGTCACCGACGAGATGCGGCGTGACGGGATCGCCGAGAACACGATCGCCGCTTTCGCGGCCGCCGATGCCGCCGGCGCGGACTACATCGAGTCCGACTGCCGCATCACCGCCGACGGCGTCGTGGTCCTCTGTCACGACGACGACCTCGCGCGCGTCGCCGGGGATCCGCGTGCCGTCGCCGAGGTGTCGCTCACGCAGCTCGAGGGCGTGATGGCGTCGCGCGGCGGCCTCGCGACCCTCGAGCAGGCGCTCGATGCCTTCCCCGACGCGCGCTTCAACATCGACGTGAAGGTGGACGAGGCCGCCGAAGAGGCGGGACGCATCGTGGGCCCCGAAGCGCATCGCGTTCTCCTCACGAGCTTCTCCGACCGGCGACGTCGCGCCGCTCTGCGGTCGGCGCGCAACGCGGGCGGAGCTCCCGCGACCTCCCCAGGTCGCGCGACGATCAGCAGGCTCGTCGCGCTCACGCGCGGACCCGCGCCAGCCGCACTGATCCGGCGCGCGCTGCGCGGCATCGACGCCGTCCAGATTCCCGAGAGACACGGGCGGATCCGCGTGCTCACGCCCCGCCTCGTCGACGGCGTGCACGGCACCGACACAGAGGTCCACGTCTGGACCGTGAACGACCCGGCCGACATGCGCCGTCTCATGGATCTGGGCGTCGACGGCATCGTCACGGATCGGGCCGACGTCGCGCTCGACGTGCGCGGCGGCTGACGGGGCGCACCTCCCCCGTTGACCCCACTCGACGGGCACGCTACGTTTCGCGAAAGGAGGTGTCGTTCGATCGCTCGATGGACTGAGCATCTGCTGGGAAGGCCAGGCGCTTCGCGCCATTTCGGATGATCCGCCCAGCGCCGTTCGTTAGACCTAGAGACGAAGAGAGGACACGAACATGGCAGATCGCAGCCTGCGCGGAATCAGACTCGGTGCCCAGAGTCTGCAGAGCGAAGAGGGCGTCGTGTTCATGGAGCGCGAAGACCACACCTACCTCTGCAGCCTGTGCGGCCGAGAGACCGTGCTGACATTCGCCGCCGACGCTGAGGCGCCCGCTTCCTGGGAGTGCCGTACGTGTGGCGGGGAGGCCGTCCTGCAGACGCCGAAGGGCGCCGCGGAGGTCGACCGGTCCGGTGAGAAGGCCGCACGCACGCACTGGGACATGCTTCTCGAGCGACGTTCCGAGGAGGAGCTCGAGCAGCTTCTGTCCGAGCGCCTCGAGTACATCCGAGAGCGACGTGGTGAGGGCGAGGACCCGACCAAGGAGGCGCGTGACAAGAGGAGTGCGTAACACCCCATAAGCTGGTGCGCATGACGAATGCACCTGCGCGCGCCATTGGGATCGATATCGGCGGCACCGGCATGAAGGCTGGGGTCGTTGATCTTGCTGAGGGGACCTTGGTCGGCGACCGCGTCCGGATCCCGACCCCCGAGGGCGCTCTGCCGCGCGATGTCCTGGAGACCGCACGGCAACTCGTCGAGCTGCTCGGCGACGACGCGCGCGACCTGCCGATCGGGGTGTGCTTTCCGGCGATCGTCAAGGACGGCATCACCCTGTCGGCAGCGAACGTCTCGGACGAGTGGATCGGGCTCGACGCCGACGACCTCTTCGGCAAGGCGCTCGGACGCGACATCCACTTCGTGAACGACGCCGATGCCGCGGGGCTCGCAGAGGCGAAGTTCGGCGCCGCCAGAGACCAGGCGGGTCTGACGATCATGACGACGCTCGGAACCGGCATCGGATCCGCGTTCATCTACAACGGCGTGCTCGTGCCGAACACCGAGCTCGGCCACCTGCAGTGGGACGGCGAGAGCATCGAACGCTACGCCTCGGCCTCCGCTCGCGAACGCGGCGACATCCCCTGGGATGAGTGGAGCGCGCGTCTGCAGAAGTTCTACGCGCACGTCGAGTTCCTCTTCTCCCCCGACCTGATCATCGTTGGCGGCGGCGTATCGAAGAACCCCGAGAAGTTCTTGCCGGGCATCGCGACGCGCGCCCCGATCGTGACGGCCGTGCATCGCAACAACTCGGGCATCATCGGCGCCGCCAGCCTCGTCCTGACCTGACGGAAGGCAGCGAGGCCAGCAGATCGCGCAGGGCGTGCCTCGCAAGGCGGCAGAAGGGAAGCGCACCGGGCGTGCGCTGACCGACGACAACGCAGCGAGGCGCGGCCTGTGACGCGAATGGGCCGGCCTGTACGCCGGGTTCTGTCTGGGGTGGAACCACCCCTGGACGGCCATCTATCTCGGCGACACGTTGCCGTGCCGCTCCAGCAACCTACCCGGGGACTCGGCGGGCCGCCTTGTCATCCCCTGTTGGTCTTGCTCCGGGCGAGGTTTACCCAGCGAGCCGCGTCACCGCGGCCCCTGGTGGTCTCTTACACCACCGTTTCACCCTTACCGGCCTTGCGGCCGGCGGTCTGCTTTCTGTTGCACTTTCTCGCGGATTTCTCCGGGTGGGTGTTACCCACCGCCCTGCCCTGTGGAGCCCGGACGTTCCTCGGCGCGCTCACGCGCGACGCGACCGCCCGGCCGACCCATTCGCTGTCGCCCATTGTACGGGTGCGAGGTTCGTCAGAGCCCCGATTCCGCGGTCCGGACGAGGATGCAGGAGCACTCGGGGCAGTGCACGACCTCGTCGTCGGCCGTCCGCGCGATCTGCGCGAGGTCGTTCGGGGAGAGCGTCATGGTGCAGCCGCCGCAGGTGCCGCGGTGGAGCAGGCCTGCTCCCGCTGTGCGCTTTGCGATCCGCTCGTAGTCCGTCAGGAGAGTCTCGGGGATCTTCGCCGTGATCTCGGCGCGGTCGCTCGACAGGCTCGCGACCTCCGCCGTCGCCGTTTCGACCGCGGTCTTGCCCTCCGCGGTGAGGCGGCGCCCTTCCTCGGTCGTCTCCTCGAGCAGTCGCTGCTGCTTGGCGAGATCCGCCTCGGCGGCCTGGAGATCCTCCATCAGCTCGAGCTCGCGCGTTTCGAGCTTGTCGATGCGCTCGGCGAGCGATGCGATCTCGGCCTCGAGTGCGCGCGCGTCGCGGGCGATCGCCGTCGTGCCGAGACGATCGCGGTCGCGCTGCTGGCGCGCCTTCGCCACCTCGATGTCACTCTCGACGCGCTTCATCTCGACGCGCACGTCGTCGCGCAGGTTGGTCTTCTCGATGAGCGCGCGGCCCTGCTCGTTGCGCAGGGCGACGAGCTCCTTCACGCGCGCCGCCTGCGGAGGATGGGAACGTGCCGCTTCCGCGCGCTCGAGCGCGCGATCCAGAGCGACGAGGTCGAGCACGAGCAGTTGGTCAGACGGGGTCGCTTTCACGTGGGTCCTGCCGGGATCGAACCGACGACAACCTGGGTGTAAACCAGGTGCTCTACCAGCTGAGCTAAAGACCCGTACAGCAAGTCTACGCGGATCCGTCGCCGGCCGATGGCGCGGGGTACGTGTCACTATCGATAGGCTGGGGGCATACGTGTGCCGGAGCGCGAACACCGCTCGCCGCCCCCGCACCCAGATCCGCATTACCGGGCACGATCTGCCCGCACGACGAAAGGTCACCTCGTGGCAGTTCACGATCAGGATCCGTACTCGCAGGGTGCCGTCGACAGCGACCCCGACGAGACCGCCGAGTGGCAGGAGTCTCTCGACCAGCTCGTCGATGCGAAGGGATCGCAGCGTGGTCGCGAGATCATGCTGAGCCTCCTCTCGCGATCGAAGGAGCACCACCTGAACGTGCCGATGGTTCCGACCACCGACTACGTCAACACCATCTCCGCCGAGGACGAGCCCGACTTCCCGGGTGACGAGGACCTCGAGCGCCGCTACCGCCGGTGGATCCGGTGGAATGCCGCGATCACCGTGCACCGCGCGCAGCGTCCCGGCATCGGCGTCGGCGGCCACATCTCCTCCTACGCCTCGGCCGCCGCACTCTACGAGGTGGGCCACAACCACTTCTTCCGTGGGCTCGACGACAAGGTCGGCGGCGACCAGATCTTCTACCAGGGGCACGCCTCCCCCGGTATGTATGCGCGCTCGTTCCTCGAGGGGCGCCTGACCGAGACGCAGCTGGACGGCTTCCGCCAGGAGAAGTCGGCGGCTCCGGAGGGCCTGCCTTCGTACCCGCATCCCCGCATGATGCAGGACTTCTGGCAGTTCCCGACCGTGTCGATGGGGCTCGGCCCCATCAACGCCATCTACCAGGCGATGACGAACAAGTACCTCGAGGCGCGCGGCATCAAGCCCGTCGCCGACTCGCACGTGTGGGCCTACTTGGGCGACGGCGAGATGGACGAGGTCGAGTCCCGCGGCCAGCTCCAGGTGGCCGCGAACGAGGGCCTCGACAACCTGACGTTCGTGATCAACTGCAACCTGCAGCGCCTCGACGGCCCGGTGCGCGGCAACGGCAAGATCATGCAGGAGCTCGAGAGCTTCTTCCGCGGCGCCGGCTGGAATGTCATCAAGGTCGTCTGGGGCCGCGGGTGGGACGAGCTCCTCGCTCGCGACACCGAGGGCGCCCTGCTGAACATCATGAACACGACGCCCGACGGCGACTATCAGACGTTCAAGGCGGAGGACGGCGCCTTCGTGCGCGAGCACTTCTTCGGCCGCGACCCGCGCGCACTCAAGCTCGTCGAGGACTACACCGACGACCAGATCTGGGCGCTGCAGCGTGGTGGTCACGATTACCGCAAGGTCTACGCCGCCTACAAATCGGCCATGGAGCACAAGGGGCAGCCGACCGTCATCCTCGCCAAGACCATCAAGGGATACGGTCTCGGCCCGCACTTCGAGGGGCGCAATGCGACGCACCAGATGAAGAAGATGACGCTCGACGACCTCAAGCTCTTCCGCGACACGATGCAGATCCCGGTCACGGACAAGCAGCTCGAAGATGACCCGTACCGTCCCCCGTACTACCACCCGGGCGAGAACGACGAGACCATCCAGTACATGCGAGACCGGCGCCACGAGCTCGGTGGGTTCCTCCCCGAGCGCCGCGTCACCAACGTCCCCCTCGAACTGCCGAAGGACAAGGACTACGCGCTCCCGAAGAAGGGGTCGGGCAACCAAGAGGTCGCCACGACGATGGCGTTCGTGCGGATGCTCAAGGACCTCATGCGCGTGAAGGGCTTCGGCAACCGCATCGTGCCGATCATCCCCGATGAGGCGCGCACCTTCGGGATGGACTCGTACTTCCCGTCCGCGAAGATCTACAACCCCGCCGGACAGAACTACCTGTCGGTCGACCGTGACCTGCTGCTCGCCTACAAGGAGAGCGCCGAGGGTCAGATCATGCACGTCGGCATCAATGAGGCGGGTGCGACGGCTGCGCTGACGGCGACGGGCACGTCGTACTCGACGCACGGTGAGACGCTGATCCCGGTCTACATCTTCTACTCGATGTTCGGCTTCCAGCGCACCGGCGACGCTTTCTGGGCCGCGGGCGACCAGATGGCGCGAGGCTTCGTCATCGGCGCCACAGCTGGTCGCACCACGCTGACGGGCGAAGGAACGCAGCACATGGACGGCCACTCGCCGCTTCTCGCGTCCACCAACCCCGCCGTCGTGTCGTACGACCCCGCGTACGGGTATGAGGTCGCGCACATCGTCCAGGCCGGCATCGAGCGCATGTACGGCGGATCGCACCCCGATCCCGACGTCATGTACTACATGACGGTCTACAACGAGCCGTTCAAGCAGCCGGCCGAGCCCGAGGATGTCGACGTCGACGGCATCGTCCGCGGCATCCACCGCGTCAGCGTCGGCTCCGGCGACGGACACCGCGTCCAGCTGCTCGCGTCCGGTGTCGGTGTCCCGTGGGCACTCGAGGCCCAGACGCTGCTCAAGGACGACTGGGGCGTCGTCTCGGACGTGTGGTCGGTGACGAGCTGGAACGAGCTGCGCCGCGACGGGCTGGCGGCGGACGAGCACAACTTTCTGCGTCCGAACGAGGAGCCCCGGCGCTCCTACCTCGCGGAGAAGCTGCAGCACGCCGAGGGGCAGCCGTTCATCGCGACGAGCGACTACATGCATGCGGTCCAGGACCAGATCCGTCCGTGGATCCCTGGGCCCTACGCGACGCTCGGCGCCGACGGCTTCGGCTTCAGCGACACCCGCCAGGCCGCCCGCCGTTTCTTCAAGATCGACGGTCCGTCGATGGCGGTCCGCGCGCTGCAGCAGCTCGCCGAGCAGGGCAAGGTCGATCGCGCCGTCGTCGGCGAGGCGATCGACAAGTACCGTCTGCACGACGTGGCGGCGGGCACCTCCGGCAACGGAGGGGGCGACGCCTGACCGGTCGACGATCACCGGGGTGGGGCCACGGCCCCACCCGATCGTCTCGTCAGGACCTGATATGACCGACAGCACGCGCGCCACGATGGACAAGCAGGAGACTCTCGCCTGGTTGCGACGGATCGCGGGAGACATCTCGACCGCGACGCTGCGTCGTCTCGAGGATTCGCTCCCCTGGTATGCGGAGATGCCTCCCGGTCGTCGGTCCGCCGTCGGGCTCGTCGCTCAGGCCGGCATCACCTCGTTCATCGAGTGGTACGAGGATCCGTCGGAGGCGCCCACGATCGCCGCCGACATCTTCGCGGCCGCACCCCGCGAACTGCTGCGCAGTGTGAGCCTGCAGCAGACGCTCCAGCTCGTGCGCGTCACCGTCGATGTCACGGAGGAGAAGATCGCCGGGCGAGGCGATCACCTGCGCGAGGCGATCCTCCTCTATTCGCGTGAGGTCGCGTTCACCGCGGCCGACGTGTATGCGCGCGCAGCCGAGTCGCGCGGACTGTGGGACGCCCGTCTCGAGGCCCTCGTGGTCGACACGATCCTCACGGGCGAGACCGACGAGGAGCTGCCGAGCCGCATCGCCGCCCTCGGCTGGCACGGTCACGGACAGGTGAGCGTGCTCGTGGGGACCACCCCGCCGGCGTTCGACGTGGACCAGGTACGGCGCCGCGCGCGCAAGCTCGGTGTCGACGTGCTCATCGGCGTGCAGGGATCCCGCCTCGTGCTGGTGCTCGGCCGTGCCGAGGATCCGGGACAGGACAAGCCCTCCGACGACCAGCAGATGTCGTTCCTCGAGATCGCCGAGGCACTCGAGCCGTTCTTCGGAACGGGGCATCTGGTGCTCGGACCGACGATGGACGCGCTCGTCGACGCGAGCCGCAGCGCCCGCGCGGCCCTCGCGGGATTCGCCGTGGCTGCCTCGTGGCGCAGCGCACCGCGCCCGGTGGAAGCTGACGACCTCCTGCCGGAGCGGGCGTTGGCGGGCGACACCGTCGCGAAACACACCCTCATCGAGCGCATCTATCGCCCGCTCGAGGGACATTCGACCGACCTCGTGACGACGCTGTGGAGCTACCTCGACAACGGCCGTTCCCTGGAGGCCACGGCACGGGAGCTGTTCGTGCACCCCAACACCGTGCGCTATCGCCTCAAGCGAGTGAGCGACGTGATCGGGTGGGATGCGACGGGCCCGCGAGAAGCGCTCATCCTGCAGACCGCGCTCATCCTCGGGTCCATCGGGTCCTCCGACTTCGTCAAGAAGCGGCAGGCTGCGCGCCGCGCGCGTTCGTGACCTTCACACAATGTCCGAATCGATTCTTGTAAGGGTGTCGCCAGCCGACGAGTGGCCAGGGCGGGAAGAATGGATCGGGTGATTGTCGCCGCATTCCCCGGACAGGGCTCTCAGACCCCCGGCTTCCTCGCTCCCTGGCTCGAACTCGACGGCGCCGCCGAGCGATTGGAACGATACGCCGAGGCAGCCGAACTCGATCTCGTCGCCGCCGGCACCGAGTGGGACGCCGACCGCATCCGCGACACGGCCGTCGCGCAGCCGCTGATCGTCGCCGCCAGCCTCGTGGCATGGCATGCGCTCTCCCCCACCGAGCGCGCTTCGTTCGCCGGCGTCGCCGGTCACTCGGTGGGCGAGATCGCGGCGCTCGTCGCCGCCGGCGTGATCAGCGACATCGACGGCATGCGGCTGGTCGGCGCGCGCGGGCGCGCCATGGCCGACGCCGCAGCGCTCGAGCAGACGGGAATGTCTGCCGTCATCGGCGGACGAGAACCCGACGTGCTCGACGCGATCGAGGCCGCGGGCCTCTCCCCCGCAAACCACAACGGCGGCGGCCAGATCGTCGCGGCCGGCAGCTCCGCCGGGCTCGCGGCACTCGCCGAGAACGCGCCGCGCGGCGCCCGTGTGATCGCCCTGCAGGTCGCCGGCGCATTCCACACGCCGTACATGGCCCCCGCCGCAGCCTCTCTGCAGACCGCCGTCGATGAGATCTCGTCCGTCTCGGATCCGCAGCTTCCCCTCTGGACGAACAGCGACGGAACCGTCGTCGCGAACGGGCGACGCGCGCTCGAACTCATCGTCCACCAGGTGCAGAATCCGGTGCGCTGGGACCTGTGCATGACGGACTTCGCCGAGCGCGGCATCACGGCGCTCGTCGAGTTCACGCCCGCGGGTGCGCTCACCGGCCTCGCAAAGCGCGGCCTGCGCGGCGTCCCCGCCGTCGCCCTCAAGACGCCCGACGACCTCACGGCCGCACGCGAGCAGCTCGCGGCGACGCGCGACTGACCGACGGTTCGAAGAGAGAAGACATGACTGCCGCCCTCAAGCAAGCTCCCCTTCACGCGTACACGCGAATCCTCGCGATGGGCGCGGCCCGCGGCGAGAACGCTGTGCCGAATGACGACCTGGTCGGCCCGATCGACTCGAGCGATGAATGGATCCGCCAGCGCACGGGCATCGTCACGCGCGCGCGGGCAGGCCGCGGCACGACCGCGATCGAGATGGCGACGGACGCCGCGCGTGAGGCCGTTGAGAAGGCGGGAGTCGATCCTGCTGAGATCGGTCTCGTGATCGTCGCGACGATCAGCAACCCGCGCCAGTCGCCGTCGGTCGCGGCCATCGTCGCGGATGCGATCGGCGCGACGCCCGCGGCAGCCTACGACCAGAATGCTGCGTGCGCCGGGTACTGCTACGGCATCGCGCAGGCCGACGCGCTGATCCGCGCGGGCGCGGCGAAGTACGCCGTCGTCATCGGCGCCGAGAAGCTCAGCGACATCGTGGATCCCACCGACCGCTCGATCTCGTTCCTGCTCGGCGACGGCGCGGGAGCCGCCGTCCTCGGCCCCAGCGATACGCCGGGCGTCTCAGTGTCGCAGTGGGGCTCCGACGGGTCGAAGGCGGGCCTCGTCGGCATGAACCACACCCTCACGGAGTTCCGCGACGGCGAGTCGGAGTGGCCGACCCTGCGCCAAGAGGGCCCCAGCGTGTTCCGCTGGGCCGTCTGGGACATGGTCAAGGTCGCGAAGAAGGCGCTCGACGAGGCGGGCGTCGCCGCCGCGGACCTCGCCGCCTTCGTTCCGCACCAGGCCAACGGACGCATCATCGACGAGTTCGCGAAGCAGCTCGGGCTGCCGGAATCGGTCGCGATCGCGCGCGACATCGAGACGACCGGCAACACCTCTGCCGCGTCTATCCCGCTGGCGACGCACCGACTGCTCGAAGAGCGCCCAGAACTGTCCGGCGGCCTGTCGCTGCAGATCGGCTTCGGCGCCGGTCTCGTTTACGCCGCACAGGTCGTCGTCCTCCCGTGAGAAACACGCCGTCACCCATAGACTGAGTGACGGTTTCCCGATCCACCCCTTCTACGAACCACGATCAAGGAGAGAATCCATGGCACTGAACACCGACGAGGTCCTCGCTGGCCTGGCAGAACTCATCACGGACGAGACCGGAATCGACGCCGGCGAGGTCGCCCTCGAGAAGTCCTTCACGGACGACCTCGACATCGACTCGATCTCGATGATGACGATCGTCGTCAACGCCGAAGAGAAGTTCGGCGTCACGATCCCTGACGACGAGGTCAAGAACCTCAAGACCGTCAAGGATGCCGTCGACTTCATCACGTCGAACTCCTGAGCGTGTCCGGGGCGTCGCAGGCCTCTCCTGCGACGCCCCGGTCGTTCCCACCCCCGGAGCAAGGAAACCCCGCATGACCAAGCGAATCGTCGTGACCGGTCTCGGCGCCACGTCCGCCCTCGGCGGCACGGTCGCCGAGAACTGGAAGAACCTCAACGC
>DWXU01000012.1:0-13073 GCA_019119065.1 Candidatus Microbacterium pullistercoris | reverse complement strand
AGGTCCTCGACCCTGGTCATGACCGACCACCGCACGCCGAACGGATCCCGGATCGACGCGTACCTGTCGCCCGATACGAACGTCGCGACCGGCTCCCGTACCGTCGCCCCGGCATCCACGGCGCGTCGCACGACGTCATCGACGTCCGCGCAGTACAGGGCGATCGAGTAGCACGCGGCATCGCCCTCCGGCGCCGGGATAAGCCCGAACTCGGGGTTGGGCTCGCCCAACTGCAGCTTGCCGGTCCCGAAGTCGAGTTCTGCGTGGACGACGACGTCGCCGAACCGCGTCACGTCGACGACGCGGGCACCGAACACCGAATGGTAGAACTCGACGGCCTCCCCGGCGCCTGGGACAGCGAGAAACGGTGTCAGGCTCGTGGATCCGTGCGGCCGTCCGGCGGTCGTGTGTTCGCCGGTTACACCGCGCACTGCTTCGCTGTCCCGTGTCATAGATTGACCGTATGCTCCGCGCGGCGGCAGCCACTTGAAGATTCACGACAGATGCGGATCCGGTGATGGGCGAGATCGACGACGAGCGCGGAATCCTCTTCCCGCGTCGCCTGCCGACCTTCCATCGCGTTCCCGCGCCGTCTTCGCTCGCGGCGTTCGTGCGGTGGTTCTGGATCCCGCAGTGGCGTCTCGCTCCCGGCGAAATCTCACGCCAGGAGCTCCTGCCGTACCCCGCCTCGAACCTCGTCGTACAGGGCGACGGCGTCACACTGTCGGGGCCGACCACGCGCGCCTCGCAACGAGATCTCACGGGACAGGGGTGGGCGGTCGGCATGCTGCTTCGGCCCGCCGGCATCGCCGCCCTCCACTCGGATCCGCAGAACCTTCGAGACGACGAGGTGCCGTTCGACGCGCCCGGTCTGGTCCGCGACGTATCGACGGCCATGGCCAGTGAGGAACCGGCCGCTGCGCGACGTGACGCCGTCGCGACCTGCGGCGCCTGGCTCGCCGGCCGCGTGGGTCGTCTCGACCCGAACGCAATGCTCGCGAACGCGATGGAGGAGAAGATCGAGGCGGATCCCGACATCGTGCGCGTCGACGATCTCGCGCGGGCTCTCCACGTGTCCCCTCGTACGGTGCAGCGACTCGCGCGTCGATACATCGGGCTGCCGCCTCTCGCGGTCATCCGTCGTTATCGCCTCCAGGAATCGGCTCAGCGGCTGCGCGAGGATCCGTCGCTCACGGTCGCGCAGGCCGCGGCCGACCTCGGATACGCCGACCACGCGCACTTGACGAGAGACTTTCGCCGTGTGCTCGGCATGACGCCGCACGCCTATCGACACGCGCAGCGCTGAGGCGCGAGCAGACAGTTTCCGTCGACAGGAGCGTTCCGCTCGCGCATGTGCCGCAGCACCATCCCGCACCGGGTCAGAGATTGCGCTTGAGGCCCTCGTGGCTCGTGCTGTACCCCAGCGTGCGGTAGAAGCGCAGCGCGTCGGCGCGGGTCCTGTCCGTCGTCAGCTGGGCCAGCGTGGCGCCGCGCTCTCGACCGTACTCGTGCGCCCATTCGATCATCGCCGTGCCCAGGCCGGAACCACGCGCGGAAGCCGCGATGCGGACCGCTTCGATCTGAAGCCGACAGGCCCCGCCTCGCGACAGTCCCGGAATCAGCGTCAACTGCATCGTGCCGACCAGTCCCCCACCCACCGCCTCGATCACGGCGAGGAACTGATTCGGATCACGGGCGATGTCCGCGAACGCAACCTCGTATCGCGGCCAATCGGTCGACTCCCGGGTGGCGCCGAGCCGGTCGTCCCGCAGCAGTTCCACGATCCCGCGGATGTCCGCACGGCTCGCGCGACGAAGGACGTAGGAGGAATCGCCGAGAACGAAGCGCGAAGGAATCATGTCCTCAGTCTCTCCTCTGGCACGATGCCGGCAGCGCATCGGCAGGCTCGAAGCGAGACGGATCCGACTCCCGAAAGCGAAGCCGGGATCCGGGTGGCAGCTGAGCGATGACGGGCAGGTCGCTGGCGAGAACGACGGCGATGACCGGGTACCCGCCCGTGACGGGGTGGTCAGCGCCGAACACGACGGGCTCGCCGGACGGCGGCACCTGGATCCCGCCGGCGACCATCCCCTCACTCGGCAGGTCCGCGTCGCGCACCGCCAACGGGGCGGATCCGTCGGCGGGCGCGAGCCTCACGCCGACGCGATCCGACTGCGGACCGACGATCCACGTCGTTGAGAGGAGACGTCGGCGCTCGGCCGCGTCGAAGCGGTCCTCCCGGGGCCCGAAGCGGACGCGGACCTCGATGCTCGCGGGCGCGGGAGTCTCGGCGGGAACGGGCGCGGAGACGGCCGCGACGGCGGCGGATCCCGCCGGAACGAGGTCGCCCGCGGCCAGCGGTTCGGGACCGATTCCGCTCAGCCGGTCCGTGCTGCGACTGCCCAGGACGCTCGGCACGTCGACGCCGCCGCGGACGGCGAGGTAGGTGCGCAGCCCCGTCGCCGGGTGTCCGAGTGACAGGGTCTCGCCGTCACGGAGCAGCCGGGCTCGCCCAGGGGCTACGGGTTCCTCGTCGCCGTCGCGCGTGAGGACCGCGCCGGTGTCCGCCCCGGTGAGCGCCACGACCTGATGGCCCTCCGCCCGCACGTGGAGCCCGCCGAGCAACACCTCCACGACCGCCGCGGAGCGCGCGTTGCCGACGACCCGGTTCGCCAGGCGCGCCGACCGCGGATCCGCGGCGCCCGACTGCGTCACCCCGATGCCGGCGCGGCCCGGCCGGCCGAGGTCCTCGACGAGAGCGAGGAGGCCGGGCTGGAGGACCCGCAGGCCGCCGCGGGGCGCGGGCGGATCGGCGCTGCGCGGCGCGGCGGGCGCCGGCGCGGCGCGCCCCGCGGTCACCTCGCGCACGGCGCGGAAACGCACGACGTCCCCCGGCTGGATCAGAGCGGGCTGGTCGCGCTGCGGATCCCACAGCGGAGCGTCGGTGCGGCCGAGGAGGCGCCACCCGCCCGGCGAGCGACGCGGATAGACCGCCGAGAACCCGCCGGCGAGCGCCACCGACCCGGCAGGAACCGCCGGACGCGCCGCCTCGCGCCGTGGCACGTCGAGGCGCGGATCATCGCCCGTCAGGTACGCGAAGCCGGGGGCGAAGCCGCCGAACGCCGCGATCCACGGGACATCCGCGTGCGCCGAGATCACGGCGTCACGCGAGAGACCGATGAGCGTCGCGACCTCGTCGAGGTCCTCCCCGTCGTAGACGACGTCGATCCCGATCTCTGTGCCCGCTTCGACGGCCACCGGCGACAGCTCGACGTCACGGATGCGCGTCGCGGCCCGGCGCGCGCGGGCGGCCGTCTCGAAGGTGAGCAGCATCGTCCGCGCGGCGGGCACCTGATCGCGCTGTCCGACGGGATCCGCCCGCAGCCGCGCGTCGAACGCCATCACCTCCTCGAGCGTCGAGAGCTCGACGAGAAACGCCCTCTCTCCCGCCCAGCGCACCGCCTCGATCATGCGAAGCTCCGAAGCGAGACTCCCGCCTCGGTCAGGGCTCCGCGGACCGCGGCCGCGATCGCCACCGCTCCCGGCGTATCACTGTGCAGACAGATGGTCTCCGCCTCGACCCGGACCTCGGTTCCATCAATCGCCGTGAGCACGCCGTCGCGCGCGAATCTCGTCATGCGCTGGGCGACAAGATCGGCGTCGTGCAGCACCGCTCCCGCTGTGCCGCGCGGGACGGGGTAACCCTCCGGCGTGTACGCGCGGTCGGCGAACGCCTCGCCGACGACGCGGAGGCCGGCTCCCTCGGCGATCGTCGCCGCGACGCTGCCGGGCAGCAGCACGAGCGGCAGCGACGGATCCACCGACCGGATCGCATCGACGAGGGCGCGCGCGTGGGCCTCGTGAGCCACGATCGCGTTGTAGAGCGCGCCGTGCGGTTTGACGTAGCGAACGTCGCCGCCCGCGCGGCGTGCGAGCGCCTGGAGCGCTCCGAGCTGGTAGACGACGTCGTCGGCGAGCTCCGTCTCGGAGCAGTCGAGGAACCGACGGCCGAAGCCGGCGAGGTCGCGGTACCCGACGTGCGCCCCGATGGTCACGCCCGCGTCGACCGCGTCACGGCACGTCCGGGCGATACCCGTGGGGTCGCCCGCGTGGAATCCGCACGCGACGTTCGCGCTCGTGACGTGCGTGAACATCGCGCGGTCGTCTCCCATGGGCCACGATCCGAACGATTCGCCGACGTCGCTGTTGAGGTCCATCACACGATCCGCGCTCCGTGAACCGGCCCCGAGACATTCAACGCCTCATGGCCCGCGCTCTCGAGCGCCTGCTGCAACGCGCGCGCCTCGGCCTTCGACTCGGCCAGGAAGGCGAGCGTCGGCCCGGACCCCGAGACGAGACTCGCGAGCGCCCCTGCGGCCTCGCCGCGTTCGAGGACCTCGCCCAGGTCGGGACGCAGGCGCAGCGCGGCGGCCTGGAGGTCGTTGTGGATCACGTCCGCGAGCATGCGCGGATCCCCCGCGCGCAGCGCGTGCAGGACGCTCGCCGGTACCGACGGCGTCTCGTGCACGGCGGGGATCTTTCCGGCATGCTCCTCGCGCAGGCGATCGATCTCGTCGTAGGTCGCCGGCGTCGACATCCCGATCTGGTTCGTGACGATGACCCATTCGAACCGGCCCCGTGCGAGGGCCGGGTTCAGCACGTCGCCGCGGCCCGTGCCGATCGCTGTGCCGCCCATCAGCGCAAACGGTACATCGGCGCCGAGCTGCGCGGCGAGATCGTGCAGTTCGCGCGAAGACAGGCCCGTGCCCCACAGGGCGTCGCAGGCGACGAGCGCGGCCGCCGCGTCGGCGGATCCGCCTCCCATGCCCCCCGCGACGGGGACCTCCTTGCGGATGTCGAGGTGCACCCCTCCGCTGTACCCGGACGCTCGTTGCAGCAGCCGAGCGGCACGCAGCGCGAGATTCGACTCGTCGACGGGGACGCCGATGAGGTCGACGGTACCGGTGAGCGCGAGCGAGAACTCGTCGGAGTGGGTCGCGACCACGTCCTCGAATAGGTTGATCGCCTGATACGCGGTGGCGAGATCGTGGTAGCCATCGTCCTTGCGCGGCCCGATCTCGAGGTAGACGTTGATCTTCCCGGGCGCGCGGACGCGCACTCCCGGGAACTCCTCGACCAGCGTCACGACATCAGCCTCGGTCCGTGGCCCACACGTTCGCGCCGTCGAGCGCCGCGGAGACCTCGTCGATGATCTCGAGCTCTTCGGCGGAGAACGCCGCTCCGTCGAGGGCACGGAGGTTCTCATCGAGCTGCGCCGTGGTGCTCGCGCCGATGAGCGCGGAGGCCACGACGTCGTTCCGCAGCACCCACTGCAGGGCGAGCTGCGCGAGCGTCTGGCCACGCTCCGAGGCGACGGCGTCGAGCCGCCGCAGCTGCGCGCGTGCCTCGGGCGTCACGCGACGCCCGCCGAGCGAGGAGCGCTGCTGCGAGCGCTCGGCGTCGCCCTCACCGAGATACTTGTTCGTCAACAGCCCCTGCGCGAGCGGGACGAACGCGATCGCGCCGAGCTCTTCCTGAGCGAGAGCGTCGGTCAGGCCGTCTTCGATCCCGCGCTCGAGGATCGAGTACGCGGGCTGGTGGATCACCAGGGGTGTGCCGAGCGAGCGAGCGACAGCCGTCGCCTCGATCGTCTGCGACGCCGAGTACGAGGAGATCCCCGCGTAGAGCGCCTTGCCCTGCCGCACGAGGGCGTCGAGCGCCCCGATCGTCTCCTCGATCGGGGTGACGGGGTCGGGGCGATGAGAGTAGAAGACGTCGACGTAGTCGAGGTTCATGCTCGCAAGCGAACGCTCCGCGCTCGCGAGGAGGTACTTCCGCGAGCCCCAGTCTCCGTACGGCCCGCGCCACATATCGAAGCCGGCCTTCGACGAGATGATGAGCTCATCGCGATAGGGAGCGAGATCCTCGCGGTAGATACGGCCGAAGTTCTTCTCGGCGGATCCGTACGGCGGGCCGTAATTGTTCGCGAGGTCGAAGTGCGTGATCCCCTTGTCGAACGCGTAGCGCAGCAGCTCACGCTGACGATCGAGCGCGACGTTGTCTCCGAAGTTCCACCACAACCCGAGCGAGAGGGCGGGCAGGAAGAGTCCGGATGAGCCGACCTGCCGGAACGCGAACGACGCGTAACGGTCGTCCGCCGCGACGTAGGGACGGTGGAGGTCCGGGACGTCGCGACGGTGGAAGTGCGGGGAGTCGGTCACCCCTTCAGGTTACCGGCGAGCGTCGGCCGCGCGCGCGATCCGTCGGAAGGCGTGGACGTCGAGCGCCTCGCCGCGCGCGGTCGGGTCGACGTCCGCCGCTTCCAGCACGGCGCTCGCCGCCGCGGATCCGCCGAACCGGGCCGACAGCGCCTGCCGCAGCATCTTGCGGCGCTGCTGGAAGGCGAGGTCGATGATCTGAAAGGTCTGGAGGCGCTCTTCTTCGCTCCCCAGCGGCTCTGGGCTCCGCTCGAAGCCGACAAGCACGCTGTCGACGTTCGGGACCGGCCAGAAGACTCGGCGCGAGACCGTACCCACGAGCGCCCAGGAGCCGTACCACGCCGCCTTCGCGCTCGGGGCGCCGTAGATCTTTCCGCCGGGGTCGGCCGCGAGGCGCTCGCCGACCTCGGACTGCACCATGACGACGCCGCGCCGCAGCGTCGGGAACGTCGCCATCAAGTGCAGCAGCACCGGGACGGAGACGTTGTACGGCAGGTTCGCCACGAGGACGCCGGGTTCGCCGGGCAGGTCCGCGATCGTCATGGCGTCGTGCTCCACCACCGTCAGCAGTTCGTCCGGGACGCCCTGCTCCGCCGCCGTCTGCGCGAGACGGGACGCGAGGCGGGAGTCGATCTCGACCGCCGTGACGCGCGCGCCCGTCTCCAAGATCGCCAGCGTGAGAGACCCCAGGCCCGGTCCGACCTCGACCACCCGGTCCTCGTCCGTCACCTGCGCCTTGCGCACGATCCCCCGGACGGTGTTGGCGTCCACGACGAAGTTCTGACCGAGCCGCTTCGTCGGCGTGACGTCGAGCTCGGCCGCGAGCCGGCGAACATCGGCTGCGCCGAGCAGCCGGATCGTCATCGCCAGTCTCCGTACACCGCGACCGTGTTGGCGGCGACCTGGGCGCAGAGCTCATCGAGGTCGGTGCCGAGATGCTCGGCGATGAATCGCATCGTCAGCGGCACGAGATACGGGGCGTTGGGGCGACCCCGGTACGGCATGGGAGTGAGGAACGGCGCGTCGGTCTCGACGAGGACCTTCTCCCGCGGCGTGACGTCGAGCGCGTCCCGGAGATTCTGCGCGTTCCGGAAGGTCACGTTGCCAGCGAAGGAGATCCAGCAGCCGACCTCGACCGCCTCGCGCGCGACCGCAGCGTCGCCCGAGAAGCAGTGGAAGACCGTGCGGTCCGGCGCGCCGACGCGATGCAGGGTGTCGAGCACCTCGCGGTGTGCATCGCGATCGTGGATCTGCATCGCGATGCCGTGCTTCTTCGCGAGCTCGATGTGCGCCTCGAACGACGCGTGCTGCGCGGGCCACCCGTCCTCGCCGGTGCGGAAGAAGTCGAGACCGGTCTCGCCGATGGCACGCACACGCGGGTGCGCCGCGAGCTCGTCGATCTCGGCGATCGCCTGCTCGAGCGCTCCGTCGGCGGCGTACACGGGCGCGTCGTTCGGGTGGATCGCGACCGACGCGAGCACGCGCGGATCCTGTTCGGCCGCCCGCACCGCCCACCGTGACGACGCGAGATCCCCCGAGGACTGCACGACACCCGCGACGCCTACGCGCTCGGCACGGGTGAGCTGCTCCGTCAGCGAAAGCGGGTCGTCGCCGTCGGCGATGTCGAGGTGGCAGTGGTTGTCGTAGACCGGCACGGCCAGCGGCTCGGGCGGCTCAGGGTGCGAGAGGTCCTTCCGTCCCTTCCTGGAGCGCTCCTGGACGTACGTCTCGGCCATCCGGCGTCACTCGTCCTCGACGCGCGGGAACAGCGGGGCGAGCTTCGCCACCGTGGATCCCGGCGCGAGCTGCCCCCACCGGCCCGCCTCGCGGATCGGCTGATCGGCAAGCGCACCGGCGGCACCGAGCGCGGACCACAGCTTCTCGGTCGAGGACGGCATGATCGGGGCGAGCAGCACGGCGAGCGCGCGCAGACCCTCGAGACACGTGTACAGCACCGTCGCGAGGCGCGGGCGCAGGCTCTCGTCCTTCGCGAGCACCCACGGCTCAGTGGTGGTGATGTAGCCGTTGAGCGCGTCGACGATCTGCCAGATCTCGTCGATCGCCTGGTCGATGCGGAACCGCTCGATGGCCTCGTCGGCCTTTTCCGCGGCCTGAGCGACAAGGCGCTGCACGGCGAGGTCGGCCTCGAGGTACTCGGCCGGCTCCGGCACGGCGCCATCGAAGTACTTGGCCGTCATCGCGACGGAGCGCGAGGCGAGGTTGCCGAAGCCGTTCGCGAGCTCAGCGTGGTAGCGCGCGAGCATGTCCTCCCACGAGAAGGATCCGTCCTGGCCGAAGGCGATCGCGGAGAGGAAGTAGTAGCGGAACGCGTCGCTGCCGAACGTGTCGACGAGCGTCTGCGGCGCGATGCCGGTGGCCTTGGACTTCGACATCTTCTCGCCGCCCACGAGCAACCAGCCGTGCGCGAAGACGCCCCGCGGCACGTCGAGCCCGGCCGCCATCAGCATCGCCGGCCAGATGACGGCGTGGAAGCGCAGGATGTCCTTGCCCACGACGTGGTACCCGGGCCAGCGGCGCGCGAACTCGTCGTCGTCAGCGGAGTACCCGACGCCGGTGACGTAGTTCAGCAGCGCGTCGATCCAGACGTACAGCACGTGGGAGTCGTCCCACGGAATCGGGATCCCCCAGTCGAAGGCGCTGCGTGAGACCGACAGGTCCTTCAGCCCCTGCTGCACGAACGCGACGACCTCGTTGCGCGCCGACTCCGGCTGCACGAAGTCGGGCTGGGTGCGGTACAGCTCGAGCAGCGGCTCGGCGAACTCGCTGAGCTTGAAGAAGTAGTTCTTCTCGTGGAGGAGCTCGAGCGGCTTGGAGTGGATCGCGCAGACCTGGAGGCCCTCGAAGGCGCCTGTGCCCTCGACGATCTCATTGTCGGGCTTGAACTCCTCACAGCCGACGCAGTACAGCGCCTCGTACTCGCCCGCGTAGATGTAGCCGCGGTCGTAGATGGACTGCCAGAACTTCTGTGCGCGCGCGCCGTGCCGTTCCTGGGTCGTGCGGATGAAGTCGTCGTTGGCGACGTCGAGCGTCTCGAGCAGCGGCAGCCATGCTTCGGAGACGAGCCGATCGACCCACTCCTGCGGGCTGACACCGTTCGCCGCGGCCGCGCGCATCATCTTCTGGCCGTGCTCGTCCGTTCCGGTCAGCATCCAGGTGTCGTCGCCGGCTTGACGGTGCCACCGAGCGAGCGCGTCGACCGCCACCGTCGTGTACCCGTGGCCGATGTGCGGCACGTCGCTCGGGTAGTAGATGGGTGTGGTGATGTAGAAGGAACCGCCAGAAGTCACGCGCTCCAGTCTATTGGTGCGCGTCCGGAAGTTTCATGCGCGTGCTTCCGCGGCACCCGCGGAGGCCGTTTCGTCACATTCGGCCGAGGAAGTCGGCCATGATGGGGCCCGCGGTGTCGGATCCAGAGGGTCCGTCGGCCACGAAGACCGCGACGGCGAGGTCGTCCTGCACCGCGATCATCCACGCGTGCGTGCTGAGGTCGCCGTCGGCGTCGGGCTCGCCGAACTCGGCGGTGCCGGTCTTGGCCGCCACCGCCGGTTCGAGCGCCTTCAGCTCCGACGCGGATCCGTCCACCACGACCGACCGCATCAGCGCTCGGAGGGTGGACGCCTCATCATGCGTGAGCGGAGCCGCACTCGGAGTCGAGGTCTCCTCGGGCGCGGCCGATTCGGTCGGTGCGGGAGACGCGGCCGCATCGGCCTCCGCCGGCTCCGCGAGCACGGACGGCGCCACCGTCTGACCGGCGGCGATGGAGGCGGCGACGGTCGCCATCGCGAGCGGGCTGGTGAGCACGGCGCCCTGCCCGATGAGGCTCGCGGCATGGGCGGTCTCACCGTCGGGCTCGGGGATGTCGCCGAGGAACGCCGGGATCCCGACATCGGCATCGACCCCGAGGCCAAGCGCGGCGGCCGCGTCCTGCACGGCGGCCTGGTCAAGGTCGGCGCGCTGCGCGATCATCGCCGTATTGCACGAGTGGGCGATCGCGTCGCGCAGCGTGATGTCGCCCGTCTTGTCCGCCGGGTAGTCCGGGAAGTTATGGAACTCGAAGCCGTCGACCGTGAGGGTCTCGGAGCAGCTCACGGTGTCGTCGGGCGTCAGCCCCTGTCGCAGCAGCGCGAGGGCGGTCACGATCTTGAAGGTGGATCCCGGAGCGTACTGCCCGACCGTCGCGGCGGCGTGGACCTCGGTCTCCGGCCCGTTCGCGGCGGCGAGGACCTCGCCCGTCGAAGGGCGGATCGCGACGAGCGACGAGCCGCCGGGCACGTCCGCGAGCACGGCGTCGGCGCGCTGCTGGGTCTTCACGTCGAGCGTCGTGGCGAGCGGCTCCGCTTCGACCGCGTCCCATTCGACGAGCGTGCGGCGCTCGGCATCGTCGCCCTCGCCGCTCGCTGCACTGACGGTCACGGCGGGAATGCCGCGGAGCGCCTCATCATGTGCCGCCTGCAGACCGGACAGCCCGACGACGTCGCCCGCGCGGAGAGCGCCCTCGGATTCCTCGATCATCTCGGCGGTCGCCTCTCCGACGGTGCCGAGGATGTCTCGTGCGAACTCCCGTGTCGGTGCGAGGAACATCGTGTCGTCGACCGCGTTAGCGCCGGGGATGTCGCTGTAGTCGGCGGGCACCCGCTCCTTCGCGTCGTCGGGCCGCAGCACGATGGCTTCGACGAACGCCTGGTCTCCCATCTGGTCCGCACGCGACGCGAGCTCGTCGGGGTCGACGCCGAGCGCCCGGGCGATGCGGCGGGCGCTGCGCTCGGTCTGGCCCGGGTCGATCCAGCTCTTATCGAGGCCGTAGCGGGTGACGGGCCGCTCCGTGACGATCGCCTCGCCACCGGCGCCAGCGATGTCGGCGCGCGCCGGGTACTCCCGCGAGACCTCGATCACCTCGCCCTCCTCGAGACCATCGGCGATGAGCTGCGGCGTCATGTCGACGGACCATTCGCCCTCGATCTGCTCGAGCGCGACGGGCAGTTCGTAGCTCCACTCGTTGCCGTCGATGTCCCACGACACCGCGACCTCGACGGTCGCGGTGTCCCCGTCCCGCACCGGCTCAACCGCCGTCGCCTCCACCGGATACTCGGCCAGCGCCTCCGCGACCTCGTCGAACCCGCGGACCTCGTGATCCTCGATTGACGCCACGAGGTTCTCGATGGCCTCGTCGAGCCCGTCATCACCCGTGCACGCGGTGAGGCCGAGGAGAGAGACGAGGAGAGAGCAGGCGACGAGACGAGAGGTACGGCGCGAGGAGGTCGGTGTCACGCGTTCCAGTCTGCCTGAGTGACCGCCCGCACGATCAGCCCCGTGCCGAGAGTGATCACGCCGTCCGATTCGCCCGCGATGATCCTCCCGACCATCCCGACCATCTCCTCGCTCATCCGCCTCACGGCTGATGCATCGTCGTCAGCCGCGGCCGGCGCTGGCCCGGAGCCGTCGTGCTTCCGCGAGCTCCTCGGCGTCCTGCTCAGCCCGCTTCTCGATCATCTTCGTGTCGCGCGGCGGCAGCTGAATGCGCTGCTCGGCTGGCAGGCCGGCCTGAAGCTGGCGAGCGCGTTCCAGTTCCGCGTCGAACTCCGCGCCGAACAGCAGCGCCATGTTCGCGATCCAGACCCACAGCAGGAAGATGATCACGCCGGCGAGCGAGCCGTACGTGCGTTCGTAGTTCGAGAAGTTGGCGACGTAGAGACCGAAGCCCGCCGACGCGACCGCCAGCACGATGATCGCAACCAGGGCACCGGCGCTGACCCAGCGGAACTTCGGCTGCTTCGCGTTGGGTGTGGCGAAGTACAGCAGTGCCACGATCAGCACCACGACGAAGGCCAGCACGGGCCACTTCGCGATGGCCCACACCGTCAGCGCGACGTCTCCCGCGCCGACCGCAGCACCGACAGCGGCGGCCACCGGGCCCGACACGACGAGCAGCACGAGCGCAACGACCACGAGCAGGACCGCGGCAAGCGTCACCGCGAGCTGCACCGGCCGGAGCTTCCAGAACGGACGACCCTCGTCGATCTCCCACACGCGGTTCATCGCGCCGCTGAACGCGCGGACATAGCCTGACGCCGTCCAGAGGGCGAGGACGAGACCGGTCACGAGCGCGAACCCGGCCGCTTGCGAGTTCGCCAGCTCCTCGATCGGGCCGCGGAGGGTGTCCGCCGCCCCGCCGGGAGCGACGTCGTCAACGATGCCGAGCACCGCGTCCGCGGCCTGCCCGTCCTGCCCGATCACACCGAGCAGAGAGAACACGGCGATGAGGCCCGGGAAGAGCGCGAGCACCGTGTAATAGGTCAGGCCCGCCGCGAGGTTCGTGCACTCGTCATCAACGAACTCGCGAACGGTCCTCTTCATGACGTACTTCCACGACGGCTTCGTGATCTCGCCGAGCGAGTCGGGCTTGGCGGCGGCGTCGGGGTGGGGCGTGCGCGTCTGCGCGCGCATCGAAGCGCGCGTGCGTTCCTCCGGCGGGCGGCGATCCGCTGTCGATGCCGCCATCTCGTCACGGTTCTGCGTCATGGCTGCCCCTCCGGTTCGTCGAATGGTGACGTGGGACGTCCATCTAAGCTGAGCGTTCGTCAGCCCGCACCTGCCTTGACCGCGCTGACGCTGGCGTGCTAACGCGACCGGGCCGGATCAGTGCGCGAGCGGCAGGCGCGAGGCGATGTCCTGGAGGGTGACGTTCGCGGGCAACAGCGCGCCGTAGAGACGCTCGAACACCGGCAGCAGCTCGGCGTAGACTCCCGCATCCTCCGCGACCGGGCGAGTGACGTCCGCGACCGGCACGAGATCGGCGGCCACGTCGATGGAGTCGATCATGCCGAGCGCCTCCAT
>DWXU01000113.1:0-3115 GCA_019119065.1 Candidatus Microbacterium pullistercoris | reverse complement strand
ACCCGCCCGATGTGGGTGCACCCGGGCGACACCGTGCTCGCCGACTACGGACCGATGGGAACGATCGCATGTCGCTTCACCTGACCCCGACCCTCCGGCACCGCCTCGCGGCATCCGACCGCGCGCTGTTCGGCGGCTGGGTGTGCTCCGGATCCCCCGTCATGGCCGAGATCATGGCGGGGTCCGGGCTCGACTGGCTGCTGATCGACATGGAGCACGGACCGAACACGCTCGAGTCCGTGCAACTGCAACTGCAGGCGGCGGCCGCCTACGACGTCACGACGGTCGTGCGTGTGCCGGCCAACGACGCAGTGTGGATCAAGCAGGTGCTCGACCTCGGTGCGCAGACGATCATGGTGCCGATGGTCTCGAACGCCGAGGAGGCGGAACAGGCCGTCCGACACGCGTCCTACCCGCCGCGGGGGAACCGCGGCGTCGGCAACGCGCTCGCGCGCTCCGGCCGCTGGAACCGCGTGGACGACTATCTGCAGAACGCCGCCGAGCACGTGGCGGTGATCGTGCAGATCGAGACGGCGACCGGCGTCGACAACGCGCGTGAGATCGCCGCTGTCGACGGTGTGGATGGCGTCTTCGTCGGCCCGAGCGACCTCGCCGCGTCGATGGGACTGATCGGGCAGCAGACTCACCCCGACGTGACCGCCGCGGTCGGCCGCGCGTTCGAGGGGGCCGCCGCCGCCGGAACCCCGGTCGGCGTCAACGCCTTCGCCCCCGACGCGGCGCGCGGCTATGTCGACGCGGGCGCGGCCTTCCTGCTCGTCGGTGCCGACGTCGGCCTCGCCGCCCGCGGCTCGGAGGCCCTCGCGGCGACGTTCATCGACGATGCGGACGGTTCCGAGCGCGCGTCGTACTGAGCGCTCGGAACCGCACTATGGCGCAGCCGGGCGCGGCCGAACCCAGACGACGAGGATCGCGAGTGCGACGACCGTCGTCGAGGCCATCGTGACACCCATCACGATGGCGTCCGCCCCCGCGAGTGCCGCGATGATCGGCGGCACGATCCCACCAAACGCGAACTGGAGCGACCCGAGCAGCGCGGATGCGGTTCCCGCGCCGCGGGCGAACGGCGACAGACCGATCGAGAACATGTTCGCGACGGTTGCGCCGTGCGGCATCACAGCGATGACGACCGCGCCGATGAGCACCCACCGGGGCGCGCCGGCGAGCGCCGCGAGCGCTACGAGCACGGATCCGACGACCGCCGCCGAGACGGTGAGAATCACCAGCGTCCGCACGGCCACGCCGCGTGCGAGCAGCACCCGGTTGGCCTGCGTGGCGACGAGCATTCCCAGCGCGCCGCCCGCGAAGACGAGCGAGTACCCCTGCGCGCTCAGCCCGTACTCGTTCTGCAGCACGTGCGAACCCATCGACACGTACATGAAGAGCGACAGCGCGGCGAAACCGTTCGCGAGCACGACGGCCGTGAACGGCGACCGCGACAGCACGACCGCGTACTGACGCAGCGGCCCGGCCACGCCGCCCGCCGTGCGGTGTTCGACGCGCAGCGTGTCGGGGATCCAGATCCACACCATCGCCGCGAGCGCGAGCCCCGCGATCCCCAGCGCCGCGAACAGGCCCCGCCAGTCGGTCCACAGCAGGAGCAGTCCGCCGAGCGGGGGTCCGAGGATGGGAGCGATGACCGTGATGGCCCCGAGCGCCGAGAACACGCGCGCCGCCTCGATGCCGGTGAAGAGATCTCGAACGATGGCGCGCGCGATCACGAGAGCCGCGGATCCCGCGATCCCCTGCAGCGTCCGGAGCGCGAGGAGCAGCTCGACCGACGGGGCGAGCGCGCAGGCGAAGGACGACAGCGAGAACGCGATGGTACCCACGAGCAGCGGCATGCGTCTGCCGACGCGGTCGCTGACGGAGCCGATCACGAGCTGGCCGATGCAGAAACCGAGGAAACACGCGCTCACTGTCATCAGCGCGGCGGAGTCGGTCGTGCCGAGATCCGCCGTCATCCGCGGCATCGACGGCAGATGGAAGTCGATCGCCAGCGGTGGGATGAGCGTCAGCAGTCCGATCAACAAGACCGTCGATCGAGACTCTGCACGCACCTGACCAACCTACTCCGAAGCGCCGCCGCCGCCGATTCGGTGCGGGGGTACGCTGACCCTCAGCGCTCGAAGCCCTCGGTGACGATATCGATGAGCTCCTCGCGCTGCTCCACAGGGAGGAACGCGGCCGCGGCCGCGTTGAGCTGGAACTCGAGCAGGTCGTCGATGTCGTACTCGAAGGCGTCGACGAGGCGCGCGAGCTCGCGCGTGAGCGTCGTGCGGCTCATGAGCCGGTTGTCGGTGTTCACCGTCACCGCGAAGCCGAGCTGATAGAGCAGGTCGAACGGGTGATCCTCGAGCGACGTCCCCCATCGCGCGACGGCTCCCGTGCCGAGGTTCGACGTGGGCGCGAGCTCGAGCGCGATCTCGCGGTCGCGCACCCAGCGCGCAAGATCGCCGAAGCTGACCCGGACCTCGTCGCCTTCCGAGGCGACTTCCTCGAGGTCCTCCGCGATGCGCACGCCGTGGCCGAGGCGCAGCGCGCGCCCGTCGATGAGGGCGGAGCGGATCGAGTCGAGCCCCGCCGCCTCCCCCGCGTGCAACGTCACGGGGAAGAACTCGGCCGCGAGCAGGTCGAGCGCCTCCGCGTGCTCCGCCGGCAGATGTCCGTCTTCGGGACCCGCCAGATCGAACGCGACGACGCCCTCGTCGCGAAAGTCGAGCGCGAGACGCGCGATCTCGAGCGAGCGCGTCCCGCCTCGCATGGCGGAGAGGATCTGGTTGACCCGGATCGGGCGCCCCGCCTCCTCAGCGGCCTCCTCGCCCTGCACGATGCCGTCCTGCACGGCCTGCACCGCGTCCTCGAGCGCGAGCCCACCGACCTGGTGCTGCTCGGGAGCCCAACGCACCTCGCCGTAGACCACGCCGTCGTTCGCGAGGTCCTCCACGAACTCGCGGGCGACGCGAGTGAGATCGTCGGCCGACTGCATGACCGCGACCGTCAGCTCGAACGTCTTCAGGTAGTCGACGAGCGAGTCCGACGCGGACTGCTCGGCGAACCACTCCCCGAGCGCACGCGAGGTGTCGACTGGCAGTTC
>DWXU01000112.1:0-3556 GCA_019119065.1 Candidatus Microbacterium pullistercoris | reverse complement strand
ATGCCGCAGCCGACATCGCCCTCGGCCAGCTGCGCGCGGCTCTCGCGGACGCGGAGCCCGGATCCGTCATCGTCGCATACGAGCCCATCTGGGCGATCGGCGCGTCGCAGCCGGCCGGCGACGATCACGTGCGCACGGTCGTCCGCGCCCTGCGCGACGAGCTCGAGAGCGAACCCGCACGCGAGGGATCCTCCATCATCTACGGCGGAGCCGCGGGTCCGGGGCTGCTCACAGGGCTCGCCGGCGACGTCGACGGCGTCTTCCTCGGCCGCTTCGCGCACGATCCCGACGCGCTCGTGTCGGTGCTCGACGAGGCCGCCGACCTCGCGCGGAGGCCCGCGGCGTGATCGGTCTCGGCACGTACGCGTACTTCTGGCAGCACGCGGAGGGGCTCACGCTCGCGCAGGCGTTCGACGACGCGCGTGCGCAGGGCGTCGAGCTGTTCCAGATCTGCGACTACGCGCCCCTCGAGTCGATGAGCGACCGAGAGCTGGCGGATGCCGCGCACGCCGCCCGCGAGAACAGGCTGACGATCGAGCTCGGCACCAAGGGCATCGAGCCGGAGCGTCTCTTCCGGTTCCTCCGGCTCGCCGAGACGTTCGATGCGCGACTCGTGCGCAGCATGCTCCACGACCCCGATGCCGCGCCGAACGTCACCGATGCGCCCGCGATGCTCGCGGAGAGTGTCGGAGCCTACGCCGCGTCGGGCATCACGCTCGCCCTGGAGACCTACGAACAGGTGGCCACCGCGGACCTCGTCGGAGTGGTCGAAGCGGTCGGCAGCGACGCGCTCGGCATCTGTCTGGATCCGGCGAACGTCGTCGCCCGGCTCGAGCAGCCGACCGACTGCATCGCGCTCGCGGCACCGCACGTGAAGAACGTGCACGTGAAGGACTTCGCGTTCGCCCGGCAGGACGGCTGGGTGGGCTTCACCTACAGCGGCGCCCGGATGGGATCCGGGCTGCACGACTACGCGCACCTTCTCGACGTGGTGCGCCCGCGCGAACGCGGCATCAACGAGATCGTCGAGCACTGGCTTCCGTGGCAGGGCGACTCCGCCGCCACGATCCGAACCGAGCGGGACTGGACCCGCGCCACCCTGGAATACCTGAGGAGCACTCCATGAGCGAGACGTACAGCATCGCCGTTATCGGCGCCGGCGGAAAGATGGGCATGCGCGTGTCCAACAACCTCGTGCAGACCGACCACGACGTCCGCTACGTCGAGAACTCGCCCGCGGGCCAGGAGCGCACGCGCGAGGCGGGCCGCGAGCTGACGGATGGTCCGACCGCGGTCGCCGATGCCGACATCATTGTGCTCGCGGTCCCGGATCTCGCGCTCGCCGCCGTCACCGCCGAGTACGTTCCGCAGCTGAAGTCGGGCGCGATCTGCCTGACGCTCGACCCGGCCGCCGCTTACGCCGGCCTGCTGACGACGCGCGACGACGTGATCCAGGCCGTCGCGCACCCGTGCCACCCGTCCGTCTTCCTCGAGCGCACGACGAAGGAGGAGTGGGCCGACACGTTCGGCGGGATCGCGGCACCGCAGGATGCCGTCGCTGCGATCGAGAGCGACGATGAGGCGAAGAAGAAGATCGTCGAGACGACCGTGCGCGCGATCTACGCGCCGGTCATCGACGTGCACTGGGTCACGATCAAGCAGCTCGCACAGCTCGAGCCGACGCTCGTCGAGACGATCGCCTGCATGATCGGCGAACTGCTCAACGAGGCCCTCGACGAGGCGATCCACACGATGGGCGTGCCCGAGGCCGCCGCGCGCAGCATCCTGTATGGCCACACGCAAGTGGCGCTCGCCAACGGCCTGCGCGGTGACAACCCCTTCAGCGATGCCTGCCTGATCGCGATGAAGTACGGGCGAGAGGCGATCATCAAGGACGACTGGAAGAAGATCTTCCGCGACGACGAGCTCGACAAGAACCTCGCGCAGATGCTGCACCTCGACAAGATCGAGCGCTGAGCGGATCGCCGTTCCGGAGGAGGAAGCACCCATGACACGTCTCGAGGGAAAGACCGCGCTCATCACGGGCGCCGCGAGCGGCATCGGTCTCGCGGTCGCGACACGGCTCGCGACTGACGGTGCGCGCGTCGTCATCGCCGACCGCGACACGTCCGCCGCCCGCGCAGCGGCCGAAGGGATCCGCGCACAGCTCGCGACAGAGGACGAGATCGCGCGCGCCGTCACCGTCGACATCTCCGACGAGGATCAGGTGGCGGCCGCGTTCGACGAGCTCGCCGCCACCGGCTGGACACCCGACGTCGTCGTCGCGAACGCCGGCGTGCAGCTGTTCGGCCAGGACGCGAAGGCCGCGGATCTCGACCTCGATGTCTGGAAGCGCACCGTCGACATCAACCTGACGGGGACGTTCCTCACCGTCAAGCACGCGGTGCGCACGATGCTGCCCGCGGGAGGCGGATCCCTCATCCTCACCGGCAGTCCGACGGGCGTCAACGGCGAGGGCAAGGACTTCACCGCCTACAGCGCGACGAAGGCCGGCATCCACGGGCTCGCGCGCACCGTCGCCGCCGCATACGCCCGCGACGGCATCCGCGTGAACGTGGTCGTGCCCGCCTACACGGAGACATCTCTCGTCACCACGATCAGCGACGACCCGGAGGCGCGCGCTTCGATCGTCGGGCGGATCCCCGTCGGGCGCGCCGGGACGCCGGAGGACGTCGCGGGCGTCATGGCGTTCCTCGCGAGCGACGACGCGGCGTTCGCGACCGGCGCGACATTCACGGTCGACGGCGGCATGACCACGCTGTAGCGGAGCGGGGGCGCGCGACGTCGGCTGTCGCGGCGTGGAATAGTTGAACCGGCATCGCCGAGGTCGTGTCTCATCATTGGATCCGTCGCGAGCAGCCATGAAACGCGACCGTGATCGGCCGGGCGAGGGGAATGACATGACGTGGGTCCGCGAGCAGGTGCGTCCGGTCGCGCTCGGCGACTGGTCGCTCGAGCTCCGCGATGACGACATCGCGCGGATCCGGTTCCGTGGCGGCGACGTGCTGCGCTCGGTGCGCGCCGTGGTGCGCGACCGCGATTGGGCAACGGCCGCGTGGCGCGTCGCGTCGGTCGACGTGTCGAACGGGGCTGCGAATCGCGGCCCCTCCGTCGATGCACGCGGAGAGGCGCTCGCTGAATCGGCGGAGGAGGCCTCCCGGCCGCGCACGGGGCCTGATGCCGAGGGCGCACTGTCCGACATCATCGCCCGCGCGCGCGTCATCCTCCGATCTGACTCGTTCGGCGCCGATCTGCGCGCGGTGCTCGACCTCGTCGCGCGCGGGTCCGCCCTCACGGTCTCGCTCGAACTGACCACCGCGCGCGACTTCGAGACGAACCGCACCGGCCTCGTCGTGCTGCACCCGCCGTCACTCGCCGGATCCGCGCTGGTGGTCGAGCACACATCCGGTGAGACGACGCACACGGCGTTCCCCACCGACATCTCCCCGCATCAGCCGGCGTTCGACATCGCGTCGCTGTCGGCGGCCGGTGTGCACGTCGCGTTCGAGGGCGAGGCGTTCGAGATGGAGGACCA
>DWXU01000111.1:0-8658 GCA_019119065.1 Candidatus Microbacterium pullistercoris | reverse complement strand
TGGATCCCGCGGATACGCCTCGATGATGCGGGCGCCGTGCGCGCGGGCATGATCGACGGCGGCGGCGAGGAGGTGGGTCATGATCCCCTCGCCGCGGTGAGCACGCGGCACGGAGAAGCATGTAATCGCCCATACGGAAGCGTCGTCGAGCGGGATGCCGCTGGCTTCGGCGATGCCGCGCATGTGGATGACTCGTTTCTGTGCGTGGCGCGGCCCGACCCGCACCCATCCGGCGGGGTCGCCGTCGACGTAGAGCAGAATGCCGGGTGCGGGCGTGGATCCGAGTTCCGCGCGGAACATCTCGCGACGCTCGTTCGGCGTGGTGCGGGAGGCGTCGGCATTTCGCAGCATCGGCCAGATGCACTGGCACTCGGGCCCATCACCTCCGCCCGCGAAGATCTGCTGGACGTCGTCCCAGAGATCGGGCGAGATGGGCGTTGTCGTCATCGTCGACATGAGGACAGCCTAGGAATCATCGATCTTTCGCGCTAGACGTCCGGCATCATGTCATGATCGAGAAATGGCCGATTGGAACCAGAAGATCATCGACGAGTTTCGCGCCAACGGCGGCACCGTTCAGACCATGGGATTCGGTCGCAGCCTCGTGCTGCTGCACCACGTCGGTGCGAGGACCGGCGCCGAGCGGGTGACGCCGCTGGCCGCAGTCCGTCCCGCTGACGGGGAATGGTTCCTCGCCGCCTCGAACGGCGGTGCGCCGACGAACCCAGCTTGGTTCCACAATCTCGTCGCACACCCTGACGTGTCCATCGAGGATCCCGACGAGGGAGCGGTCGCCGTCCGAGCTGACGTTCTGCAGGGCGATGAGCGCGATTCGGCGTGGGCGCGTTTTGAAGCGATGAGTGACGGGTTCGCGCAGTATCAGCGCGGCACGGATCGCGTCATCCCAGTCGTCCGGCTGCGGCGCGCGAACTGACGCGCCCGGCCCCGCGAGCGATTCGCCGCGCTTTGTGACCTCGGGTAGACTTTCGGAGTTGCCTGCGCGGCGACGACAACTGAACAACGGGCTGTGGCGCAGTTTGGTAGCGCACTTGACTGGGGGTCAAGGGGTCGCAGGTTCAAATCCTGTCAGCCCGACGTTTGTGATGTCTCAGGACATCGGAATAGCCCGAACCTACGAAATGTGGGTTCGGGTTATTTCTTTTTCTGCTGTGGTTGGTAGTCGCGGCTGGTGTCGATGGTGAGCTCGCGGAGGAGTTCTCCGGAGACTGCTGCGACGACTCGGACGTGCAGGTCTTGGATGTGACGTGCCCTGAGTTTCGTTCCGCTTGGTGGGTCTGGTGCAGGAACAGGTGACATCTAGAGTGGCTAGCCGAGATGGCTGGCCTGCGCTCACCGCGTGCGTGTCCTCCCGCGCTTAGAAGCGCGGGGATACCTAGTACTAAGCGTGAGTCAGCCGTGAGGCGAAGGTGCGAATGGTTTCGTTCTGGCCGGTCGCGTCCTCGCCCGCTGCGAGAAACACAGCATGCAGTGGCGTTTCGCTCGGGAAGTCTTCTACGAGCGCACGCGCAAGCATCGCGATTAGCTTCCGATCGGAATCGCCAGGGATGACGTTGGACACCGGCGCGGTCATGCGTCCAATATTTAATGGTGCCCTTGAGAAGCCGAGGATCCTGATGAGTGTCCACGATTCGATTCGATCGGTGCTGGCCTCCGTCGATAGGACTTTGTCGATCGCGGATATGGGGTGGCGAGATTATCTCGCAGGAGGGGAAAGGCGTTACGCCGGCCTCGCGAACGCCATCACCTTCACGCGGTCCGCTACAAACGTCATCCAGAATCTTCGCAGCCACGTTGACGGGTTTGACGCGTGGTGGAAGCAGGAAGTCCAGATCCTCGACAACCCGATCGCGAAGTGGTTCGTCGAGGTCCGGAACCGAGTCGAGAAGCATACTGGTAGGTCCGATTGTTGAAGAGTGCACTTTTCGCGCATTGTTCGTCGATGATGCGGAGGTCACGCGCGAAGGGTGTTGGAGGCAGCGTCCGACCCCGGTAGGTGAACATCCGGTGACGAATCCGGCCTGGACTCGCGATCTGATTCGATGAACGTCAATATAGATGTATGTCGAATCAAGAGGTCGAACTGGTCATCGTCGGGTCCGGTCCCGCTGGATACACGGCGGCGGTCTACGCGGCGCGTGCGGGTCTTGCCCCTGTCGTGGTTGCGGGTTCGGTAACCGCGGGCGGTGCGCTGATGACGACGACGGATGTGGAGAACTTCCCGGGTTTCGTCGACGGCGTGCAGGGCCCGGAGCTGATGGAGTCGATGCGGGCGCAGGCCGAGCGGTTCGGCGCTCGGATCGTCTACGACGACGCGATCCGCCTCGATCTCGACGGCGACGTGAAGACCATCGAGACCGGTGCCGGGGCGACGTACCGGGCGCGGGCGGTGGTCCTGACGATGGGATCCGCGTATCGCAAGCTCGGCCTTCCCGAGGAGGAGCGCCTGTCCGGGCACGGTGTTTCCTGGTGCGCGACGTGCGACGGGTTCTTCTTCCGCGACAAGGAGATCGCCGTGATCGGCGGCGGGGACTCGGCGATGGAAGAGGGTCTGTTTCTCACTCGGTTCGCGTCGAAAGTGACCGTCGTGCACCGCCGGGACGAGTTCCGGGCGTCGAGGATCATGGCGCAGCGCGTGCTGGAGGATCCGAGGATCGAGGTCGCTTGGAACAGCGAGGTCGCCGCGGTCCTCGGCGACGAGCAGGTCACCGGGCTCATGCTGCGCGACACGATCACCGGGGCCGAGCGCACGCTCGACGCGACGGGGGTGTTCCTCGCGATCGGGCACGACCCGCGCTCCGAGCTCGTGACCGGGCAGGTCGACACCGACGCGGACGGGTACGTGCGGGTCGCGCACCCGTCGACGCGGACGAATCTGGCCGGAGTGTTCGCGGCCGGGGATCTTGTCGATCACACGTACCGGCAGGCGATCACCGCCGCGGGCACGGGCTGTGCGGCTGCGCAGGACGCCCAGCACTACCTATCGAACCTCGCACCCGCCGACGTTTCCGTGCCTGTTCTGGAGGTCTCCGCATGAGCACCGTCACCCCCGTCACCGACGCTACTTTCCGGGCTGAAGTGCTCGAGTCCGAGCTGCCGGTCGTGGTCGACATCTGGGCGACCTGGTGCGGGCCGTGCAGGGCGATCGCCCCGATCCTGGACCAGCTCGCCGGCGAGTACGCGGGCCGGGTGAAGATCGTGAAGGTCGACGCCGACCAGAACCCCGAGACTGTGGCCGCCGCGGGCGTGACTTCGATCCCGACGCTCGGCTTCTACCGGAACGGGGAACGGGTGGACGTGCTGATCGGCGCACACCCGAAGCCCGTCTACATCGCGAAGATCGAGGAGCTGCTCGCATGACCGACACCGTGACCCGCACCTCCCCGAAACGGCTTTCCACCCTCGACAAGTGGCTGCCGCTCTGGATCGGCCTCGCGATGGTCGCCGGCCTCCTCCTGGGCCGGTTCGTGCCCGCGCTCTCCGACGCCCTGTCCGCGATGGAGGTCGGCGGGATCTCGGTCCCGATCGGGCTGGGCCTGCTGGTGATGATGTACCCGGTGCTCGCGAAGGTCCGCTACGACAAGGTCGCCGCCGTCACCGGCGACAAGAAGCTCCTCGTCTCCTCACTGGTGCTGAACTGGCTCGTGGGGCCCGCGGTGATGTTCGCGCTCGCGTGGATCTTCCTGCCGGACCTGCCGGAGTACCGGACCGGGCTGATCATCGTGGGTCTCGCCCGCTGCATCGCGATGGTCGTGATTTGGAACGACCTCGCCTGCGGTGACCGCGAGGCGACCGCGGTGCTCATCGCGATCAACTCCGTGTTCCAGGTCGTGATGTTCTCGGTGCTGGGCTGGTTCTACCTCACCGTGCTGCCGGGCTGGCTGGGCCTGGACGCGCAGGGGCTGGAGGTCTCGGCCTGGCAGATCGCGCTGAATGTGCTCGTGTTTCTCGGCGTCCCGCTCATCGCGGGCTTCGCGTCCCGTTTCGTGGGCGAGAAGCGCATGGGGCGCGACTGGTACGAGGAGAGGTTCCTCCCGAGGATCGGGCCGTGGGCGCTCTACGGGCTGCTGTTCACGATCGTGCTGCTGTTCGCACTGCAGGGCGAGCAGGTCACCTCGCGCCCGATGGACGTCGCCAGGATCGCGCTGCCGCTGCTGGTCTACTTCGCACTGATGTGGTTCGCCGGCATCCTGCTCGGCAAGGCACTCGGCCTGGGCTACGCGCGATCGGCGACGCTCGCGTTCACCGCCGCGGGCAACAACTTCGAGCTCGCGATTGCGGTCGCGATCGGCACCTTCGGCGCGGCGTCCGGGCAGGCCCTCGCGGGGGTCGTCGGCCCGCTCATCGAGGTGCCGGTGCTCGTGGGCCTGGTCTACGTCTCGCTCTGGGCTGCACGAGCCTGGTTCCGCACCGACCCCTACGCCACCGAATCGAGGACGTCATGACCGACACCGCCGTCATCTCCGACGCCGACGCGTGCGCTCCTTCCGCGGCGCACGCCATCGGGACCGAGGCCGCGACCACCGTGGCCGGCGCGCTGAAGGCGATCGCCGACCCGCTGCGGCTCCGGATGCTGTCCGCGATCGCGACCGACCCGCGCGGCGAGTCCTGCGTGTGCGACCTCGCCGACCTCGCCGATGTGTCGCAGCCGACGGTTTCGCACCACCTGAAGGTGCTGAAGGAGACCGGGATGCTGCTCTCGGAGCGTCGCGGCACCTGGGTCTGGTACCGGATCGCGCCGGGCAAGCAGCGCGCTGTCGCCACCCTCCTCGACGCGTTCGCTCCCGCCGCGGCCGTCACCGACGAGCCCGAAGACACCGCAGCACGGGCCGAGGCCCTGCAGCAGATGGACGCCCGCGTGACCCGCCTCGCCGAAGAGCTCGCGGACGAGCTCACCGGGCTGAACCGGGACCTCGTGATCGCGATCGTGCGAGAGTCCTACGCCGGCCTGGTGCGGTCGGCGAAGCTGACGGCGCACATGATCCCGCTCACCGAACGCTTCGCCCGGCAGCGCCTCGCCGACCTGACGCGGGACCGGACGACCGCGGTGCCGCAGGTACTGTTCGTGTGCGTGCAGAACGCCGGCCGCTCGCAACTCGCCGCCGCCATCGTCAACCAGCTCGCCGATGGCCGAGTGATCGCCCGCTCCGCAGGCTCCACCCCCGCGTCGGACGTGCACCCGCACGTGCGCTCCCTGCTCAGCGAGATCGAGGGCGAACAGGAAGCCGAGACTGCGTTCCCGAAGCCGCTCACCGACGATGCCGTGCGCGCGGCCAACGTGGTGGTCACCATGGGCTGCGGCGACGTCTGCCCGATCGTCCCCGGGGTCCGCTACGAGGACTGGGCCGTCGGAGACCCCGCGCTGGCGTCGCCCGAGGGCGTCGAAGCGATCCGCCACGACATCGAGGAGCGCGTCCGCGATCTCCTCGCCACGCTTACCGACTGAAAGAAGCGAACAACCATGACCGACCAGAAGCCTTCCGTCCTCTTCGTCTGCGTCCACAACGCCGGGCGCTCCCAGATGGCCGCCGGCTGGCTCCGCCACCTCGCAGGCGACCGCGTCGAGGTCCGCTCCGCCGGATCCGTGCCCGCCGACCACATCAACCCCGTCGCGGTCGAGGCGATGCGGGAGGAGGGCATCGACATCACCGCCGAGCAGCCGAAGGTGCTCACCACGGAGGCTGTCCAGGACTCCGACGTGGTGATCACTATGGGCTGCGGCGACGCCTGCCCGTTCTTCCCGGGCAAGCGCTACGAGGACTGGAAGCTCGAGGATCCCGCCGGGAAGGGCATCGAGTCAGTGCGCCCGATCCGTGACGAGATCAAGGGCCGCGTCGAAACCCTTCTCGCCGAGCTCCTGTGAAGCGCCCTGAGTCTCCATCAGACTCAGGGCGCTTCATCCTGCCGCGACTGCCTGGCCTGGGGCGTCTACCGGCAACGCAACTGGCGGTGCTGGAAGTGCCGCTGGTGGTTCACGCACTACCCGCAGGGCGAGTGCGTCTCCTGCCACCGCGAGGTCACCATCGGCGAGCAAGGCTACTGCCGCCTCTGCCTCGAAACCGCCCGCTACCACCAGAGACCCGGTGAACCACTCGACCTCGGTGCGGCCCGTAAGTACGGCCAACAGCTCTTCTTCGCCTCGATGAACGACTCCCGCCGACCCGCGGAGCTTCATCTGCCGATGGCGATGAGTATCCGTGAAGCGCTCCGGGTCATCAACACCCCGCCTCCGATTTCGGCCAGCTACCAGCCGGTGCTGTTCCATATCGATCCCGACCCCGAACACCTCCGTCAGCGTTCCAATGAGATCCGGCTGCGCGACATCACCTCCCGTACCGATCACTTCCTCTATGCCAGAGCCCGCGAGTACGCGTGGAGCAAGCGACAGACCAACCAGGTCAGGCGCACCCTGAAAGTTCTGCAGCTCGTGTTCCCCGGCGCGAACCTGCGCTTCCGCGCCTCCGACATCCTCGCGATGCGCACCTACGACGACGGCAGCAACATCCGCTCCACCATCGAGATCCTCGAAGACGCAGGGCTCCTCATCGACGATCGGGTGCCCTCGTTCGCCAAGCTCTTCGAACGCAAGACCCACGCCCTTCCCGAGCCGATGCGATCCCAGCTCGAGCTCTGGCGCGACATCATGGTCGACGGCTCCAAGACACCGCCCCGCCGCCAGCCCCGCGACACGATGACCGTCAAGGGCCAGATGTATGGCATCCTCCCCGCGATCACTCGCTGGGTCGATGACGGGCGCACCAGCCTGGCTGGAATCAGCACCGAGGACATCCTCGTCGTGCTCCCTGGTGCCCCCTCGCCCCGTCACACCATGCTGCTCGGTTTCCGCAGCCTGTTCACGATCCTGCGTGGGCGCAAGCAGGTCTTCATCGACCCGTCGAAAGCGATCCCGCTGCGCGGCCCCAGACGCAACCTCCCGCTGTCGATGGAGCCCATGGCGATCCGCGACGCGCTCACTAACCCTGATCCGGCGGTCGCGCTGGCCGTCTCGCTCGTCGCCTTCCACGCCCTGATGACTTCGCAGGTGCAGCACATCAAGGTCACCGACATCATCGACGGACGTCTGCGGATGCCCGATGGCCGCTTCATTCCGCTCGCGCGGCCCGTGCTCGTCCGCCTCGCCGCTTGGCTCGACCACCGAGCCAAGCGCTGGCCCGAGACGAAGAACCCCTACCTGCTCGTCACCACCCAGACCGCGCCCCGTCTCTCGCCGCCCAGCCGGAACTTCCCATGGAAGAAGGCCGGCGTAACTGCGCAAGCACTCCGCACCGACCGGATTCTCTACGAAGTCGAGCAGACTGGCGGCGACGTCAGACGCATCTGCGACCTCTTCGGCATCGCTATCGAGACCGCGCTGCGCTACTCGGCCACGATCCTGGAACCGGCCCGCCCCGACGAGCCCACTCGCGCGTCCTAAGCCGACGGACGCCTAGCCTCGATCAGATGACGAGTGGAGTGGGCGATGAACGGCCCGTCCTGCCCGATGAGGTCGTGGAGGTCACGGAGCCGATCCCGGTACTTCTCCACCGTGAACCCTGGCACCCACCAGATCACCTTCCGCAGCAGGTACACCACCGCCGCAACATCATGGATCTCGATCCGCAGCTTCGCTGTTTGCAGATCGACGATCTCCAACCCGGCGGCTTCTGCCGCGGCTGCCTCGTCGTCAGGGTGGCGTCCTCGCCTGGCCTGGGGTTGCGGGCCGAGGAAGAACTCGATCAGCTCAAACACACTGCCGGGTCCGACGTGCTGAGCGAAGTAGGTGCCGCCGGGCCGGAGCACACGGGCGATCTCTTCCCACCAAATCGTCGCAGGATGCCTGCTGCTGACCAGATCGAAAGCCTGGTCAGCAAACGGCAACGGAGGCTCGTCCGGGTCTGCCACGACGACAACACCGCGAGGATGCAACAGCCGGGCGGCCTTCGCGACGTTCGGCGGCCACGACTCCGTCGCGACAGCGGCGGGAGGGAAAGACTCGGCTTTGGCGAGAACCTCGCCGCCACCGGTCTGGACATCCAATGACGCTGATGCCCTGCCAACACGCTCGGCGAGCTGCCGGGCATAGCCCCAGGCGGGGCGCTCCTCGGTTGCTCGTCCGTCTAGCCAGGAGAAGTCCCACCCGGACACGTCGGCGGAAGCTCCGGCCTCGATCAGTGAGTCGAACGTGTCAGTCATGAGGCACATTCTCCCAGACAGCGTGCCAGAATGGTGGGGTCGCATCTTCGACGAACATGCGACCCCACGACCCCTCCCAGCTCGTCTCGATCCGCACCTTCGGGCGGATCAGGCTTCAGGATTCTTGAACTTGCGGGGAATCCCAGTCATGCGGGCGGTGGTGTCGAACGCGGCCAGCTCCGCGGGGTGAAGCTGGTGCTGCACGACGAACGACCTGTCCTTGATCCTCCAGAGCCCTTGCCCGGTGCCCAGTCCGGGCAGGAGGCGTTGCTCGGTGCCGGTGAGTCCGAGGGCGGCCGCGGTGGGGCCGAGCTGGTCGGTCTCTTGCCGGTAGACGATCCTCTGAATCGCTTGTAAGTCTCGAGGGTGGCTGGCCTGGGGTCGGCTGGCAGGGTCGGCGCCGGCGCCCGCATGACCGGACAGATCCTGGGAAAGGCACCTCGTCTC
>DWXU01000110.1:0-7236 GCA_019119065.1 Candidatus Microbacterium pullistercoris | reverse complement strand
CGCAATCGCGCGAACGTCTCGGCGTTCATGCGATCGGGACCCTGCTCTGCCGCGGCGAGCGCGTCGATCGTCATGATGCCGGCTGAGCGCAGTCGCTCCCGCTGCGTGGGGCGCATGCTCGCGACGAGCAGCACGTCGCGGTGCGCGTGCACCTGCTCGTCGCACGTCGCGCAGCGGCCGCAGGCGCGCACCTGGAGAGGCCCGCGCTCATCGCCCCAGGAGACGGGCTCGGCGCCGGCGCCCGCGTCGAGCTGACGGTCGGCGACGAGCGCGCGGAGGCGATCGCGACGCACCTCGAACAGCGGCAGCAGGTCGCCCGTGGCGTGCGTCGAGGTCGACCCGTCGCCCAGGAGGAGGTCGACCTCGCCTGCGCGGGGCACGCCTTGTGCGTCGAGTTGGTCGACGTATGCCGCCAGTTGCATGAGCGCGGTCGACCGCGCCGTGCGCGCGAGCTTCGTATCCTGCACACGCCACCGGCCGTCGCCGTCACGCACGAGGAAGTCGGCGAAGCCGACGAAGTCATCGGCGGCGAACGCCGCCTGGAAGACAACGCGGGCGGCCGGATCCACGAATGCACGTCGCGTGCGCTCCGTCGCCTCGGCGAGCGCGCCGGCGTCGGCCGACGATACGCGCTCGATCTCGATGACCGCGTCGCCATGCGCCGCACGATAGGCGGCGAGGGTGCGCGCCTCGTGTTCGTCACCAAGCTCGGCGGCCCGCGTCAGCATGGCGTCGGCGGGATCGTCGACGGGGGCGCAGCGACCGAGCCTCGCGTCGATCGCCCGCAGCCACGCGAACTCGCATTCGGCCGCAGCCTTGAGGTCGCTGGCGCTCCAGATCAACCGGGCGTCGTCACGGAGGATTCGCATGCGTCAACGGTAGTTCCCACCTCCGACATCCCGAGCGGAGTTCTCCCGGAGGCGCGACGCCGCGAGGGCAGGCGTGGAAGACTGGCGGCGTGACGGACTTCGACTTCATGAGCGCCTACGGCCACGGCTTCGCCCGCGTCGCGGCGTGCCACGTGCCGATCGCGATCGCGGACCCCACCGCGAACGCCGACGCCGTGATCGACACCGCCCGCCGACTGCATGACGACGCGGTGGCCGTCGCCGTCTTCCCCGAGCTGAGTCTGACCGGCTACACCGCAGACGACCTCGTCCTGCAGGACGTCGTCCTCGACGACGCGCGCGTCGGCATCGAGCGGATCCGTGCGGCCTCTGCCGACCTGATGCCGCTCCTTCTCGTGGGCGCGCCGCTCGCGCGCGGCGCGCGCGTGTTCAACTGCGCGGTCGCGATCCACCGCGGACGGGTCCTCGGCGTCGTCCCGAAGTCGTATCTGCCCACGTATCGGGAGTTCTACGAGCGTCGCTGGTTCGCGCCGGGCGACGACCAGCGCGGCACGATCCGCCTCGGCGACGACGACGTTCCGTTCGGCCCTGACCTCCTCTTCGACGCCGCCGACGTGCCCGGCCTCGTCGTGCACGCGGAGATCTGCGAGGACCTGTGGGTGCCGGTCCCCCCGTCTGCGCAGGCCGCGCTCGCCGGCGCCACCGTGCTCGCGAACCTGTCGAGCAGCCCCATCACGATCGCGCGCGCAGAGGATCGCCGCGCGCTCGTGCAGTCCTCCTCGGCCCGGTACCTCGCGGCCTCGGCGTACGCGGCGGCCGGCCTCGGCGAATCGACGAACGACGTCGCCTGGGACGGCCAGACGATGATCTTCGAGGCGGGCGAGCTGCTCGCCGACACCGAGCGGTTCCCGCGGGGGGCGACGCACGCGGTCGCCGACGTCGATCTCGATCGGATCCGGCAGGACCGCCTCCGCCAGGGCACCTTCGACGACAACCGGCGCACGCACGCCCCGGAGTTCCGCCGCGTGAGCTTCGAGCTGGATCCGCCGTCGACGGACGTCGGCCTGCGCCGTCACGTCGAGCGGTTCCCGTTCGTGCCGAACGATCCCGCGCGCCTCGCGCAGGACTGCTACGAGGCCTTCCACATCCAGGTCTCCGGCCTCATCCAGCGGATGCGCGCCATCGGGGATCCGAAGCCCGTGATCGGCATCTCGGGCGGGCTCGATTCGACGCATGCGCTCCTCGTGATCGCACGGGCGATGGACCGCATGGGCCGCCCGCGCAGCGACATCCTCGCGTACACGATGCCGGGCTTCGCGACGAGCGCGCACACGAAGTCGAACGCCCTCGCGCTCGCGGCGACAGTGGGGGCCTCGATCGAGACGATCGACATCCGTCCCGCGGCGAACGAGATGCTCGCGCAGCTCGGCCACCCGGCTGCGACGGGCGAGCCGGTCTACGACGTGACCTTCGAGAACGTGCAGGCGGGCCTGCGCACCGACTACCTCTTCCGCCTCGCGAACCACCGAGGAGGCATCGTCGTCGGCACGGGCGACCTCTCGGAGGCGGCGCTCGGCTGGTCGACGTACGGCGTCGGCGACCACATGAGCCACTACGTGGTCAACAGCGGGGTGCCGAAGACGCTGATGCAGCATCTGATCCGCTGGGTCATCTCCGAGGGTGAGGCTCAGGGCATCTCTGGCGACGCACAGCGCGTGCTGCGCTCGGTGCTCGACACCGAGGTCTCCCCCGAGCTCGTTCCCGCCGACGCGGACGGCCGCACGCAGTCGACGGAGGACACGATCGGACCGTACGCGCTGCACGACTTCACCCTCGCGCACGTGCTGCGCCGGGGGTCCCGCCCCTCGAAGATCGCGTTCCTCGCGACCCATGCATGGAGCGACGCCTCGCGCGGATCCTGGCCGGTCGGGTTCCCCGCCGACGAACGCCCCGAGTACGACCTCGAGACGATCGTCCGGTGGCTGCGGGTGTTCCTGAAGCGCTTCTTCGGCTTCGCGCAGTTCAAGCGGTCCGCCGTCCCGAACGGCCCGAAGGTGTCACACATCGGGTCCCTCTCGCCACGAGGCGACTGGCGCGCTCCCTCGGACGGGAACGCGCGCGCCTGGCTCGCCGAGCTCGACCGTGCGCTCGACGACGCTGCGCCACTCACGCCCTGACGCAACACGAACGCGAAGAGCGCCCTCGCTCTGGGCGGGGGCGCTCTTCGCGTTCCGTCGGTCAGTCGGACCCGGCTGAGGCGACCGAACCGGCGCTCGGCGCAGACTGCGCACTCGGCGGCGATGCCGGACTCGGCGGCGTCACGGGGCTGGGCACGGACTGCGGCGCGGGCGTCGGCGCCGACTGCATGCTCGGTGCAGATGCCTGCTCCGGCGCACTCGCCGTGCTCGGTGCACTGTCGGTGTGGGCAGGCCCCTGCTGATCGGCGGGGGAGGCGGTGCTCTTCGGCGTGACGACGGACATGCCCTCGCCCTTCTCGGACGGACGCAGCTGCACGGCCTTCGCCATGTCGAGCGACCACTGCGGTCCCGTGAGCGCGGGAATCGACTCGCTCGACGTGCCCGTACGCAGGTCCATGCTCGCGGCGGCGGCGGCCGCGCCACCCGCCACCACACCGACGCCGACGAGTCCGGTGACGCCGTAGGCAATCCACTTCTTGGTCATGATGTCTCCTCCTGGGTCCGGCGGGTGAGTGCTGTGTGAACAGCCCGGTCCCCGATGCTGGCTCCAGTCTGGCAACGGCACCTAAATTCGCTTGCAGGCGCCGATGAGACGGTTCTTACGTTCGCTCGGTGCGCGCGCTCAGACATCGATCGGTCGTCCTGTGGCCGCCTGCTCAGCGCACGAGAGAAGGCGCGCAGCCCGATCCGCATCGCCCGTGAGCTGTGCGCCGAGAGCGTGTCCGAGCAGATGCGTCGCGGTGAGTGCGCCCGTTCGCGGGTCCGCCCACCGCGCCACGGCACCGGAGACGAGGGCCCGCATCCGGGCCTTCCCGTCTGGCGCGGTCGTGATCAGGGCGCTCGCTGCGGCGTGGGAAAGAAAGGCCGCGGCATCTTCTGCCGGGTCGCCGATGCCGGCGGTGTCGACGTCGATCACGCCGCTCACTCGGGGTTTCCGGTCGCTGCCCGCGAGAAAGAGCTGCCCGATGTGCAGGTCCCCGTGGATCGTGCGGGCAGGCCCGGGATCCGTCGCGAAGCCGCGTTCGCAGGCGCGGCCGATCCGTGCCACGCGCTCGGCGTGGTCGCTGAGGACGATGCGTGCCTGTCGCTCGTACCAGGCCAAGCGTTCAGGGATCCCCGTCTTCGCCGCGCGCGTGAGCGGCACCGCCGCGAGGTGCTCGCGCACCCGGTCGACCTCGTCGAGGAGCCCGCGGGGGTCCCAGGCGACCTCCGTCGCGGCGATTCCCTGCGCGTCATCGATCACGATGATGCCGTCGGGAGCCCAGCCGCGTACCCGCGGCGTCGGGATGCCCTGCTCGAGTAGCGCGCGATGCGTGTCGACGATGCGCTCGATACGGCGCGGGAGAACGACCTTGAGCCAGACTCGTCCGGCTCCCGTGGGGACGCGCACGACGGCTCGACGGCCGGGACGGTAAGCGATGATCTCGGGGGCGCCCACCGCACGGATCCCGATGCGCTCGAGGAGGATACTGACGGTGCCGCCGAAGGCGACGGGCGCGAGCGCGGGCAGGTGCGGATCCGCCGGGTGCGTCCAGATGCGGGCGACGCCATCGAGCACCAGTCCGGTCTCGGCGGGCACGGCGATGCCCGATGTGTCGACATATGCGATCGTCGTCTCGGCCGCGGGGCCATCTCCGTGGGCGACGTCGAAGCCGGCCACGGTGCCGTCGCCAAGCGGCTCCCTGCTGATCAGACGGAGCGCGCCTGCCGGCACGGCGAGCGCGTCGGAGATGAGCTCAGCGTCGCGATCGGGCATGCCCCCAGTCCAGCACAGCGATCATCGCGGCCCGGGAAGGGACCAATGAGACAGTTCTTATCTTCGGCTGGGCCGCCGACCCTGGTCAGGACGATTCGGGATACTGAGAGGTGTGATGACGACCGAGCAGAAGCGACGCCGCCGACCGCGGTGGCGTCTGCCCGTGTTCTCGGTGCGCACCCGGCTGCTGACGGTCATCGCCTTGGCCGCCGCGATCGGTCTGCTCGGGGTGGGTCTGACGGTCTACGTCACCGAGCGCCAGCGGATCCTCGCGACCACCGACGACCTGCTGCGCAACAACCTCGAATCGGCGCAGGTGCTCATCGAGCAGCACACCGAGGAGCAACCCGACAGCACGGCCGAGGAGGCGCTGCGCGTCATTGTGCAGCGGGTCAGCCCCGACGACAACATGGGCGTGTTGGGCGTCGTCGACGGCACGGCGAGCCTCGTTCCCGGGGTCCCACTGGATCTGAGCCTCGAGTCACGCCCGGATTTCGTCTCGCATGTCGTCTCAGCGGCAGACCGGCGAGGAGGACACCTCGGCCGCTATGCCACCGACGATGTCGCCTGGGCGTACTTCGCGACGCCCGTGCTCCTGTCCGGTCTGCAGGACGAAGACGTGCTGTTCGTGATGGCGTACGACCTGCAGGCAGAGCTCGGGGAGATCAATGCTGCCGGCCGCGCCTACCTCGTCGCGTCGGCGGCGATGCTCGTGTTCATCGTCGCGATCGGCGGGGCCGTGGCCGGTCGTCTGCTGCGCCCGCTGCGGCAGATGCGCGAGACCGCCGAACGCGTCTCCGGACAAGCCCTCGATGAGCGTCTGCCGATCGTGGGACGTGATGACGTCTCGGAGCTCGCGCGCACGATGAACGACATGCTCGACCGCATCGACGCGTCACTCGGGGCGCAGCGCAAACTCGTGAGCGACGTGCGGCACGAGCTGCGCACCCCGATCACCATCGTGCGCGGTCACCTCGAGCTGATGGATCCCGCGCACCCGGACGACGTCGCGGACACCCGTGAGCTGACGATGGACGAGCTCGACCGGATGAGCTCCCTGGTACAGGACCTCTCGGAGATGGCGGCCCTCGAAGGCCGTCCGGAGCTGCGGCCCGAGCCGACCGACGTGGGCGATCTCATCGATCAGATCGTCCGCAAAGCGAGGGCGATCGATGGGGCGGCCGTCTCGCGGCGCAGTTCCGTGACGCTCGTCGCTGATGTGGATCCCGGTCGCATCACACAGGCGATGCTCCAGCTCGTGCAGAACGCCGTGACGCACGGTGGCGGCCAGATCGAGATCGGCAGCCGGGTCACGTCCGACGCTCTCGAACTGTGGGTGCGCGATCACGGACCCGGCGTTCCGGAAGACGCGAAGCAGAAGGTCTTCGATCGCTTCTTCCGCGGATCCGAATCGACGTCCGGAAGCGGCCTCGGTCTGCATATCGTGGGCGCGATCGCCCGGGCCCACGGCGGCACGGCGCGGGTGCACGACGCGAGCGGCGGCGGCGCCGTGTTCGTGCTGTCGGTTCCACTCTCGCCCGCTGCGGCGAGTGCTGCGGTGAGCGCGCCGGATGTGCCGGATCCCGGCACAATTCCCCCGCGGCCCCCGCTTCCGGGCCCGGGCGGACTGCGACGCGCGCCTGACGCGCACGGAGACAAGGAGGTGACCGATGGCATCGATTCTGATCGCTGACGATGAAGCGCGGATCGCGGGGTTCATCGAGAAGGGCCTGCGCGCGGCAGGCTACGCGACCCGCATCGCGTCGAATGGCACGGACGCGCTCGCGCTCGCCCAGACCGACGAGTTCGACCTGCTCGTGCTCGATGTGAACATGCCGGGCATGACCGGGTTCGAAGTGCTCGAAGCGCTGCGCGGCCAGGGGTCGCGGATGCCGATCATCATGCTCACGGCGCGCACCGACCTCGGCGACACGATCGCGGGCCTCGAGGGCGGGGCCGACGACTACCTCGGCAAGCCGTTCCGATTTGACGAGCTGCTCGCGCGGATCCGCGTGCGCATGCGCCCCGCCAGCGAACAGGTCACCTCGACGGAGCTGCGGCACCGCGACCTCACGCTCGACGTGCACGCCCGTCGCGTCACCATCGATGGCGGAACGTCCGTCGAGTTGTCGGCGCGCGAGTTCGCGCTGGCAGAGGAGCTCATCCGGCACGCGGGGATGGTGCTGAGCCGCGAGCAGCTGCTGAGCCGGGTGTGGGGGTACGACTTCGATCCGGGATCGAACGTCGCCGACGTCTACATCGGGTATCTGCGCCAGAAGCTCGGCTCGGACCGCATCGAGACCGTGCGCGGGGCCGGTTACCGCCTGGTATAAGTCAGGGCTCGCGGCGGCGGAAGACGGAGCGCAGCACGAGGAAGACCACGAGCGCGACGACGGCGACGACCGCGACCTTGAAGAGGAACCACATCACCGAG
>DWXU01000109.1:0-4263 GCA_019119065.1 Candidatus Microbacterium pullistercoris | reverse complement strand
CGCGGAGCTCACGGTCGCTCGTGATGGCGGTGACGCGCATTCCCGAGCGCACCATCGCATCGGCGCGTTCGACGATCTCGTCGTCGCCGGATCCGTCAGCGCGGAACACCGCGAGCACACCCGCGTCGATCCCGCGCGCCTCGCCCTCAACCACAGCGGCGACGAGCGGCTGCCAGTGGTCGAGTCCGAGCTCGAGATCTGCGGCGGCGAAACCTTGTACTGACAGCGCGGTCAGACGCGCGATCAGGCGCTCGGTCGCCCCCGCGCGGTCCTTCCACCAGCCATCCGGCACGGATCCGACGACGTTCGCCGCATCCACGAGCACGACGGGGCGTTCCTCGAGCGCCGCGCGCAACACGGGCCATGCGGCGCCGAACGCGGGGTGGAGCTCGTACTGCGCGACCTCGTCGACCGGCACCCAGCGCAGCTCGACCGATTCCGGATCCGTGACCTTCGGTTCGAACGGATCCGCGACGTCCGCGATGACCGTCGTGTAGCGCCAGATGCCGACGTCGAAGACGTGCTCGGCGCGCGGAGCGACCGCGCCGTCGGGCACGCCGGCCTCCTCCTGAGCTTCGCGGATCGCGCCGGCGACAGGCGTCTCGTGCTCGTCGCTCAGCGCGCCGCCCGGCAACGCCCACGTGCCGCCGAAGTGACTCCACTCGACGCGGTGCTGCAGCAGCACGCCTCGCCGAGGATCGTAGGCGAGAAGCCCGGCTGCACCATACCGGCCCCAGTATCTGGCGCCCTCGGCGCTCTCCACCCACGCGTCACCGGGGTGCTGAGCGCGGCGCGGCGGGAGGCTGGTCATGACCCCACTCTACGAAACCGCTCGTCCCCGCCGGGGGCGAGGCGCAACGCGACGACACAGCAGACCTTGCCGACACTCTCGAAATTCGACGGGATCTGGACGAAACGCGCGTCCCGTCGAGATGGTCGGCGAATTTCGAGATGGTCGGCGAACCAACGCGCCCCGCCCGACGATAAGGCCCGCCTACCGCTTGCGCCGTTCGCGGACGCGCATGTTCACGACGATCGGGGTGCCCTCGAACGGGTACAGCTCGCGCAGCCGCCGCTGGATGAACCGTCGGTAACCGGGGTCGAGGAAGCCCGTCGTGAATAGAACGAACGTCGGAGGGCGCGTGCTCGCCTGCGTGCCGAAGAGGATCCGCGGCTGCTTGCCGCCCCGCAGCGGGTGCGGGTGCTCGGCGATGAGCTCGGTGAGGAACGCGTTGAACTTGCCCGTGGGGATCCGGCGATCCCAGTTCTCGAGCGCCTGCTCGAGCGCGGGAACCAGCTTGTCGAGTCGGCGGCCGGTCTTGGCCGAGATGTTCACCCGCGGAGCCCAGGCGACGTGGGCCAGATCCTTCTCGATCTCGCGCTCGAGGAACCGGCGACGCTCCAGCTGCTCCAGTTCGGGGGTGTCGAGCAGGTCCCACTTGTTGAAAGCGAGCACGAGCGCGCGGCCCGATTCGAGCACGAGCTCAATGATGCGGATGTCCTGCTCGCTGATGGGCTGGCTCACGTCGATCACGACGACCGCGACCTCGGCCTTCTCGAGTGCGGTCGAGGTGCGCAGGCTCGCGTAGAAGTCGGCGCCCTGGTGCATGTGCACGCGACGCCGGATTCCGGCGGTGTCGACGAACGTCCACAGCTTGCCGCCGAGCTCGACGACCTCGTCGACGGGATCGCGCGTCGTGCCCGCGACGTCGTCGACGACGACGCGGTCCTCCCCCGCGGCCTTGTTCAGCAGCGACGATTTACCGACGTTCGGGCGTCCCAGGATCGCCACGCGGCGCGGCCCGCCGATCTCGTGCTTCGCGACCGCGGAGATCTTCGGCGTCTTCTCCATCACGGCGTCGAGCATGTCGGCAACGCCGCGCCCGTGAATGGCCGACACGGGGTGCGGCTCGCCGAGTCCGAGATTCCACAGCGGCGCGGCCTCGATCTCGTGCGAGGGATCGTCGATCTTGTTCGCGATGAGGAAGACAGGCTTCGTCGTCCGACGCAGCAGCTTCACGACGTGCTCATCGGTCGCGGTCGCGCCGACCTTCGCGTCGACGACGAACAGGATCACGTCGGCGAGTTCGATCGCGATCTCGCTCTGCGCCGCCACAGACCGGTCGATGCCCTTCGCCGAGTGCTCCCACCCGCCGGTGTCGACGAGAGAGAATCGGCGGTCGAGCCACTCGGCCTTGTACGTGACGCGGTCGCGCGTGACGCCGGGCGTGTCCTCGACGACGGCCTCGCGGCGCCCGAGGATCCGGTTCACGAGTTGCGATTTGCCGACGTTCGGGCGACCGACGATCGCAACCACCGGCAGGGCGGGCAGATACTCGTTGCCCTCCTCGTCGACGCGGATTCCCTCGAGGAGATCGGCGTCTTCCTCGTCGAGGTCGTAGTCGGCGAGCGTCTTGCGCAGCGCCTCGGCGCGCGCTTCGATCAGCTCCTCGTCGAGCTCGTCGAGGCGTTCGGCGAGGTTGTCGTCCGCGCCCTCGTATTCGTGGTCAGCGGCCATGTCGGCCCCCTTCTCGTCGCTCGTCGATGACGCGGATGACCGCATCGACCGACTCGTCGAAGTTCAGATCGGTGGTGTCGACCGTCTCGACGCCGTCCGCAGCGTTGAGGAAGTCGACGACAGTGCTGTCAGATGCATCACGGCGTCGCATCGCCTCGGCGACCTTCGCGACATCGGCGGCGCCCATCTCCGCGCTTCGCCGTGCAGCCCGCACATCGGGATGGGCGGTGAGCAGGATCCGCACGGGCGCGTCCGGTGCGACGACGGTCGTGATGTCGCGGCCCTCGACGATGACGCCGGGCTGCGACGCCTCCGCCACGATCCGCCGGAACAGTTCGTTGATCTTCGGCCGCACGGCGATGGTCTTCGCCACGCCGGAGACCGCCGCGGTCGTCTCGGGCGTGCGGATCGCGGTCGTCACATCGGTGCCGCCCACGCGGACGGAGCGCTCATCGGGGTCGAGCGAGATCTCCGGCTCGAACGTTGAGAATGCCGCCTCCACTGCATCGGGGTCGTCCGTCGAGGCCCCGCTCTGGGTGACGTGCCACGCGAGGGCACGGTAGACGGATCCGGTGTCGAGGTAGCCGAAGCCGAGGCGCCGCGCCGTCTGCTTGGACACGCTCGACTTGCCGGACCCGGCCGGCCCGTCGATGCCGACGAAGAATGTCTCAGTCACCCGTGCTCGCAATCCGCCATCCGCGTGAGGTCAGGCCGTCGACCGCGGGCTGCACCGCCTCCGGCACGACCGCGATCTCGGCGAGTCCGAGGGGCGCCCCCGGCGAGTGCTCCAACCGGAAGTCCTCGACGTTGACCCCGAGGTCGCCCAGGTCGCCGAAGAGGCGGCCGAGCTGGCCAGAGGTGTCGTCGACCATGACGACCAGCGATTCGAAGCGCCGCCGGGTGCCGTGCTTTCCCGGCAGACGCTCGACGCCGATGTTGCCGCCACGGATCGCGTCTGCGGTCGTGCGACGCGCCCCGGGCGCGTCCGGCGCACGCAGCGCGTCTGCGACGGCGCGCAGGTCGTTCGCGAGCAGGTCGAGCTGCTCGACGATCGGATCCGCGTTCGCGGCGAGGATCTGCACCCACAGTTCCGGTGACGAGGCCGCGATGCGCGTCGTGTCGCGTGCGCCCTGACCGGCCAGCGACAGCGCCTGCTCGGGCGCATCCGCGAAGCGTGCGGCGAGGAGCGACGCGACCACCTGCGGTACGTGCGAGACGAGCGCGACCGAGCGATCGTGCTCTTCTGGCGTCATCTCGATCGGAACGGCGTCGAGATCCAACGCGAGCGCCTCGACGAGCGCGAGCGCGCGGGAGGGCGTCTCTCCGTCACGGCAGACGACCCACGGGCGGCCCGTGAAGATGTCGGCGCGCGCCGAGATCGCACCGCCCCGTTCGCGCCCGGCGAGCGGGTGGGATCCGATGTAATTGGTCAGGTCGATGCCGCGCTCGCGCAACGCACGCAGCGGCTCGAGCTTGACGGAGGCGACGTCCGTGACGACCGCGTGCGGGAACGCCGTCAGCTCGGCTTCGATGACGTCGGCGACGACGTCGGGCGGCGTGCACACGACGACGAGAACGGGGTCGTCGGCATCGGTCGCGGCGCTGCCGGCGCCGTAGTCGATGGCGAGCCGCAGCTGCGCGGGCGACGTGTCGGTGAGTCGCACGTCGACGCCGTTCTGCGAGAGGGCGTGGCCGATGCTGGATCCGAGCAGGCCCGCCCCGACGATCCGCACGGATCCGTCGAC
>DWXU01000108.1:0-3968 GCA_019119065.1 Candidatus Microbacterium pullistercoris | reverse complement strand
TCCCTCGGAATCGCCGGAAAGCTCGGCGCCGACGCGGCCGCGGCCCTCGCGCCGCGCCTCGAGCAGGCCGGCTTCCACGCGCTCTGGATCAACGAGACGCCCGGCGTCAACGCCCTGGAGGTCGCGGCCGCAGCGGCCAGGGAGACCGACCGCCTGCGCGTCGCGACCGGCGTCGTCGCGGTCGACCGTCGCCCCGCCAGCGAGCTGCTTGACGATATCGCGCGGCTCGAGATCCCCGAGGATCGCCTGACGCTCGGCATCGGATCAGGGCAGACGCGGAAGGGCGCGCTCGCGATGATCGAGCACACCCTCGACGATCTGCGCACGGGCACCGTCGCGCGACTCGCGCTCGGCGCACTCGGGCCCAAGATGCGGGCGCTCGCCGCGGACCGCTCCGACGGAGTCGTCCTCAGCTGGCTCACGCCTCCGGCCGCGAGCGAACAGGCGGCCGCGTTCCACGACCGCAACGGCGATGGCACCGCGACGCTCTACGTGCGCACGAACGTGCACGAGCAGGCGCGCGGCCGGCTCGAAGAGGAAGCGGATCGCTACGCCGGTTTCGGTGCCTACGCCGCTCACTTCGCGCGACTCGGCTTCGGCGCGCGCGACACGGTGCTGCCGGCCCCCGGAGAACGCGAGATCGCTCCGCGGCTGACGGCCTATCTCGACGCCGTCGACGAGGTCGTACTGCGTGCGATCACGCCCGATGACCGGATCGACGAGTACCTGGAGTTCCTGCCGCTCGCTGGCGCGACCGCCTGATGCGGCAATGGGGCGGTGCCGTCGCCGACCCCGCCCCACCATCTGCCTAGTCGAGGTTCACCGCGATCTCGTTCGGAGCGGATGACAGGCTCTCACCCTCGGCCAGGACCTCGCCCGTGGTGAGGTCTACCGAGACGACGCGCTGATTCGCGACGTCGGCGACGTACGCGATGTCGCCGGCCGTGATCATCGCGGGGTGCGGTTGCTGCCAGTCGTCCGGGCCCTCCCACTCGTCGACGACGGGGTATGCGTCGTCGAACTCGCCGCTTTCCGGGTCCATGACGTGAATGGATCCGTCGGTGCCGAGCACGAAGAACCGGTCGCCGGGTCCGCGGCCCGCGCCGCGCCACGTGTACTCGACGTCGCCGAGGTTCTGCACGGCGTAGGTCTCGTTCTCGGTGTCGATCAGCGCGACGTCGTTCAGCAGGTACCCCTCGGCGTCGGGGTCGTTCTTGTAGTCGCCGACGGCGATGGGGCTCGTCTCCGAGACGTATGCGTTCCCCATGCGGCCGTACTCGTCGGGCGCGTCGAGCTTGTGGAACGCGCCGTCCCGGTACATCAGCGCGCCGTCCTCGCAGCCGAAGACAACGGCCTCGTCCTTCGCGGTTCCCTCGCCGTGGATGCCGGGGCACTGGTCTGACACCGCGAGCTCGTGGTAGTGATCGTCGTGGGGCTCGAGGGCGACCGCTCCGGATCGTGCCGCGTCGTCACCGACGGTCGTGACGAGAGTGCCGTCTTCGAGCACGATGGAGACGCCATGGTGCGGCGCATCCGCCTGGTGCTGGCGCACCTCCGGCATCGCGCCGTCGGAGTCGACGAGCGCGTGCGAGTCGAAGATCGTCGTCTCGCCCCAGCCGTCGGAGTACAGGATCGTCTGTCCCGCGTGCCGGACGACATGGCCGGCGGCGTCCGCGTCGAACACCGTCTCGGTCAGTTCCGGCCCCGTGGTGTCGAGGACCTGGAATCCGGCGGACGTCGTGACGAGGACGTTCTGGCCGTCGCCGACCGCGTTGAGTCGCGTGAACTCCTCCGTCTCGAACGTGTCGATGACAGACAGCGTTTCCGCGTCGAGGACCGCGACCTCGCCCTCGAGCGAAACGGCGACGCGCGATCCTGCCTCGACGTCGTGACCGTGCGCGTCGGGGGCGGGCGCGTCGGGTGCGGACGTCTCGGCCGCCGGGCCCGACGCGCAGCCCGCGGCCAGGAGCGCGATCGCGGCGACGGATCCGCCGCCGAACAGTCGCTTTCGAGTGATGATTCTCATGGGTTCCTTTCCGGAGGGAACGGCGCTCACGGCGTGAGGCCGGTGGTGATGCGGCTGGTGTTCTCGCGCATCATGGCGAGGTAGGTGTCGGCGGCGTCGCCCGGCGCGGTCAGCGATTCTGTGAACAGCTCGATCACGTCGACCTCGACGCCCGCTTCGGAACTCAGCACCTGCATCAGTCGATCGGGTTGCGACGACTCTGCGAAGATCGCCGGCACGCCGTGCTGCTCGATCGCGTCGGTGAGCTCCGCGAGATCCGCCGCCGAGGGCGAGGCGAGGGTCGTCCCGCCCGGCACCGCGGCACCGATGACCTCGAAGTCGAAACGCTCGGCGAGGTAGCCGAAGACGTGATGGTTGGTGACGAGTGCTCGACGGCCGTCGGGGATCGTCGCGAACGCCGCGGTCATCTCGGTTTCGAGCGCTTCCAGCTCGACGCGATAGTCGACGGCGTTCTGCGTGACCGCGGCGGCGTCGATCGCGTCGATCTCCCGCAGGCGCTCCTCCAGCGCATCGACGACGTCGAGCATGCGCGCGGGATCCGTCCAGAAGTGCGGGTCGGGCCCCGACGCTTCGCCCGTGTACGAGAGCGCGTCGATATGTGTCCCGGCGACGAAGCGCGGCGCGCCCTGAGCGGCAGCCGCCTCGAGGTGCTGTTCCACGCCGGCCTCGAGGCCCGACCCGTTCGAGACGACCAGGTCGGCATCCGCGAGCTGCGCGGCCTCTTGAGCCGAGATCTCGAAGGAGTGGGGATCTGCGTTCGGCTTCATCAACGTCGTCACCTGCGCGACGTCGCCGGCGAGCTCGTTCACGACGTCGCCGAGGATGTTCGTCGTCACGACGACCTCCGCGCGCGGCCCGCCGTCGCTGTTCGCTGCGCATCCCACGACGACCGTCACGGCGAGGCAGACGGCGGGCGCCAGAAGACGTCGACTCCGGGCGGCGATGCCGACCGAGAGCCGTCGCTGGACGAAGGCGCTCATCGTCCCACCTCGATCGCGGCGTCGGGAGACGTCGCCGTCGTCAGGACGCGAGCGATGCGCGCCGAGTCGGCGTAGTCGATCTCGTACACCACGCCCTCGGCCGGCGACGAGACGTACGCGCGCTCCGTGTCGACGGTGAGTGTCGAGCCCTCGTGGGCGATCGGGTCCGTGGACCCGCGGTCGGATCCGTCGGGGCCGAACACGTGCACGACGCCGTCGGCGCCGATCGCGACGACGTTCTCGTCGGCGTCGTCAGCGGCGGCGACGGCGACGAGGTCGTGCGACACCTCGGCTCGCTCCCATTCGCGCTCACGCACGTCCAGCAGCCAGAAGGCGCGGTCGCCGGAAAGCGCGGCGACGGTCGGTCGGTTCTTCCGCCCCGAGAACTCCGTTGCGCGCGGCGCGTCGGAGGGGGCGGGCGCACGGTCGAATTCGACCGAACCGGAATCCGTCGTGGCGACGAGCGCACCGTCAGCGCATCCGATCACGGTGCCCGCGCGCGTCGCGATCGCACCCGCCGGGTCGACGCACGGTGCGGAGATGCCGTCAACGAGTTCACCGTCGTCGTATACGACGGCGGTGTCGGATCCGTCCTCGACCGCCACGATCGCGTAGTCTCCCGCCGGTGCGACGACGCCGCTCTCGGCCTCGGTCGACAGTCGGAACCATTCCGAGACCTCGCCGTCGTCGAGTGAGGCCATGTCGACGGCGACGGCCTCGCCTGAACCGGAGAAGAACAGCCCGGTCGCCCCGGACGTCGACAGTGGCGGTGTCGTGACCGACACCGGTCCCTCGCCGGAGATCGATCCGGACAGTCGCGGCTCGGCACGGTAGTGGTGGAAGTGATCGCCGTGGTCCCAGCTCCACACGCCGCTGTCGACGACGTCGATGCCCTGCTGCGTCGAGACGAACCCGAACCGGCCGTCGCTGTCGATGGCGGTGGGCGCGCCGATCGTGCCGAG
>DWXU01000107.1:0-5387 GCA_019119065.1 Candidatus Microbacterium pullistercoris | reverse complement strand
GAGCATGAGAACGATCGTGAGGACGACCACCTGCCAGATCTGCATGGTCACTCCGCTCCGGCGTGCGCGACGCCGCTCTCGGGGTCGTCAGTGGATCCCATCGGAAGGCGCCGGGTCGAGACCCGCACGACGTTCACGACGCACGCCAGCGCGAGCGCGGCGAAGCCGATCACAACCACCCAGCGCAGGGGCCACAGCGGCCACATCACCAGCCCCATGCGCGTCTCGCCGCGCTCAGTCGCCGACAGCGCGCGCTGCGCCGTCGCGAACAGGAGCCACACCGTCACGAGCGAACAGAGGATCCACACGGCGATGCCCACGACGCGGTTCAGGTTCTCGCCGAGACGATCCATGACGAGCGTGACGGCCACGTGGGCGCCCGTCACGAGCGCCCACGAGAGGCCGAGGAAAATGGACACGACGAGCGCCGACTCGGCGATCTCGACCATCGACGGCACGCTCCCGCCGCCGACCTGCCGCGCGACCACGTCGACGACGATGGCGGCCATCAGCACGACAAGCGCGCCCGCGGCGATCACGCCGAAGACGCGGCTGAGGGCGGTGACGAAGCGCTCCATCAGCTCAGCTCTTCTCCCAGAACTCGTAGGCCCGCGTGTGATCGACGGCGCCGAGGTCGTCGAGCGCCCCCTCGAACGCGGCGGTCACCGCATCGCAGATGGGCGCGGCGTGGTCGACCGACCGTCCGAGCTTCTGCGCGATGCGCACGTCCTTCGTCAGCAGCGGCAGCGCGAACCCGCTCGCGAACTTCCGGTCGACGACGTGCGGGCCGAGCACGTGGCTGCTCGAGAACGTCTGCCCCGTGGAGTCGTTGAAGATGTCGACCATGACCTGCGGGTCGAGGCCGAATCGCTCGCCCGCGATGAGCGCTTCGGCGGAGGCCGCGAACGCGGCGCCGGCGACGAAGTTGTTGAGGGCCTTCATCGCGTGCCCCGTGCCGAGCCCGCCGGTGCGGTAGATGCTGTGGCTCATCGTCTCGATGACCGGGATGGCGGTCTCTGCCGCGGCATCGTCGTCGGTGCCGAGCATGATGGCGAGCGTCGCGGCCTCGGCCCGCTCGCGGGCGCCCGACACGGGCGCGTCGACCATGCGGATCCCGTGTGCGGCGAGCATCCGTCCGGTCTCGACCGTCTCGGTCGGATCCGACGAGCTCATGTCGACGATCACGGTCCCCTCGCGGAAGGGGATCCGAAGCTCGTCGCCGTCGAGCAGGGCCGCGCGGACGAGCGCGCTCGTCGGGAGCATCAGCACGACGACGTCGCACGGCGCGAGGTCCGCGCTGGCGACCGCGCTCACGGCGCCGATTCGCTCCGCCGTCGCCGCCGTGAGCTCCGCGTCGATGTCGTGGACCCGCAGCGGGAACCCGCCGCGGGCGATGTTCCGCGACATCGGGCCGCCCATCGTGCCGAGCCCGATGAATCCGACATCCAAGGTGTCGTCCGTCATGTCTCGCCTTCCGTCTCTGACTGCTCGATCAGGCCGTCTGCGCGGTGCGCGCGGCCTCTCCGTCGATGTCGAGGCTCACGCCGCGTTCGGTGAGCACCTCCTGGATCGCCCGAAGTCCGTCGTTGGCTGCGGGGATCCCGCAGTAGAGGATCGCGTGCAACGCGATCTCGCGGAGCTCGTGCGGGGTGATCCCGTTCTCGAGCGCGCCGTTCACGTGGATCCGCAGCTCGTGCGCTCGGCCGAGCGCGATGAGCATCGCGACGGTGATCTTGCTGCGCTCCGGAACCGTGAGGCCGTCACGCTGCCAGAAGTCGCCGAAGCAGCTGCGCGTCACGAAGTCCTGCATCTTGTCGTTCAGATCGGTCGTGTGGTGCACCTGGTCTTCGGCGCCGGCGACGCCGAACATCTTCCGGCGCTGCTCAAGTCCCACATCGTGTGCGTCGTCGCGGATGACCACGTGTTCCTCCCACCGGATCGCCTTCGATCCGTCGTCGCGTATAACGAGCTGAATTTCGCCCGCATGGCCGAGTCTGCCCGTCGCCGAGCGGGACCTCTTGTGATCTCGCGCACGGGCCTGCGGCGGCGGTGCAGACTCGTCGGCTACGGCGAGACGTGCAGCCCGCGATATTCGCGCGGCGACACGTCGAACCGTCCCTTGAAGATCTTGCTGAAGTGGCTGGCGTCGGCGAATCCCCACCGCTGCGCGATCTGCGAGACCGACTGCCGGGCGAGCGACGGATCGCTGAGATCGCGGCGGCAGTGCTCGAGGCGCCGCGCGCGGATGTACCCGGAGACGGTGAGGTCCTCGTCCTGGAAGCGGTACTGGAGGTGCCGGACCGACACGAAGTGCTCCCGCGCGATCGACGCGGCCGACAGGTCGGGGTCGCTGAGGTTCTCCTCGATGAAGGTCGTGAAGGTGCGCATCTCAGCCTGACGGGACGCACCCTCCTCGAGATCGCCGCCCGCGAGCTCCGCGTACACGAGCGTCGTGAGCAGGTCGAGCGAGCTGCGGGTGATCCGGTCGCCGTGCACGCCGTCGAGCAGGTCGAGGTTCTCGGCCATGTGCTGCATGAACGGCGAGATCACCGAGCCGACTCCCTCGTCGCCCGCGAGCCGCACCGCGGTGATTCGGCGGATCAGGGCGCGCGGGATCTCGAAGGCGTCGGTCGGGAACGCCATGACGAGGCAGCGCGTGTCGTCGGTGAAGTCGAGTGTGTAGGGGCGGCCGGTGTCGTAGATGGCGATGTCGCCCGGACGTAGGAACGCGTCGCGGCCGTCCTGGGCGACGTAGCCGGTGCCATCGAGCTGCAGGCTCAGCTTGAAGTGCTGCTGCTCGCGCCGCGAGATGAGGTCGGACGTGCGCTCCACCGTGTGGGTGTTCGCCGTGATTTCGCCGACGCTCACCCGGTCGACCTCACGGAAGCGGAGCATCCCCTCGAAGGTGTCGGCGGCGGTGCGGGTGCGCACCCGGAGGGGCACGAAGCGGTTGCCCGCGATCGCCCGCCATTCATGGATCGAGTGGGCGGTCCCGGTCTCGATCCGCTGTGCTGTCGTCGCGTCGTGCTCAAACATCGATTCGCCCTCGAATCTCGGCGCAGCCCTCGCGCGCCGTCCCCCTCAGTCTCGGTTGCTTCGCCTCATATGTAAAACATGACCAGGCGACGTATCACCACAGGAGAACTCGGGTGTCGTGTCAGCTCGTCGCGACCTCGCCCCCACCGGGGAGGGGCCGCGAGCGCGCCCACCCGCTCAGGAAGTCGTGCAGCGCACGGTATCGGGCGGTGCGCGGGGCGCCCGCGGGGCGGGCGAGGCCGGTGACGGTTGCCGGCACGCTGTCCGCGATCCGCAGCGGCGTGACGACGTGGCCGTCGTACGTCACGTCCGAGGCCGGGTGCTGAAACAGGATGGAGTAGCCCTCGCCGCGGCCGACGAGGCAGCGCGCGAGCTCGAAGCTCGTCGTCGTGTGTCCGATCACCGGGCGCAGCCCGAGGCCGGCGAAGATCTGCTCTGTGTTCTGCCGGGCGGGCGCGACATCGAGGAGCACGAGCGGATCCGACAGCAGCTCGCCGAGGTGCACGCTGCCCCGGCGCGCGGCCGGGTGCTCGGCCGCGACGATCACGTGCGGCGAATGCTCCTGCACCGTGTCGAAGGCGAGCTGCGCCGACACGTCGACGCTGTAGAGCAGCGCCGCATCGATGCGCCCCTGCAGGAGCATGTCGTTCAGCTGCGGTGCGCTCGCTTCGACGTAGTCGAGCTCGAGGTCGGGATGACGCCGACCGAACTCCTGCAGGATCGGCGGCAGAATGAACGGCGCGAGCGTCGAGAAACAGCCGAGCCGGAGAGTGCCGGTGACGCTCGTCGAGGCCTGCCAGGCATCGCTCGCGAGCGCCTCGGCACCGGTGAGCAGGTGCCGGGCGAGCGAGAGCACGCGGGATCCGGCTGGCGTCAGCGTCACCCCGTGTCCCTTGCGGCGCACGAGAAGTTGGAGCGAAAGGTGGCGTTCGAGTTCATCGATCGCCAGCGCGAGGGCGGACGCGCTCACGTGGCACCGCTCGGCCGCCCGCGAGAGCGTGCCCTCGCTCGCGATCGCGCTGAAGTACTCGAGCTGTCGGAATGTGAAGGGAATGTCCATCAACCAAGTTCTCCTGTGGTGTTACGTAGCTAACTCATGTTTTACATACGAACCCGGATCCGTCAACACTGGGGTGGGCGAGGCGAGCGTGCCCCGCCGAGATTCGAGGAGGAATCATGGCTCAGAACCTGGAAGAGGCGATCGCCGAAGCCGGCAGCCCCGTCAAGCTGCTGTGGGAGTCGCAGACACCGCCGGCAGTCGTGCCGCGCGTGGTGCAGGAGTTCTCGAACTGGCGCGACGAGCAGCTCGCGTGGCGTCGAACCGCAGTGCTGTACGACCAGTCGCATCACATGGCCGATCTCAACATCAAGGGCCCCGACGCCCTGAAGCTCATCCGCGACCTCGCGATCAACAGCGTCGAGAACTTCCCCGTCGACATGGCGAAGCAGTTCGTCGCCGTCAACCACGATGGTTACGTGATCGGCGACAACATCCTCTTCCACCTCGAGGAGGACGAGTACCAGGCCGTCGGCATCCCGCCGTCGATCAACTGGATGCACTACCACGCGGTCACGGGCGGCTACGACGTGCGCATCTGGCGCGACGACAACTCGCTCGTGCGGCAGGGGGATCCGGTCTGCTACCGATACCAGGTGCAGGGCCCCGGCGCGATGGACGTCATCCGCGAGGCCACCGGCGAAGAGCCGCCGAAGCTCAAGTTCTTCCACATGACGCGCTTCACGATCGGCGGCAAGGAAGTCCGCGCACTCCGTCACGGCATGGCCGGCGAGCCCGGCTTCGAGATGTGGGGCCCGTGGGAGGACCAGGCCGCCGTTCACGCGGCGCTCCTCGAGGCGGGCGCGAAGCACGGCATGATCCAGGTCGGCGGCCGCGCCTATCACACCAATGCGCTCGAGTCGGGCTGGCTTCCGCGGCCGCTTCCCGCGATCTACACGGACGAGCGCCTCGCGCCGTACCGCAAGTGGCTGAAGGAGAACGCGTACGAGACGATCTCCCCGCTCGGCGGCAGCTTCCACTCCGACAACATCGAGGACTACTACGTCACACCGTTCGAGCTCGACTACGGCCGGATCGTGTCGTTCGACCACGACTTCATCGGGCGCGCGGCGCTGGAGAAGGCCGTCGAGGAGGGCCGCACGGACACGCGCCGCAAGGTGACGCTCGTCTGGAACGGCGATGACGTCGCCGATGCGGTCGGCTCGATGTACCGCCCCGGACCCGGCGCCAAGTACTTCAACCTGCCGATGTCGCTCTACGACACGTTCCACGCCGACCGCGTTGAGTCGGGCGGGCGCACTGTGGGCCAGTCGACATGGACGGGCTACTCCGC
>DWXU01000106.1:0-11917 GCA_019119065.1 Candidatus Microbacterium pullistercoris | reverse complement strand
GCGCTCCCGACCGGCGACATCGTCGCGACGGGTCCCGGCATCGACGGATCCATCGCCTGGGACGGGGCGGGAGCCTCAGCCCGATTCCTCGAGGCGCGCCGCGCGAACATCGCCATGTTCCCACGCGGAATCGACGCGATCCTCGCTGCGCGCGGATCCGTCACCGGACTGCCGCGCACGACCGTGACCACGCAGAAGGAGAAGGCCTGATGTATGTCGCCGTGAAGGGAGGCGAGAAGGCGATCGCGAATGCGCACGCCCTGCTCGCCAAGCGAGGATCCGGATCCGACCAGGAGCGGATCGCGTCGCAGCAGCTGCGCGACCAGATGGGCGTTCTCGTCGCCCGCGTCATGAACGAGGGCTCGCTGTACGATCCGGACCTCGCCGCGAAGGCGCTGCTGCAGGCGCAGGGGGACGTGCTCGAGGCGATCACGCTGCTGCGGTCGTATCGCACGACGCTGCCGCGCTTCGGCGTGACGGTGCCGCTCGACACGGGCATGCTGCCGCCCGAGCGCCGCGTCTCCGCGACGTTCAAGGACATCCCGGGCGGGCAGCAGCTCGGCGCGACGTTCGACTACACGCACCGGCTCCTTGCCGACGAGCTCGCGACGCCGGAGGTTCCGACGCCGGACGTCGACGACGAGCCGATGCCGCGCGTGACGGACCTGCTGGGCCACGGTGCCCTCGTGGAACCCGACCGGCCCGACGGCTGGGACGATCCGGACCCCGGCGATCTCACCCGCGAGCCCACGACCTTCCCGATGACGCGCGCCGAACGCCTGCAGGCGCTCGCGCGCGGCGACGAGGGATTCCTCCTGTCGCTCGGCTACTCCACGCAGCGCGGCTTCGGCAACACCCACCCGTTCGTCGGCGAGGTGCGCGTCGGCGAGGTCGAGGTCGAACTGGAGGTCCCGGAGATCGGGCACGCGGTGCCGATCGGCCGCATCGAGGTCACCGAATGCCAGATGGTCAACCAGTTCGTCGGATCCGCCGACCGGCCCCCGCAGTTCACGCGCGGATACGGGCTCTCGTTCGGTCGCGCCGAGCGGAAGGCGATGTCGATGTCGCTCGTCGACCGCGCGCTGCGGAAGGACGAGTTCGGCGAGCGCGAGGTCTCGCCGGCGCAGGACGAGGAATTCGTCATCGCCCACAGCGACAACGTGCAGGCGACCGGTTTCGTCGAGCACCTGAAGCTTCCCCACTACGTCGACTTCCAGGCCGAGCTCGTGCTCGTCCGGCAGCTCGGCGCAGAGTTCGCGGCGCGCTCCGAGACGCGCGAAGAGATGAAGGAGCCCGCTCATGACCGCGGTTGACCCCGGTGTCCGCCCCGACGAGGCGCTGTCGTTCGCGCCGACGGGCGAGCCGCGCATCGTCTACAACGAGGGTTACCTCGACGAGCAGACCAAGCGCGTGGTGCGCCGGGCGCTGCTCAAGGGCGTCGCCATCCCCGGCTTCCAGGTGCCGTTCGCCTCGCGTGAGGTGCCCATGCCGCGCGGCTGGGGGACGGGCGGGGTCCAGGTCACGGCCTCGGTGATCGGCCCGAACGACCGGCTGAAGGTCATCGACCAGGGCGCCGACGACACCACCAACGCGGTGTCGATCCGTCAGTTCTTCGAGCGCGTCGCCGGATCCGCTTCCACGACGCGCACCGAGCACGCGACCATCATCCAGACCCGGCACCGGATCCCCGAGACCCCGCTCGCCCCCGGCCAGACGATCGTCTACCAGGTGCCGATTCCGGAGCCGCTGCGGTTCCTCGAGCCGCGCGAGACCGAGACGCGTCGCCTGCACGCGCTCGAGGAGTACGGCCTGATGTACGTCAAGCTCTACGAGGACATCGCACGGTACGGGCACATCGCCAAGACCTACGACTACCCGGTGATGGTCGGCTCGCGCTACGTGATGGCGCCATCGCCGATCCCCAGCTTCGACAACCCCAAGATGCACATGTCGCCCGCTCTGCAGCTGTTCGGCGCCGGCCGCGAGAAGCGGATCTACGCGATCCCGCCGTACACGCGAGTGGAGAGCCTCGGGTTCGAAGACTTCCCGTTCGAGCCGCAGCGGTTCGACCGCCCGTGCGACATCTGCGGGTCCGAGGGCGTCTATCTCGACGAGGTCGTGACCGACGACGTCGGCGGCGCCATGTTCGTCTGCAGCGACACCGACCACTGCGAGCGCGCCGCCGAGCAGCCCCAGAAGGAGACCTCATGACCACGGCAACTCCCCTCCTGAGCGTCACGGACGCCGGACACCGCTACGGCGACCGATTCGGCTGCCGCGGCGTGACGTTCGACCTCTGGCCCGGCGAGGTGCTGGCCGTCGTCGGCGAATCCGGGTCCGGCAAGTCGACGCTGCTCGGCATGCTCTCCCAGCGCCTCACAATCGATGAGGGATCCGCGCACTACGCGGGCGCGTCGGGCGAGCTGGCCGACCTCGACGCGCTGAGCGAGCGCGATGTGCGCCGGCTCTGGCGCACCGAGTGGGGCTTCGTGCACCAGAACGCCGCCGACGGGCTGCGGATGCACGTTTCGGCCGGCGGCAATGTCGGCGAACCGCTCATGGCCAACGGGTGGCGCCACTACGGACGGATCCGTGAGAAGGCCGCCGAGTGGCTCGACCGCGTCGAGATCCCGGGTGACCGCATGGACGACGCCCCGGCGACGTTCTCGGGCGGGATGCGCCAGCGCGTGCAGATCGCTCGCAACCTCGTGTTCGGGCCGCGGCTCGTGTTCATGGACGAGCCGACGAGCGGCCTCGACGTCTCCGTACAGGCGCGGCTGCTCGACCTGATCCGCTCCCTCGTCGCCGACCTCGGCCTCGCCGTGATCGTCGTCACCCACGACCTCGCCGTCGCGCGCCTCATCTCGCACCGCACCGTCGTGATGAAGGACGGCCACGTGATCGAGCAGGGCCTCACCGATCGCGTGCTCGACGACCCGCAGGCCGCCTACACCCAGCTTCTCGTCTCCTCGATCCTGAAGGGCTGATCATGACCGACCTCACCCCCGTGCTCTCCGTCGAGGGCGTGGCGAAGACCTTCACCCTCCACCTCCAGGGGTCGCAGGTGCTGCCCGTGCTGCAGGACGTGACCTTCGACGTGCCGCGCGGTGCGTGCGTCGTCCTGGGCGGTGACTCCGGAGCCGGCAAGAGCACGATCATGAAGATGGTCTTCGGCAGCTACCAGGTCGAACGCGGCCGAATCGCGCTCGCCGCGGGCGACCGGACGGTCGACATCGCGATCGCGTCCCCGCGCGAGGTGCTCGCCGCCCGACGCGACGCCATGGGGTACGTCAGCCAGTTCCTCAGCGCCGTGCCGCGCGTGGCCGCCATCGACGTCGTCGCCGAGCCGCTCGTCGAGCGCGGATCCGGCCGGGCCGCCGCCCGGGAACGGGCGGGGGAGCTGCTCGCGCGGCTCAGCATCCCCGAGCGACTCTGGGACCTGCCGCCCGCGACGTTCTCCGGCGGCGAGCAGCAGCGCGTGAACATCGCACGGGGATTCGCGACCGAGCGACCCCTCATGCTGCTCGACGAGCCGACCGCATCGCTCGACGCGCGCAACCGGGCCGTGGTCGTCGAGATGATTCGCGAGCGACTCCGCGCCGGCACCGGGATCCTCGCGATCTGTCACGACGCTGAGGTGCGTGATGCCGTCGCCGACCGCATCGTCGATGTGTCCGCCTTCGCGCCCGAACCGCAGATGGTGCCGGCATGACGCGATACGCGGTCTACGCGGTGCCCGGCGCGGGGCCGAATCCGCCGACCGACGCCGTGAACCTGCGCGACGCCGTCGAGAACTGGTTCGCGAGGCGCGGCGCGCGCGCCGTCACCGTGGATCCGCGTCGATACGGGTACCACGCAACGCTGAAGGCACCGTTCCGGCTGGCCGAGGGGACGACGGAACACGACCTCGTCCAGGCCGCCGGTGCATTCGCAGCGGCGCGAGACGCGGTCGTCCTCCGGCACGTCGCGCCGGCGGTCATCGGCCGCTTTCGTGCACTGGTGCCGGCGGGGGATCCACACGACGCCAACGCGCTCGCGGCCGACGTGGTCCGCCACTTCGAGCCGTTCCGTGCCCCGCTGACCGACGCCGAGCGCGAACGGCGCCGGCCCGAGCGCCTCTCGGACCGACAACGGGAGCTGCTCGACGAGTACGGCTACCCGTACGTCCTCGACGAGTTCCGCCTCCACATCACGCTGACCGACGCGCTCGACCCCGTCGGGTGCGACGCGATCGACGAAGCGATCGCCCTGCACTTCGGTGAGGTCACGGGCACCGACGTGCCGCTGACCGCGCTGACCATCGCGGTCGAGCCCGCCCCCGGCGAGCCGTTCCAGCACCTGGCAAGTCTTCCCCTGCGTACGAAGGAGCCCACCGCATGAGCCACGAGACGATCCTCACCAACGCGCGCATCGTCCTTCCGGACGGCGTCCTCCACGGATCCGTGCGGGTGCGCGACGGCCGCATCGACGCCATCGACGCGGGCGGCTCCGACGTCGGCGAGGACCTCGGCGGCGACTACCTGCTGCCGGGTCTCGTCGAGCTTCACACAGACCAGGTCGAATCCCACTTCCAGCCACGCCCGAAGCGCTTCTGGGATCCGATCCCCGCCGTCGTCGCACACGACGCGCAGATGGCCGCGTCCGGCGTCACCACGGTATTCGACGCGCTGCGCATCGGGTCCGGGCCGGGGGAGAACCGGATCGCGGGACGCGCGTCCACGCTCGTGGGGGCTCTCGTGCAGGCAGCGGACAGCGGCATCCTGCGCTCCGACCATTACGTGCACCTGCGGTGCGAGGTCGCGACACCCGACGTCGTGGAGGTCTTCGACGACCTCGGTGAGAGCGACCGCGTGCGCATGGTCTCGCTCATGGACCACACGCCTGGTCAGCGCCAGTACGCGGACATCGAGGCGTTCCGCACCTACATGGTCGGCAAGCACAACATGTCGGAGGGTGAGTTCGCGAGCCACGTCGCCGAGCTTCACGAGCTGTCGGCCGCCTATGCGGACGCCCATCGGGGTGCCATGGCCGCACGTGCCCGCGAGCGTGGGCTGCGGGTCGCCGCCCACGACGACGCGACGCTCGCGCACGTGGCGGAATCGTCGCAGCTCGGCGTGCACATCTCCGAGTTCCCGACGACGGTTGAGGCGGCTCGCGCGGCGCGCGAGGCCGGCCAGTCGGTCGTGATGGGCGCGCCGAACATCGTCCGTGGTGGATCGCACTCGGGCAATGTCGCCGCCGCGGAGCTGCTCGCGGCAGGGCTCCTCGACATCCTCTCGAGCGATTACGTCCCCGCTAGTCTCCTGCAGGCCGTCTTCCGCATCGTCGCCGACGAGGCGGCGAGCCTCCCAGAGGCCGTCAGCCTCGTGAGCGCGAATCCCGCGACGGCCGCGGGGCTGCTCGACCGCGGATCCATCGCGACCGGGCTGCGCGGCGACCTCGTCCGGGTCGCCCCCTACGAGGGTGCCTCGGGCGCGCCCGTGCCGATCGTGCGTGGCGTGTGGCGCGAGGGGGTGCGGGTCGCATGAGCGCTCCGGGGTGCTTCGTCGCCGTCGTCGGACCGAGCGGCGCAGGGAAGGACACCGTGCTCGGGTCCGCGCGCGCGGCGCTCGCCGCGGACGAGCGGGTGTGTTTCGTGAGGCGCGTGATCACGCGCCCAGCCGGGCCGGGCGAGGACCACGAGCCGATCTCGCCGCAGGGGTTCGCGGATGCCGAACAGCGCGGATCCTTCGCACTGAGCTGGAGCGCGCACGGGCTCCGCTATGGGATCCCGAGCGACGTCGACGCACGCCTCGCGGCCGGATCCGTCGTTGTCGCGAACGTGTCGCGCGCCGTCGTCGCCGAGGTGCGCCGTCGGTTCGTGCGGGCGGCGGTCGTCGTCGTGACGGCGCCTCCCGAGGTGCGGCTCGAGCGGATCCGTGCTCGAGGTCGCGAGGGCCTCGAGGCCGCGCGGGCGCGCGTCGCGCGGCGGGGAGACACGGTCGAGCACGATCTGGAGATCGTCAACGACGGTACCGTCGCGGAGGCGGGCGACGCGCTCGCCGGCTTCCTCGCGGACCGTCTTGCACCGATTCGCTTCTGATGCGGCAGGCGCGCGGATCCTGAGCGAACCCTTTACAGAAACGTGAGGCTTCGGCAAGATGATTTCGTGAGGGGGAATGTATGGGTTTCGAGCGGTGGCGGAGCGCCGCGCTGCGCGGCATGGTCGCGGGCGGCCTGCTCCTGGCGACGTTCGGCGGCATGGCCCTGACCGCGAGTTCGACGCCCTCGCTCGACACGCTCATCACCGCGTCCGAAGAGGGAGCCGCTGCGTCCACGGTCTCGGACGGCACGCCCGCCGACGAGGCGGAGATCGGCGGGAACGCGAGCGACGCGGCCGCGAGTATCGCGCAGCTGCAGAGCACGACGTACACGGCCTCGAGCAAGAAAGAGCTCGAGAAGATGCGTTGCGACGCGCTTGCGGAGGTTGTCGCGGAGGAGATGGGGGAGACCGTCACCGCCACGTCGGGATGCCCCGCCGCGATCTCGGCGCTCAGCTCCCTGACTGAACTCGCCTGGCCGATCGCGAACTACTCGCTCACCGACGTGTTCGGCTCGCGCGGCGGAAACCACATGGGCATTGACCTGGCCGCGGGGGCTGGTGAGCCGATCGGCGCAGCGGCTCCGGGAGTCGTCGTGCTCTCGAGCGATGCGCACTTCGGCTACGGCGTCGCCGTGATCGTGCAGCACGTCGGCGGCCTGCAGACCGTGTACGGCCACATGCAGTACGGATCGCGCACCGTGGAGGTTGGCGACTGGGTCGAGACGGGCGATCACCTCGGTGGCGTCGGGAACACCGGCCGCAGCTTCGGCAACCACCTGCACTTCGAAGTGCGCAAGAACGGCGTGCCGATCGATCCCTCCCCGCTTCTCACCGGCGGCTCCGCCGCGCCAGAGGATCTCCTCCCGGGTGTTCCCGTCCCCGACGAGCCGCCCGCGCCCGAGGAGACCCCGGAGCCTGCTCCGGACCAGACCCCGGCTCCGGACCCGAGTGAGACGCCGGATCCGTCGCCGAGTCCGGATCCCACGGAGACGCCCGACCCGACCCCGACGCCCGACCCGAGTGAGACGCCGACGCCGTCCCCGACTCCGGACCCCGAACCGACTGAGACGCCCGACCCGACGCCGTCGCCGGACCCGAGCGAGACGCCGGATCCCGAGCCGGAACCCGACCCCACGCCGGATCCCGAGCCCAGCGAGTCACCAGACCCGGAGCCGGATCCGGAGCCGACCGAAGATCCCGCGCCCACGCAGGAACCGGAGCCCACGCAGGCGCCCGATCCGAGCGAGGCGCCCGCGGATCCGTCCCCGTCGCCGGATGGGACTCCCGCGCCGGAGTAACCCTCGCGGCGTGAGCGCCGATTGTGCGGGGCATGCCCCGCGCGAGGTTCGCCCGTCACGTGCGAAGCGGCGTCCACCCAACGGGACGTGCGCCTCGGGTGCGCGCGCGATCGACGTCGGCCTGCCGCGACCACCCTTGCCCCGCGTGGTCGCCGTTGTCGCCCGCGGCGCCCTGCGCCAGACGGAAGCCGATATCGTCGCGTCGCGCGCCGGGCATGCTCCCTCGCCGCACAGACGCGCGAACGCTCCAATGCTGATCGGCCCACCCGCCACCGCGCAGCGCGCGATAGTCGCCGTAGCGCGCCGGGTCGGCGTAGTCCCAGCACCATTCCCACACGTTGCCGAGCATGTCGTACGCGCCGAACTCATTGGGACGCTTCTGGCCGACGCGCTGCGCGCTCGTCACCGCATCGTCGTCGCTCCACGCGATCTGCGAGAGGGGGCCGTATCGCGGACCGGTGGTCCCGGCCCGGCAGGCCCATTCCCACTCGGCTTCCGTCGGCAGGCGAAACCCGTCGGCGCCGACGTCCCAGGACACGTCGCCGCCACGCACATCGTAGACGGGGTCGAGCCCGGCTCGGGCGGAGAGGGAGTTGCACCAGTCCACCGCGTCGAGCCAGGACAGCGAGTGCACGGGGGCATCCGGATCCACAGCCTCCGGCACGTGCTGCTCGCGCACCTGCGAGTACAGCCGCCACGTCACCGGGTACGCGCCGATGCGGAAGGCCCGCAGGCTGGCAGTGCGCGACGTCTTCGTTCGCGCGTCTCGCAGCACGATCGATCCGGCGGACACGGAGACCATTTCGGGAGCGACGAGGGACACGTTTCACGCTACAGGTCCGCACGCTCGACCAAAGATTCTTGACGGAACTGGCTCCCTCGTGTCATGCTTAAGGGAAAGGTTAATTAAGGAGATAGCGAAATGGTAGCGGCGGATCGGCTGAGTCTCATCTTCGCCGCGCTCGCTGACGCCACACGTCGTGAGATCCTCACGCGCCTCGCGCAGGGGGCCGCGACCGTCGGCGAGATCGCGGAGCCCTTCGCGATCAGCGCGCCGGCGATCTCTCAGCACCTCAAGGTGCTCGAACGTGCGGGTCTCGTGACCCGTACGGCGCACGCGCAATGGCGCACGCTCTCGCTCCAGACGGAACCGCTCGACGAGGCCGCGGCCTGGGTCGAGCGGCAGCGTCGCGAGTGGAATCTGCGCCTCGATGCGCTCGAATCGCATCTCGAAATGATGGCGGGACACGTCGTCGAAGACGCCCACCGCAAGGAGGAAGACCAATGAATAGCACGCACACCGCGACCCCGGAATTCTCGATCACGCGCACCTTCGACGTGCCGCGCGAGCTTGTCTGGCGAGCCTGGACCGAGGAGGATCAGCTGGCTCAGTGGCTGCGGCCATTCGGCGTCAGCACCGACTCGGTCGCATTCGACGTCCGCGTCGGCGGGCGCTACTCGTACACGATGACGAATGACGAGACCGGCGAGACGTTCCCGACCGGCGGGGTCTTCCTCGAGGTCGAACCGATGGACCAGCTCGTCTTCACGTGGGGCGAACCGGACGCTCCGGTGGAGACCGCGCCGGTGATCACGCTCACCTTCGTGGCGAATGAGCCCGCACGCACTGAGCTCGTGTTCCATCTGCGCGGCTTCGAGGGGAGGCCCGGCGACGGCTTCGTCTACGACGGCTGGGACGAGGCGCTGAGGAACTTCGGGCGGCATCTGGCGGGGGAGCCGCTCGCCTGAGGAGACGAGGGCCGCGGCCTTCAGCGGCGTGTGAATCAGGTCCGAGCATCGTCAGTAGACTGTGCAGCTGGTGAGCACGTACGAGCAATGAGGAGGTGAGGGCCTGTGAACAGCGACAGTTCCGATCATCGAATGTGCACCGCGCCCTCCCTGCCGACCGGCTCTTGTCTCGTGGTCTGAGCTCCCAGGCACCAGCGGGCGCGGTGATGCCGTGCCCTGCCGACCGGCGTCTGCTGGCAGGGCGTTCCTCGCAACGCAAAGGACCCTCGCCATGACGACCCCTCCCGCTGCCGACATCACTGAACTCATCGACGTGATCCAGCCCCGGCTTCGCGACCGAGACCTCACCGCGATCGGCGATGCTGTCGGCGCGGTGAGCACGGACCAGATGACCGCGCTGCTGGACCGCCTTCCCGTCAAGCAGCGCGCCGTGGTGTACCGGCTGCTGCCGAAGGAGAAGGCCATCGACGTGTTCGAGCGGCTGGCGCCGAGGTCCCAGGGCGATCTGGTTCTCGGCCTCCAAGACGCCGAGGTCGTCTCCATCTTCTCCGATCTCGATCCCGACGATCGCGTGCGGCTCGTTGACGAGTTGCCCGCTGCTCTCGCCACTCGGCTGCTTCGCGGGCTGCGGACCAAGGACCGGGAGCTGACGGCCGAACTGCTTGGCTATCCGAGCGGGTCCGTCGGTCGGCGCATGACGCCGGAGTACGTGTCCGTCAGGGCAGACCACACGGTCGAAGAATCCATGCGACGTGTGCGTGCAGGCCTCGAGCAAGCCGAGACGGTCTACACCCTGCCGGTGCTCGATGAGAAGCGCCGCGTAGTCGGCGTCGTGGGCCTGCGTGATCTGCTGAGCGCTGACCCAGGCGCGCATGTGTCGGAGATCATGGGACGCACGGAGACGGCGACCGCGTACGACGATGCGGAGGCCGCGGCACGCGAGTGCACCGGTCTCGGCGTGCTCGCGCTGCCCATCGTCGACAACGAATCGCGTCTCGTCGGCATGCTCACGATCGACGATGCGGTGCGGGTCCTGGAGGACGAGGAGACCGAGGACTCGGCGCGGCAGGGCGGAGTGGAACCCCTTCGTCGCCCGTACCTCGCGACGCCGCTGCGTGCGCTCTTCTCCTCGCGCGTCGTATGGCTCCTCGTCCTGGCGGTGGGTGCGACGCTCACCGTTCAGGTGCTGTCGATATTCGAAGAGACGCTTGAGCAGGTCACCGTGCTCGCCTGGTTCGTGCCGCTGCTGATCGGCACGGGTGGCAACACGGGCAATCAGGCCGCCACGACGGTCACGCGGGCACTCGCTCTCAATGATGTCCGCCCCCGCGACGTGGGTCGTGTACTCGTCCGCGAGCTCTGCGTGGGGATCGCGCTCGGGTCTCTGCTGGGAGCGCTCGGCGGCGCGATCACCGCGCTGGTCTACGAGCCGGGAATCGGTCTCGTCATCGGGGTGACGCTGCTCGCGGTGTGTTCGATGGCGGCGACGATCGGCGGCATCATGCCGATCGTCGCGCGGGTGCTCCGGGTCGACCCGGCCGTCTTCTCGAACCCGTTCATCACCACGTTCGTCGACGCGACGGGCCTGGTCGTGTACTTCCTGATCGCGCGAGCGGTTCTGCAGATCTAAGGGCGAGACGTTCGCCGCGTCGCCCGGTTACTTTGCGGCCCACTTCTCCGCCATGTCGCCGATGAGCGGGAGCTTGACGTGGACGAGGTTGTAGCCCTTGATGATGAGGAAGATCCACAGCGCGAGGCTCGCGAGGCCTACGATGCCGTAGACGATGCTGAACAGCGCGCCGAGCCACCACAGGATCAGTCCCGCGATCAGCTGGACGATCCCGAGCACGATGTATACGGCGACGAGTGCGATGCTGAGGAGGATCGACTGGGCCGCGTGGAAGCGCACTTCGCGATGCTTCTGCGTGAGGAGCATGATGAGGCCGCCGACCCACGTGAGATAGGCGACGAGACCGCCCACCTTCGGGTCGAGGCCGTCGCCGGCGGCTGCGCTGTGAGTCTCAGATTGCATGTTCTCGGTCATGGTTTTCCTCTTCGCCGTTCGCTGTGTACTCCGATTCGTACCGCGAGGCGCTCACATATCGCTCACATGAGTGTGGGGATGGCCGCGAGAAGCCGCTTGGTGTACTCGGCGCGCGGGCGGCGGAGCACCTGCGCGGTCGCGCCCGCCTCGACGACGTGGCCGTCCTTCATGACGACTGTGTCGTCGCACAGGCTCTGCACGACGCCGAGGTCGTGGCTCACGATGACGAGGGTGATCCCCGTCTCGCGGCGCAACTCATCCAGCAGGGCCAGGATCTGCGCGCGTACGGTCACGTCGAGGGCCGACAGCGGTTCGTCACCCACGAGAATCTCCGGACCGTGAACGATCGCCCGGGCGAGGGCGATCCGCTGGCGCTGGCCGCCCGAGAACTCGTGCGGGTGACGCGCCGCCGCGGATCCGTCGAGCCCGACCTGCTCGAGCACCTCGCGGACGCGCGTGGTCCGGTCGCCAGCGATGCCGAGCGCCCAGAGCGGCTCGCCGACGATGCGCCCCACGTTCATCCGCGGATCCAACGAGCCGTACGGGTCCTGTAACACGATCCCCGACATCCGCCGCAGCCAGTGGAGCTCGCGCGCCCGTGCCGACGGGTCGACGGGCCGTCCGGCGACCTCGACGGATCCCGCCGTCGGCCGGTCGAGCCCCAGCAGCAGCCGAACGAGTGTCGACTTGCCCGACCCTGATTCCCCGACGATGCCGAGGGAGGTTCCGGTGCGCACCTCGAGG
>DWXU01000011.1:0-2852 GCA_019119065.1 Candidatus Microbacterium pullistercoris | reverse complement strand
CTCCCCGAGCCGCCGCGTGACTGGGACGGCGTCTTCGAGCTGGCCCGGGAGGGTCGCGTGCTCTGGCCCGCACATCCCGTTCACGCGCTGTCGAGCCTCGTCACGTTGACCGGCAATGCCGGTGCGCCGCCGGCAAGTGACCCCGGGTCCTTTCTCGACGAGGAGTTCGCCGGCGCCGCGCTGGAGCGCATGCATGCGCTCGCCGAGCTCGTGCCGAATGCGAACCTTGCGCAGAACCCCATCGACATCGCGGAAGAGCTGAGCGCAACCGATCGGTACGCGTACGCGCCACTCATCTACGGGTACGTGAACTACTCGCGCCCCGGATTCCGTCGACACCGACTGCAGTTCATCGACATCCCGCGTGGCCCCGCTGGGGTGGCCGGTTCGCAGATCGGCGGCGCGGGTATCGCGGTCTCCGCGACCGCGAGCGACGTCGACGCGGCTCGGGCGTTCGCGCTCTGGCTCGCGTCGCCTGACGTGCAGCGCGGCGTCTATTACGACAACGGCGGGCAGCCCGGGTATGGCGCCGCGTGGGAAGACGAACGACTGAACGAGGACTCTCTCGACTTCTTCCGCGGCACGCGGCAGACGCTCGAAGGTGCGAGCATCCGCCCGCGCTTCGCCGGATGGCCGGCATTCCAGAACCAGGCATCGGTATGGACGAATCAGGCGCTTCGCCGCGACATCAGTGATGGTGAACTGTTCCGCCTCCTGCGCGAGGGCGCCGCAGAACTGCTAGTGGAGGACTGACATGCACACGATGGATCGATTCTTCGAGGACTACGAGGTCGGTGAGCGGCGCGTCACGACCGGACGCACGATCACCGAGGCTGACATCGTCCTACACGCGGGGCAGACGGGAGACTTTTTCCCCCACCACATGGACAAGGAATGGGCCGCGACGCAGCCGTTCAAGAAGCGCATCGCACACGGCACGCTCATCATGTCTGTCGCTGTCGGGCAGACGGCTGGAGACATCAATCCGCAGTCGATGAGCTACGGGTACGACCGCGTGCGCTTCATTGCCCCGGTCTTCATCGACGACACGATCACGGTGACGGCCGAGATCACCGAGAAGCGGGATCATAAGAAGCGCCCCGAGGATTTCGGTTACGTCGACGAACTCGTCAGCGTCGTGAACCAGGGCGGCGACACGGTGCTCGTGCTCACGCACGTCTATCTCGTCAACAAGCGCGGCAGCGACGACTGAATGGAGAAGCTTCCATGACAACCCCGATCATCGATGCACACCAGCACGTGTGGGACCCCGCTCGTGGCGACTACGGGTGGCTCGCGGGTGAGCCCGACTCGATCAACAGGGCGTTCACGCTCGAAGAGCTGCTCCCGGAGCTGCGCGCCGCGGGAGTCGACCGCGTCGTCCAGGTGCAGTCGGCGGATCACGTCCAGGACACCGAGCTGATGCTCGAGTCCGCGGCGCGGCACGAGGAGGTCGCCGCGATCGTGGCGTTCACGCCGCTCGAGCGCCCTGAGGAGACGGCGCGCATGGTTGAGACGTGGCGCGACAACCCGCTCATGGTCGGTGTGCGGAACCTGATCCACAACATGCCCGACCCGGACTGGCTGTTGCGTCCGGAGGTCGACGAGGGGCTGTCGGTCCTCGAACGCGAGGGCTTGACGTTCGATCTGGTCTCCGTGCTTCCGCGCCACCTCGCGCTGGTTCCGATCCTCTCCGAGCGCCATCCGGAGCTGCGCATCGTGATCGACCATCTGTCGAAGCCGCCGATCGGTGCGCCTGACCGCGACCCGTGGTGGGACCTCATCGCGGCCGCGGCGGAGAACCCGAACGTGTTCGGCAAGGTCAGCGGCCTCTACCCGGCTGTCGGCGACCCGGCCTCAGGAACGAGCGACATGATCGAGCCGTTCTTCGACCGCGCGCTGGACCTCTTCGGCCCTGAACGTCTGATGTATGGGGGAGATTGGCCGATTTCCGTGGCGGCAGGAGGGTACGCGCGCGTGTGGCGCACGCTGGCGCCCCTCATCGACAGGCTTGATCAGGGGGAACGTGACCGCGTGCTGGGTGGGACCGCTACCGACTTCTACCGAATCGACGCATCCCGGCTGTGACGCCGGTTAGACTTCGATTCGATAAACATCCGATGTATTTGGTGAAAATCGATTGACGCACGCGCAACGCCTTCGCTAGCGTTTCGCAGGCTGGCATCGCGGCCGCCGCGACCCTGAACGCGGCACCCGTACTCAAAGGAGAGTCAAATGACGAAGAAGCTCATGGTGGCGGGTGGGATGACGCTCGTCGCCGCCCTCGCACTCGCAGGGTGCGCTGGAGGAGGATCTCAGGGCGGAGACCAACCCGAACAGACTGACTCGGGCGGACCGATCACCGTCTGGGTGGATCCGCCCCGGGTGCCGGCGGCCGAGGCCTTCACAGAAGCGCACCCGGACATCGAGATCGAAATCACCCAGATCGACGGCACCGTGGGTGGGCAGACCGTGCGCCAGGCGTTCGCGAACTTCGACACGGCCGGCGAGGGATGGCCCGACGCCATCTTCTTCCCGACGAACGACGACATCGCGTGGGCGACGAGCTCGACGAGCAACTATGCGGCCGATCTCACCGACCTGATGCCGGAAGTCATCGAGGGGTACGACGAAGCGGTCCTCTCGTTCTGCGAGATCGACGGGCAGATCCGGTGCCTGCGCAACGACGCGGCCCCCGATGTGCTCTGGTACGACGAGGTGTTCTTCGAGGAGAACGGCTACGAGGTCCCCACCACATGGGAGGGCTACGCCGATCTCGCGGTGACGATCGCGGAGGAGCACCCCGGCAAGATCTCGGGAATGCTCGGCGACGCCTACGCCGTCAACCGCTA
>DWXU01000105.1:0-18680 GCA_019119065.1 Candidatus Microbacterium pullistercoris | reverse complement strand
CATCGTCGCCTGCTGGTCGAAGGCCCTGATCACCGCCATGTCGCGGTACAGCTGCTCGAGCGTCGCGTCGTCGAGCCCGTCGACGATGGCGCGCATCGGCTCGGCCTCGGGTGTGGGTGCGAAGGAGCCGTCGGGCTCCAGAAAGCGCACGAGCGGAGTGTCTGCCGAAGTCACCACTCCACGCTATGCCTGTTCACGCGTGCGCGCTCGGTGACGCGCTCGACAACGGACAGGCCGATTGTGTGGTGAACCTCTACAGCGCGGCGGCCTCACGAGCGGCGGCGATCACGCGATCGAGCGATTCCTCCTCGGCCACCGTGATGCGTACGCCATCCGGGAAGGGGCGCACGACGAGGCCGGCCGCGTCGAAGGTGGCGGCGACGCGCGGATCCGTCGTCGGCAGCCAGACGAAGTTCGACTCGCTCTGCGGCACGCTCCATCCGACGTCGCGCAGGCCGGCTATGAGTCGCTCGCGGCGGCGCACGAGCACGCTGACGCGCTCGCGGACCTCGTCGTCGCGCTCGAGGCTCGCGAGAGCGGCGGCCTCGGCCTGCGCTGTGACCGACAGCGGGATCAGGGTGGCGCGCGCCGCGTCGAGAACGCGGGCATTGCCGACGGCGTATCCGACGCGCAGCGCGGCGAGGCCATACGCCTTGGAGAACGTGCGCAGGACGACGACGTTCGGGTGTCGTTCGTACAGGCGCTCCGCGAGGCCGTCGACGGCATCGCGGTCGGTGACGAACTCGGCGTACGCCTCGTCGAGCAGCACCAGTACGTTCGCGGGGATCTTCGCCAGGAACGCCGCGAACTCGCGGGACGTGACGATCGGTCCGGTCGGGTTGTTGGGCGTGCACACGACGACGCAACGCGTGCGATCGGTGACGGCGGCGGCGAGCGCGTCGAGGTCGTGCCGGCCGTCGGGCAGGTTGTCGATCTCTACGCTGGTCGCCCCCGCGACCAGGACGAGGCCCGGGTAGGCCTCGAACGATCGCCACGGATAGACGACCTCGTCGCCGGGGCCCGCGGCAGCCTGGATGAAGGCGGCGATGAGAGCGACGCTGCCCGCGCCGACGATGACCTCATCGGAGGCGACGCCGTACCGGTCTCCGAGGGCGGCGCGCAGACGCCCCGCCGTCGCATCGGGATAGCGGTTGAGCTGCGCGGCCCCCTGCAACGCGTCGAGGACGCCGGGAAGCGGACCGAACGGGTTCTCGTTGCTCGACAGTTTGAATCCGTCATCGCCAGCCGGACGCCCCTGCTTGTACGGCGGCAGTGCAGCGATCTCGGGACGGATACGGGGCAGAACGGGTTCGGAGCTCACGCGTCGATCCTATGCAGATCCCGCGCTGCGCAGCGCCTCGGAGTCCCGACGATAACGCTCGAACGCGGCCGCCCGCCCGGCGGCAGCGGTTTCGTCGGTGTCGTAGTCGTCGTAGGCGGCGATGATCGTGTCGAAGTAGTCGCGCAGCCCCTCTCGGGTCTCGGTGAAGGGAAGCACCCAGAAACGTTCGTTCTCGATCGCGTCGCAGACGTGCTGCGCGAGTTCCCGAGGCTCCATGCCGCCGGCATAGAGACGGTGCTGCAATGCGACGAACTCCGGGTCGTCATTGAAGCTGGAACCCTCGGCGAGTTCCGCCGGACGACGGTTGAGCGTGTTCGCGATGTCGCTGCGCACGCTCGCCGGGCAGAGGACCGACACCCCGACCCCCAGCGGGGCGAGGGTCAGCGCGTAACTCTCCATCAGATTAATGACGGCCGCCTTCGACGCGGCGTAGATGGCCGCGGCCGGGCTCCCCTGAAAACCAGCCATCGAGGCGACGGACATGATGTGTCCGCCCTGGCCCGCGGCGAGCATACGGGGCAGCACGGTCTGGATGCCGTTGACGACTCCGCCGAAGTTCACGCCGAAGACCCAATCGAAGTCGGCGTACGTCGCTTTCTCCAGCGGGCCGAAGCCATTGACTCCGGCTGTGTTGAACAGCAGCGTGATCGGCGCATCGAAGTGACGCTCGATTCGGTCCGCAGCAGATTCCCACGCGTCACGCTCACGGATGTCGAACTGTAGCGGGAGAACGTCCACGCCGCTCTCGGCGAGCGCTGTGGCGGCGGTCTCCAACGCGTCCTGTCGCACGTCGACGATCGCGACGCGGCAGCCGCGCTCTCCCAGCGCATACGCCTGGCCGAGCCCGACGCCCGAAGCGCCTCCCGTGATGAGTGCGACCCGGTCTTCGAAGTCCTGCACGCGATCCTCCATGATCCGTGTCCGTCCGCCCGCCGTAGCGCGGGCGCCCCTCTCAGCATGCCTTGCCCGCGGCGAGGCGTGCGTCTCAGCGTGAGACGGTCAACAGTGATGCCCGCGCACCGCCAGAATGGCCTCGGTGTCGAAGAGGCCGATTGGGCGCAGCGCGTCGTCTCGCGAGAGGCTGCCCCAGGAGAACGCTCCAGCGACGTAGTTCACCCCCATGGCCGCCCCCGCGTGGGCGCCGTTCCGGCCGTCTCACCGTGAGACCCGGCCGGGCGAGGGCCGCGATTAGCCTTCTTGCGAAGGTGCTTCGAGGAGGAACTCCATGACCAGTCAGAACGGAAGCACGGTGCGCTATGGCATCGAGCTCGGACTGCCCATCGTCGATGAGAACGTGTTTCGAAACGTCGTCGGCCACTTCGCTTCCGGCGTCACGGTGATCACCACGGCCGACGGCGACCAGCTGTATGGCACGACCGTCTCGGCCGTCTCATCGCTGTCTGCCGAGCCTCCGATGATGCTGATCTGCTTGAATCGGTCCAGCGTCACGCATGACGCAGTCAGCCGTTCCGGACGTTATGCGATCAACATCCTCGCGTCTTCGCAAGGGGAGGTCGCCCGCGCTTTCGCGCGCAAGGGTGACGACAAGTTCGCTGGCGTCGAGCACACGATCAGCGACCACGGCCTGCCGCTGCTGAGCAATACGCTCGCGTCGATCGAGTGCGTCGTCAATGAAACCGCGGTCGGCGGGACTCACACGATCTTCCTTGGACGCGTGGTCGCCGCCGAGGCGCGCGACGGCGAACCTCTCGCCTACTACCGCGGCACATTCGGCAACCTGGAGCGCGCACTCGAAACCGCCGCCTACGAGGGCACACGCGAATGGGTGCTACGTCGCCGAACGCCCCTCCACGAGACCATCGACGTCGAAACCGTCGCCGCCGAACTCCGACTCGAACCCGCGCTGGTCAACAACGCCCTCATCCGCCTCGCCACCGAATCGCTCGTCCACGCGGCCGACGATGGTGCCTATGAGCCCACGCCGATGACGGCCGAACTCGTCGACAAACTCTATGGCTCGCGCGAGACGATCGAAACGGGTGTGATCGAGCGCTACCTCGCCGACGTGGACGACGAGCAGCTCCGGGCCGTTCGACGGCTCGCGGATCAGCTCCTCGAAAGCATGCCGACGACCGCCGACGAGCTCGAGCAGTTCTTGGAGCTGAACCAGGACCTGCACGCCGCGATCGTCGACTTCTCCAGATCGCGTCAGCTCACGGCCAGTTATCGCGCGCTCAACGTCACTACGGTTTGGCGCGAGACGTACGAACCAGAGGACTGGCGCAGCCAGCTCGGCCCCTCATTCGTTCCCCGGCTCGTCGAGGCACTCGAGAAGCGCGACGTCCCGGCTGCACAGAGGGTCGTGCGCGAACAGGTGGCGTTCGTCGCGCAGGGCGCCAAGACCGTCATCGCGGCCCACGGCGGGCAGGTCTGACGCCGTTGCTCCGTCGTCAGCGGTCAACGGCTGCTCGGCACGCGGAATCCGAACTGGCGAATGCGTCGGTACATCGTCGCCCGTGAGATGCCGAGCGCCTGAGCCGCGTCATCCCGATTCCAGTTGGCGTCTCGCAGTGCCTCGAACACGAGCTCGCGCTCAGTGCGCGCGAGCAGACCCTCTCTCGAATTGCTCTGGCCGCTCTCAGCCATCTCGCGTGGCAGATGTGACACCGTGATCACGCCGCCCCCGTCCACGCTGACCATCGCAGAGGCGAGGATGCGCCTCAGCTGCGCGATGTTGCCCGGCCAGGTGTGCCGTGTCAGCACGCTCAGCGCCTCCGGCGCACAGCGAACGTGCCGACCGCCCAGGTCGGACAAGATGGCCGCCACCAGTGCGGGCAGCTCCCCCGTTCGTTCGCGCAGTGGAGCGACGGAGACGGTAACGGGAAATGCCGCGTCCAATTCCGAATCGATCGACCGCGCCGTCGCAGAGAACCAGCGCGTAGCGGTTCGTGCCTTCTCTACGACACGAGCTCGAAGGGGCGCACCCAGAACGTCGATGTTGCGGATCAGCGTCGGTCCCGCATCGGCGAGCGCGTCGAATCGAGCTCGCCACTCGTCGGGCGCGTCGGCCGCCGACGCGCCATCGATCTCGCTGACCTCCGTAGCCGTCCGTACGCGATGACCGCGACCGGAGCCGGGCTCGCCGGTGACCAGCACGGGGATGCCGAGCTCGACGGCCCGCGCGACCGGATCAGCCGTCTTCTCGACCGCAATCGCGCGCGGCTTGTCGACGCGCGTGAGCGACGCGACGGCACCATGGCGTCCGTGCGACAACTCGACCACACGGCAGTGCACGCGGAACGTGTCGTCTCCGAGGGCCAACCGGATCAGCCGAGATCGGCCTCGCCCGGCCACATCCAGGACGGCCTCGCGAAGTACGTCCGTCGCGGCGTCGACGCGCAGGAGCTGCTGGGCGGCGCTGTTGGCGACGAAGACATCGTCGTTCATGCCGACGACCGCCAGCGACGGGCGACGCGAGTGTCGCGAGAACGCCTCGAACAGCAGTCGCTCGTCGCCGTCGGTGGCGAGCGCGAGCTGCTCATCGATTGCACGCGCGATGCTCTGGGTATATGGCACGATCATGTGGTTCGCCGAACGAAGCCGCTGACACATGACGAGGACACCAGCCATGCGGCCGAGCGGATCGCGAAGGGGCACGCCGACCGTCGCGAGATTCTGCTCCGAGAACCGGAAGTGCTCCTCGCCGACGACGAGGAACGATTCCAGGCGCTCGGCTGAGAGCCCCGCGCCGTTCGTCCCCACGCGCGCCTCGTGAAACGTCGCCCCGATGCCCGCGCCGCGCTGCGTGCTCTCACGCACGATGCGTTCGTCCCCCATGATCGGAGCGACCTGAACACACTCGCGGTCGAGCAGCATCGCCCAGGCATCTGAGTCTCGACACTGATCGCCGAGCGACTGCATGACGGGTGTCGCGGCGTCGACCAGCTTACGCGCGCGCTGATCGGCGTGCCCGTGCGTGGGCAGATCGCGTCCGGTCGGATCAACGCCGAGGTCGCGCGAGCGTACCCACGAGTTGAGGATCTCGGGGGAGACATCGCCGACGCCCTCGGCGCCCGCGAGGAATCGCTCGTGGGCGCGTGCGACGCGCCCCCTGCAATCCTCGTCGAAACGTGCCGCGACACTCGGCCGCGGTGCGACGATCGTGGTCGATTCCATGCCAGCTCCTTCGTTGACATGAGGCGCACACGCGTTCGCGTGCGCAGTGTCGGCAAGTCTACGCACGCGCGGCCTCCTGCGCGCGCTCGCGGGCGGCGGCACGGAAGCGCGCCAGCGCGCGAAGTCGCCGTTCGACGCCGTCGGGAACGAGTTCGTCCACCTCGGGGATCACGTCCAGGATCGACCCGAACTTCCGCTCGAGGTTGTCGCGTACCTCCGGGTACGGGATCGCGTAGAGCTCGCCGGCGGCCATCGAGCGCTCCAGATGGACTGCGAGGTGCTCCGGGTCCATTCCGTGCGAGTACACCTCGCGCAGCGCGTCGACGAAATCATCGTCCGTCACCACGCCGGTGCTTTCGGAGGGCTCGGGCCGCGTCTTATGCGCGTCGGCAATACCCGACCGGATGTTCGCCGGGCACAGCACCGTCACTCCGATCCCGTGTTCAGGAAGGACCGTCGCGTAGCTCTCCATCAGGCTGATGACCGCGGCCTTCGCCGCTGAATACGGCGCCGTCATCCGCCCGCCCTCGAAGCCGCCGATGGACGCCACCGAGACGACGTGACCACCCCGCCGTGCCGCGATCATGCGCGGGACGAAGGTGCACAAGCCGTTCACGACGCCGCCGAGGTTCACGCCAAGCAGCCAGTCGTAGTCCTCGACGGTCATGGCCTCGACCGAGCCGAAGCCATTCACTCCGGCGGTGTTGAACAGGAGCGTCACGGGCTCACCGAAGTGATCTTCCACGCTGTCCGCGGCGGCGGCGTACGCCTGACGATCGGTAACGTCGAGCGGAATGCCGAGCGCATCGATCCCCTGCTCGCGGAGTTCGTCGACCGCTCGATCGATCGCGTCACGGCGAACGTCGGCGATCGCGATCCGCGCCCCGGCACGTCCGAAGACACGTGCCTGGCCGAAGCCGGCGCCCGAGGCGCCGCCGGTGATGAAGGCGACCCGGCCGGAGTAGCTCGTCACGCCGCCTCTTCCGTGGCCGACCGACGTCGGAGCACGCGGAGCAGAGGTCGGGCGAGCCACTGCGAGAGGACCTTGATCAGGTGGGTGAGACCGCGGGGCTCGAACATCAGGATCACGACCAGCAGCAGGCCGTAGATCACCACGGGGAACTGTCCGACCGGAATGCCCCAGGTCCCGTCCGGCAGTGAGGAGTTCGCCTTGAGGAAGGGGATGTGCTCGGAGTACCGGCTCGCCAGGACCGGAAGCGAGCAGATCACGAGGCTGCCGAGCACGGGGCCCCACGCCGTGGACAGTCCGCCGACGGTGACGATGATGATGAACTGCAGCCCCATCTCGAGGCTGAACTGCTCGGGACTCACGAAACGCAGCTGTGCCACGTAGAACGCCCCACCCAACGCGCCCATTGCACTGCAGATCGCGAACACGCCGCACATGCTGCGCGTCGGATTGATGCCGGTCACGCGTGCGGCGAGCTCGGAGTCGCGCAAGGCGACGATGTGTCGGCCGGCCGGCGACTTCATGAGCAGGTGCACGAGGAACATGCACAGCGCGACGAAGAGCCACACCAGCATGAACAGGCCCTGCTGGTAGCCGTAGGTCATCCCGCCCAGCTCCAGCGCGGCGAAGTCGAGCGGTCCGATCGACAGGTCCAGAGGGGCACGGCGACCGCTCACCCCGCCGCTGACGTCGCTCCAGTTCACGAAGATGTAGTGGCCGATGAAGATCAGTCCCAGGCTGAGCACGATCTGATAGACGCCCTTGAGCCGCAGCGCCAAGGGCGCGACGAGCACTCCGGAGAGCGCACCGATGACGATGACGGCGAGCAGCCAGACGGGGAATGGCAGGTCGAGGTTCGACCCGAAGCCGACCGCAGTGAATGCGCCGATGGCCAAGAAGAAGGGCTGGCCGAGGTTGATCTGACCGGCGTAGCCGTTCAAGACGTTCAGTCCGATCGCCCCGATAGAGAAGAACCCGACGGTGATCCCGAGCGAGAGCAGGAACGAGTCGGCCGTGCTCAGAGGAAGGACGACGGCGAGTGCTACCAGCAGAAGCGCGCCGTACCGCGTGATCGCGCTGCGAAAGACGCGGGTGTCCTTGCGGATGGTGTCCGTGTAGGCACCCTGCGTACGCAGCGCTCCTGTGCTGGCGATAGTGGCCATTTCAAGCCCTCCGGAACTCACGCGTGGCAAACAGGCCACTGGGGCGGACAAGCAGGACGACGATCATGATGAGCCACGGCAGCACGGTGGCGAATCCCTGGCCGAGGCCAGATGGTGCGTACCCGGCCGCGAGCTGCTGGAGGATGCCGAGCACGAGTCCGCCGACGACACAGCCGGGCAGTGAACGGATGCCGCCGAGAATCAGAGCGGGCAGCGCGGTGAACGCGACGACGTCGAGAGTCGGCCGCAGGCCACCGCCCGCTTCCGTGGCCATCAAGACGCCGGCGATGACGGCGGCACCTGCGCTCATCAACCATGCGAACGGCGCGACGCGACGCGGGTTGATTCCCTGCACGAACGCGGCCTGCGGATCGCTGGCGAGCGCCCGCATGCCGATGCCGACCCGGGTGTGCTGCATCACCAGGTAGAAGATGGCCAGCACGACCAGGCTGAGCACGATCACCCAGATATCGCGCTGCGAGATGCTGACGCCGACGATCTGCGCCGTGCGCAGTCGCCACGGATCGCCCAGCAGCATCACCTCGGCGCCCCAGCTCGACACCGCCGTCGCTTGGCTCAGGCTGAGCAGTCCGATGGTGACCAGGAGGATCGCCAAGCCTGCCGCGTGGCCCTCGGCCGCCCGCTCGATGCGCTGGAAGATCAGGTAGTGGATGACCAGGCCGAGCACCGCGATGATGATGATCGCGAGGGCCAGCGCGAACCAGAAGTTCACCCCCCTGTTCTGGTGCAGCTGGAACAGCGAGTAGGCGCCGAGAAGCACGAAAGATCCGGGCAGCAGGTTGAAGTGACCGGTGGCTTTGAGTAGGACGACGAAGCTCAGCGACACCAGCGCATAGAGGAATCCCAGTGCGACACCGGACAGGAGGATCTGCACAAAGGTGGTCATCAGCGGTTCTCTCCCCTGATCGGTGCGGATTGGCCGGTGTCGGTCGTCCCCAGGTACGCTTCGACGACACGGTCGTTGGCCTGGATGTCGGCCGCGGTGCCGAGGCCGATCATCTGCCCGAAATTGAGGGCGAGAATGCGATCGGCCACGTCCATCACGAGGAACGTGTCGTGCTCGATGAGGACGATGGTCAGGTTCATCGCCTCTTTCAGATTCAGCACCGCCTCGATGAGCTCTTCCGTCTCGGCATCGTTCAGGCCGGCGACGGGCTCATCGAGGAGCAGGAGCTGGGGGGCGACGACGGCGGCCTTGGCCAGCTCCACCCTCTTACGGGTGCCGTAGGGAAGGCTCTTGATCGGAGTGTGAGCCAGGTCGGTCAGCCCCATGACGTTGAGCACCTCATAGGCGTGCTCACGCGCGTCGATGTCCTGGCGACGGGCCTTCCCGTACCAGATCAAGCCCGACGGAACACCAGCCGTGATCTTGCTGGCACGCCCGACCAGCACGTTCTCCAACACCGTCATGCTGGAGAACAGTCCGAGGTTCTGGAAGGTGCGCGCGATGCCCACCTGAGCGACCTGATCGGCCCGGCGGCCGGTGATGGACGCACCGTCGAACTCGATCTGTCCCGAGTACTTCACGAGTCCGCTGAGGCAGTTGAACAAGGTCGTCTTGCCCGCGCCGTTCGGTCCGATGATGGCGAAGAGCTCGCCCCGGTCGACATCGAACGTCACATTATCGACGGCTGTGACACCGCCGAACCGCACCGTGATGTCGTTCGCTTTCAGCAGTGGGCCGCTCACAGCGGACCTCCTTCTCTTCGCTCTTCGCGCGCCCCTCGGAAGGATCGGCGCCCTTCACCGGCGATGCCGAGGTAGAGCTCCTGCACGGAGGAGTCGGCGAGCAGCTCGGCTCCGGTTCCGTGGTGGGCGACCGTCTTGCCATCGAGGACGTATGCGTAGTCGGCGATCGACAGCGCCATCGCGGCGTTCTGTTCGATCAGCAGCACGCTGGTGCCCTCGGCGTTGATGTCGACGATGTGCTGTTTGATCTGCTGGACGATGAGCGGCGCGAGCCCCAGCGATGGCTCATCGAGCATGAGAAGCGTCGGGCGTTGCATGAGCGCGCGACCGATGGCGAGCATCTGCTGCTCTCCGCCCGACATCAGGCCGGCCATCTGCTTGCGGCGGTCCGAGAGGATGGGAAACATCGTCAGGACCAGATCACGCGCCTCGCGCGACTCCGCGGCGGTGCGCGTGAATCCGCCAGCGACAAGATTCTCCTCGACGGTGAGGTCGGGAAAGACGCGGCGTCCTTCCATCACCATCGAGATCCCACGATGGACGCGCGAGGACGGGTTCTTCCCCTTGAGGTCTTCCCCGTCGAAGAGGACGGTGCCGGCGTCGACGGTTCCCCCGGTGAACGGCAGCAGGCCGCAGATGGCAGACAGAGTCGTCGTCTTGCCCGCGCCATTGACTCCCAGCAGCACCACGATCTGTCCCCGGTGGACGGTGAGACTGACGTCCTGCAGGGCGCGGACGGCGCCGCCGGAATAGCTCACCGAGAGGCCGGTGAGTTCGAGCAGAGGTTGATTCTGCGTCCGTCGTCGGACTTCGGGTGACACGGGCACCTCTCCTTGTTCGGTGGGTTCATGGGGCGATCCGTCGTGGGCAGCTGGTGCGCGCTCTGCTGCCCACGACGGATCCTGCTGTCCGGCCCGGTGTTACGGCTTGACGGACTCGATGTAGTCGCGCGACACGTTCGAGTCGTAGTTGTAGGACTCGAGCCTGAGCCCTGTCGGCACCGACTCATCGATGCGGAACATCGACAGTCCGCTCGGCGGCACGTTCTCGGCGGCGGTCGCCCCGACGATGACGTCCCCTCCGACGAGGCCGAGCTCGTCCTCCCAGGTGCCGAAGTTGCGTGCCGCCTCGGCGATGCCGTCGCGGCTCAGATCGCCAGCTTCGATGGCGCGTGCCAGGATCTCCGCTGTGAGGAGACCGTTCACGTATCCGGTCAGGTGCGCATTAGCCGACGGTGTGAAGTCGGGGGCAATGGCCTCGAGATCCTCGATCAGCATCGCTTGACCGGGCGCGTCTGTTCCCAGCCATTCGTCGCCCGGCACGGAGATGATCGCGTTCTCGGCCAGCCACTCGGACCCCGGACCGGTCGCAAGGGTGATGTTGTACGACGAGTTGCCCGCGAGGACGAGCGGTGCGTAGTCCTGCTGTGCCGCCTGGACTGCGAGCGTCTGCAGGAAGCCTCCGGTGCCACCGGTCATCACGACGCCGCACTCGGCGTCCTTCAGCGCGGCGATCTGCGCGGTCAGCTGCTCGGCGGTGGGCTCGAAGGTCGTGTCGATGCCCTTCGTCAGATCCAGCGCTTCAACCGTGAAGTCGAAGTTCTCGACCACGTAGCTGCCGAGCGTGTCCTCCACTGCGAGCGTGCAGAACGTCTCGTCGCCGACGTCGTACTCGTCGATCGCATACGGTATCAGGCTGGAGGCGTGCGCGCTCGTCATGGGGAAGCTCGGGATGAGGTGATCCTCGAACTGGAGGTTCGGCGTCGTCCCGCCCGGGATGAGGGTCATGTTGTCCGCCTCGATCGACGGCAGCATGGCGTCGATGATGGTCGACCCCAACACGACGGAGATCATCGCGATGTCCCCCTTGAACCCCTCGTAGAGCGGGATCGCGGTCGCAGCGTCGTACTTCGTGTCCTGGTTGTCGACCTCGACGGTCCATCCCTCGAGCACGCCGCCGGGTTCGGTGGCCCGGTGGAACGCGGCATCGAGGCCCTCGATGTTCGTGATCGCCCCAGCGAACACACCGGACACGGGCACGAGCGCGCCGATGCGGATCGTCTGCGCGTCGACATCGACACCGGGTCCGCCGACCAACTCGCCTGACGAGCCGCCCGCGTCGCCACCTCCGCCCCCGGTAGGCGTGCCGGCGCATCCGGCGAGCAGCACTCCGGCGACGGCCGCGAGCGCGAGTCCTCCTGTGATTCTCGTCCTCGTCATCGAGGGTCTCCTTGCTGGTCTGAGGAGTCGGTGTCTGACCGGCTCTCGGTGGAAGGGGTGGTGAAGGAAGGGATGATCGGGAGGACCACGTGGGACGGATGCTCCTGATCATGCAGAATGCGCTGCACGGCGATGCGGCGATCGCCGGGGTCGACGAGAGCGTTGTTGGTCGCACGGCCGGCATTGACGTCCCAGTTCGGGTACGACGAGCTGGCGATATCGATCCGCAGCCGGTGCCCGGCCCGGAAGAGCCAGCTGGTCGCCCACAGGTCGATCTCGTACGCCACGACGGATCCGGACTCGATCGGGCGGCTCTCATCCTGTCCATCGCGGAACCGGGCCCGAACGATGCCGTCGACGACCCCCACGGATCGTCCGTCGGGGAAGACGTCGATGAGTCGTGCGACGAAGTCGGTGTCGTCTGCGTCGGTGCTCGCGTAAAGCGTCACCGCCACCGGCCCGGTCACCTCGACATCGGCGTCCAACGTCGCGCTGGTGAAGCGCAGCACGTCCTCGCGCGAGTCCAGCGCACGCTGGTCGCGCGGACCGGCGGTCCACTCGTTGCCGCCGTCGAGCCCGCCGGCGAAGACGCCGGACTGACCGCCGCGCATCGGGACCGGGTCGGCGGGGTCGTGCACATAGGTACTCGACCCGCCAACACGGTCGGGGAGCTCGGGAGCGAGGGTCGCGTTCGGCTGCAGGTACCAGCGAGTCCACGCAGTACGTGCGAGCGGCCATTCCTGCTCGTCACGCCACTCCCCCGCCTGCATGACGTATATGCGCACCGGCGGCCCGGGGATGTCCTCTCCCGCCGCGGCCGCCGCGGCGAACTGCGCGACGATGCCCTCCAGCCCGACGCCCGCCGCTGATGCGGGTGCGCCGAAGCTGAAGTCGCCGACGGTTCCGCTCTGATCGATGTGCTGCCACGGGCCGATGATCAGGCGCTGTCCGGCGCTCGCGTCCGGGGTGGCCGCGTTCTCGCGCAGGTGGACGAAGTTGGCGATCGTCCCGCCCACGAACAGGTCGAACCAGCCGCCGACGTGCAACCCCGGCACGGCGATCTCCGAGCGACGGTCACGGTAGCTGACCGAAGGCCAGTAGTCACCGGTCACGTCGTTCTCGGCCCAGCGTCGCCACGTGGGGAGCACCTCGCTGATGACCGGCGCATCAACCAGCGCGCCGCTTCCGATCGACGCCCAGGGGTCTGCCGCGTGGCGCCCGAAACGCGCCATCCGGTCACCGACAGCTCTTCCGTGTTGCGCGTCGTAGAGAAGGCTCTGCAGCGTCTTCATCGTGTACCAGCCGGTGAGCTGCCCCATCTGGAACGCTCCGCCGCGATAAGCGAGACGGGTGTGGTAGTCGTCCGGGGTCACGATCGGGACGATCCCCGCCAGTCCGTCAGGCTGTTCGACCGCGGCTGCCAGCTGCACCATCCCCGAATAGGACGCGCCGTACATCACGACGCGCCCGTTCGAGAATGGCAGCTGCGAGCACCAGCGGATCGCGTCGATCGTGTCGGGTGCCTCGCCCTCGAAAGGGACGAAGACGCCGTCGGAACTGGCCGTGCCACGGCAGTCTTGGATCACCACGGCGAACCCGGCATCGAGGAGCGCCCAGACCGGGATGTTACGCGTCAGCGGCTCGCCGTAGGGATTGCGCACGAGCACGATCGGTTGGCTCGCGCGATTCGCCATCCTGTGAATGACGGCGCGTAGCACCACCCCGTCGCGTGCCGCCATCGGGACGTCGGCGTCGACGATTCGGCGCGAGGCCCCGGTGTCCACATCAGACATGTCGTGACATCCCCTGCGCGCTCAGCGCGCCTTCTCGCCGGCTGCCGTACGGCCATCGTAATTCTCCCGGGCGTGGGGCATCACCGCGTCCGCGAACAGGCGCAGACTCTCTTCAGCCATGCTCTGCGGCATGCCGCCGAAGCACGGAGCGACAACGAGCTCGAACTGGCCCATCACGTCCTGCATCCACGACAGCTTGTCGATGAGCTGCTGTGGCGTGCCGTGCAGCGCCGCGTCTGCATAGTCCTTGCCGGCCTGTTCGACGCCCTTCGAGCGCAGCGCCTCGGCCTTCTCGGCGTAGCGCTCGTAGCCCTTCTGCTTGGCGAAGTGGTCGCCGAGGAACTCGTAATGATCGACGTTCTGCTGCCAGAAATTGCCGATGTACTCGTACATGCGATCCTTGGCGAGCTCCGGATCCTCATGGCAGTACATGTTCGCGTTGATGCAGATCGGGTTGGGCTCGTCATCCCACGTTTCACGCCACAGTTTGTTGTAGATGTCGAACGTCTCCACGAGTTTGTCGACCGGACGCAAGATGAACGACATCACGCTGACCCGGTTCTTGACCGCGGCGATGATGGAGTCCTCCGACCCCGCCACCGTGTACACACGATCCGTGAACGTGCGGATCGGACCGGGCTTGAGCTGGCGACGGGGCTGGACGTAGTACGGCCCGTCCCCCTCGATGAAGCCCGTTTCCAACGCGTCCAGGATCATCGGGACGGCCTCGTCGATCCGCTCGCGCGACTCGCCCACCGGAATACGCATCCCTTCGAACTCCACGCGTGCGACACCGCGGCCCATGCCGAAGATCACGCGTCCGTCCGACAGGTTGTCAAGCAGCAAGAGCTTCGACGCCACACGAAGCGGATCGTTCCACGGAATGATGACGGCACCCGTGCCGAGACCGATGCGCTCAGTGCGCGCCGCGATGTACGACAGCCACTGAACGTTGTCGGGCATGAACGAGTAATCAGTGAAATGATGCTCGACGGCCCACACGCTGTCATATCCGAGCGGCTCGGCGAGCAGAGCGAGCCTGGTCTCTCCCGTGACCACTTCGTATTCCGAGACGCTGGTGTCGAAACGTCCGAACCCGAAATTCACTCCGATGTGCATCCTCACACGCTCCTTTGCGCTCGCCATCAAGGTCTGATCACGTTAACGACAGCCCTGCCCACTATTACGTCTCATCGTGAGACGACAGGTGAGAGACCGGTCGGAGTGCCTCCCGCGCCGCATACGATCGCATCACATATCGCGAGGAGAACCCATGTCCGGCACTGCTTCCATTATTGGCTTCGACCGTCCCGGGGGGCCCGAGGTCCTCGCCGTGAGCACCGCGCCGCTCCCTGTGGTCGGCGCGGGTGAGGCGCGCGTGCGCGTCGCCGCAGCCGGTGTCCACCCCGCCGACCTCGCACTGCGGGCAGGTGTTCGGCCGATCGCTGGCGCCGCACCGCACGTGCCGGGCATGGCGTTCTCCGGAGTGGTCGACGTGGCCGGCGACGGCAGCGTGTGGAGCGCCGGGGACCGTGTAATGGGCATGGCTCTTCCCTCCGGGCCGCGGGGCGGGGCGTACCGGTCGGCCATCGTCGCTCCGGACGACACGTTGGCCGCGGTCCCCGCACACGTGGACCTCGCTCACGCCGCGGTGCTGCCGATGAACGGCCACACGGCCGCGCAGGCCCTCCGTTCACTGGGTGCACAGCCGGGTGAGACCGTGGCGGTCACCGGGGCCGCCGGGGCGCTCGGTGCGATCGTCGTGCCGCTCGCCGCTCAACGCGGTCTTCGGGTCGTCGCGGTCGCACGGGAGACCGATCGGCAGCGCGTTCGTTCGCTTGGCGCCAACGCGTTCGTCGCGAGCGGCGACAACCTCGCTGACCGCATCGTCGCCGCCGCCGGCGATGCGGTGGCGGGCCTGGTAGACCTTGCCGTCCTGGACGACGAGGTCCTCCGCGCCGTTCGTCCGGGCGGCGTGATCGCAACGCTGCGAGGCTGGACTGGTCCGGAGGGAACGACAGTCCGAGTCCTCCCTGTGATGGTTCCGGAGGAGTGGCATCGCGGGGCACAGCTCGAGGAGCTCGCGGACACGCGATACCTCTCTCGCCCGCTTCGCGCTTTCGCGCCGGAGCACGCCGCCGAGGCGCACCGTCTCATCGCGTCTCGCGGTGTACGTGAGAGCGTCGTCATCGATTTCTCGTAGTTGCCGGACGGCGCCCCTCAGTCGTCGCGTCATCGGCGCGGTGAACCTCGGTGGTTCGCCTCCCGCGGGTGCCCTCAGCACCTGCGGAAGGCGAACCACGCGGACGATGACTCAGGCGGACTGGACGACCGCCGCGTCATAGTGCTGACGGACCTTCGGCATGATCTCGGCCGCGAACAGCTCGATGCTCGCCCGCGCGGTGTCGTGACTCATCCCACCGAAGGACGGCTGAAGGACGAGCTCGAACTCGCCCATCTGCTCCTGGATCCAGATCAGCTTGTCGATGATCATCTGCGGCGTGCCGTAGAGCGCAGCATCCGCATAGTCCTTACCGGCCTGGCTCACGCCCTTCTCACGGATCACCGCAGCGTTGTCAGCGTAACGCTCGTACCCCTTCGTGTTGGCGAAGTGGACGCCGTCCATCTCGTAGTGGTCGACGTTCGCTTCGAAGAAGTTCCCGACGTACTCGTACATCCCGTCGATCGCGACGTTCTCATCGCGATGGCAGTACATCGCGACGTTGAGCGCGACCGGTGGAGCCTGCTCGTTCCAGACCTCCGCGTAGTAGTCGCGGTACGCCTGGAACGTCGGCAGCATCTTGTCGACGGGTCGCAGGATGAACGACATCAGGCGGCACTTGTTGTGCACCCCCGAAACCATCGAGTCATGAGAACCCGCCACCGTGTACAGGCGGTCCTTCCAGGAGGCGAACGGCCCGGGCTTGAGCTGCGTGCGCGGCATCGCATAGAAGGGGCCCTCCCCTTCTATGCGCCCCGTCTCGATGCCCTCGATGATCATCTTCGCCGACTCATCGAAACGCGCCCGCGACTCCTCGAGCGGGATGCCGAACGGTCCGAACTCCTTGCGCGACAGGCCGCGACCCATGCCGAAGATCGCGCGCCCTTCCGACAGGTGGTCGAGCATCAACAGCTTCTCCGCTACCCGCACCGGCTGAGTGTTCCACGGCAGGATCACAGCCCCGGTGCCGAGCTTGATCGTGTTCGTCCGCGCGGCGATGTGCGAGAGCCACAGGAGGTTGTCCGGCATGAACGCGTAGTCGCTGAAATGATGCTCAACGGCCCAGACGCTGTCGTAGCCGAGCTTCTCGCCGAGGACCGCCAGCTCGGTCTCACCCTTGTAGACCTCGTGGTCGGACACCGACGGGTCGCCCTTGCCGAATCCGAAGTTCAGACCGATATGCATATGTGGCTCCTTAGCCTGTCGCAAGGTGGTGCGACGGTACGTCCGTCATCGGCACGTCCGTCTGGATCGTCCTCACGCTAGAAGCTCTGCGCGGCGCCGGAGCTATCACCTTGAGACGCTCGCGATGGGACGCCATCGCGGGCGAGGTTTCTCGGCGGCGCAAGATGAGACGTGCGTGGCTCCGCGCGACTCCGCAGAATGATCGGACGACAGAGCACCGAGGAGGCTCCCATGGAAGGCATCACGAACTGGACCGGCAGAGTCGCCGTCGTCACGGGCGGCGCGAGCGGCATCGGCAAGGGCATCGCCGGCGCGTTCCGCGGGGAGGGCGCGACGGTCGTCATCGCGGACCGGGACGCCACTGCTCTCGCGCAGGTCCAGCAGGAGGGCTACGCGACGGTCGAAACTGATGTCACCGCGGCGGACAGCGTCGCCGCGCTCGCCGAGCGCGTCGTCGGCGACCATGGCCGCGTGGACGTCGTCGTCAACAACGCGGGCGTCGGCCCGAAGGGGGCCGCCGCCGATCTCACCCTGGAGGACTGGCGCTGGGTGCTCGACGTCAACCTCATGGGAGTGGTCCACGGAATCCAGGCGTTCCTGCCGCACCTGACGGCGAACCCGCACGGCGCGTGGATCGTCAACACCGCGTCGATGTCACGCTTCTTCACGCCTCCGGGCTACGCCCCGTACGTCGCCAGCAAAGCCGCCGTCGAGGGCTTGAGTCTCACGCTGGCCGCCGAGCTCGCAGCCGACGACGCACAGGTCGGCGTTACCGTGCTCCACCCCGGCGCCGTCCGCACCAACATCAAGGCGAGCCTGCGGAACCGCCCCGCCGGGAGTGCCGGTGGCCTCGTCGATTTCGACATCGCTCAAAAGATCGTCGACGATGACATGTGGATCGGGCCGGAGGAAGCCGGAGCGATCGTCGTTCGCGCCGTTCGCAATGGCGACCGGTACGCATTCACCCATCCCGGCATGCGCAGCGATGTGCGATCGGCGTTCGACGCGGTACTGGAGGGAATGGATAAGTACACCTGAGACCCTTCCCTCCGCCGCGCCGTATGTCGTCGGTGGCCGACGGCGGGCGGGCGCACGCTGAGATCACGAGCTTCCCGAAATGACAGCGTTTACCCTCGAAGCATGGGATTCATCATCCGCTCGATCGTCAACGGGTTCGCCATCTGGGTGCTGTCGCTCATCCCGTTCCTGCAGATCTCGGTGACCCCGTTCGCTCCGGGTCGCGACCTGCAGCTGCTTCTCACGTTGCTGGCGCTCGGGGGACTCTTCGGCCTCGTGAACAGCATCATCGGCACGATCATCAAGATCGTGGCGTTCCCCCTGTTCGTCCTCACCCTCGGGCTCGTCTCGCTACTTCTCAACGGTGTGTTGCTCATCGTCACGGCCTGGATCACGGGGTTCTGGAGCTGGGGTCTCGACGTCGAGGCGTTCTGGCCGGGCGTGCTCGCCGGCATCCTGCTCAGCATCATCAACTGGACCTTCGGGATCATCCTGCGCCCGCAGCGTAAGAAGCGACGCGACTAACTGCCGCCGTCGCCGAGGTCGGCGCCCGGCGCCGGTCCCGCCGCGCGAAACACGAAGCTCTCCACGGACGCGGCTTCGGAGAGCCGGTCGAAGTACGCGCGCACGCTCTCGGCGCGTGCGTCTCCGGATTCCTCGAAGATGCGTGCCGTCTCGGCGTAAGCGCCGACGCGATGCGCGGAGACGTCCCACTCGAACGGGCCGGTGTCGGCCGGGTCCGACGTGCGCCGGATGAGCAGGCTCTCCTCATCGCCAAGGCGCATCGGGGATCCGCCGTCGGCGAGCGCGGCGACAGGATCGTCGTGGTGCGCGAGCGTGAGCGACGTCACGTCGTCGCCGAGCGGGATGCGCAGCGGCGACCCGATCGTCGTCACGTGCTGCACGTCGAAGTCGCTATCGGT
>DWXU01000104.1:0-10757 GCA_019119065.1 Candidatus Microbacterium pullistercoris | reverse complement strand
CTCAATCAGTTGTGTTCACGACGTCGTCGCTCGACAACCTCAATCGGCTCGGCCAAACGAGCGAGCTCGCTTGGCTCTCGCCTCAATCAGTTGTACGTACCCGGGGTGAAGTCGTCCGTCGAGAACGCGTCGAAGTCGACGTAGCTGTACTCGCCGTCATCGAGCGCGCCGTCCGACGCGAAGATGCGGTTCGGGTACCGCTCGCTCTTCGCCTCTTCGGTCGCTTCCACCTCGACGTCGCGGTACTTGGCAAGGCCCGTACCGGCCGGGATGAGCTTTCCGATGATGACGTTCTCCTTGAGACCGATCAGCGGGTCACGCTTGCCCTGGAGCGCCGCCTCCGTGAGGACGCGGGTCGTCTCCTGGAACGACGCAGCCGACAGCCACGACTCGGTCGCGAGCGACGCCTTCGTGATACCCATCAGCTCCGGGCGGCCCGAGGCGGGACGCTTGCCCTCGCCGACGGCCGCACGGTTGACGCCCTGGTAGTGGCGCATGTCGACCATCTCACCCGGCAGCAGGTCGGTCTCGCCGTGGTCGACCACGGTGACCTTGCGCAGCATCTGCCGCACGATGACCTCGATGTGCTTGTCGTGAATCGGCACACCCTGCGAGCGGTACACGTCCTGCACGCCGTCGACGAGGTACTTCTGCACCTCGCGAGCGCCCTGCACACGCATGATCTCCTTCGGGTCGAGCGTGCCGACCTGAAGCGCCTGACCGACCTCGACGTGCTCGCCGTCCTCGACGAGGAGCGTCGCGCGCTTGAGCACGGGGTAGACGTGCGGCTCGTCTCCGTTGTCGGGAGTGACGATGACCTTCTTCCCCTTCTCGCTCTCCTCGATCGTGACGCGACCAGCCGACTCGGAGATCGGAGACGCACCCTTGGGGGTACGCGCCTCGAAGAGCTCCTGCACACGGGGCAGACCCTGCGTGATGTCGTCGGCCGATGCCGAACCACCGGTGTGGAACGTCCGCATCGTCAGCTGCGTGCCGGGCTCACCGATCGACTGAGCGGCGATGATGCCGACCGCCTCGCCGATGTCGACGAGGTTGCCGGTCGCGAGCGAGCGACCGTAGCAACGGGCGCAGACACCGACGGCCGAGTCACAGGTGAGCACGGAGCGCACCTTGATCTCGGTGACGCCAGCGGCGACAAGCTTGTCGATCATCGGGTCGCCGATGTCCTGGCCGGGCTCCGCGATGACAGTGCCGTCTTCCGCCACGACGTCGACCGCAAGGCTGCGGGCGAACACCGAGTTCTCGACGTTGCTGTCCTTGACGAGCGTGCCGTCCTCGCGCTTCTCCGCAATCGGGTAAGCGAGGCCCTTCGACGTGCCACAGTCGTCCTCGCGGATGATGACATCCTGCGAGACATCGACGAGACGACGCGTGAGGTAGCCCGAGTCGGCGGTACGCAGAGCCGTGTCGGCGAGACCCTTACGCGCACCGTGGGTGGCGATGAAGTACTCGGCAACCGTGAGGCCCTCACGGAACGACGACAAGATCGGGCGGGGGATGATCTCGCCCTTCGGGTTGTTCACGAGACCGCGGATCGCGGCGATGTTCCGGATCTGCAGCCAGTTGCCTCGCGCACCCGACGACACCATGCGGTAGATCGGGTTGTCCTCCGGGAAGGACTCCTTCATCTCCTTCTGGAGAACGTCGGTCGCCTCGGTCCAGAGCGCGGTGAGCTCCTGACGACGCTCGTCGTCAGTCGTGAGGCCCTTCTCGTACTGGGCGGTGATCTTCGCGACCTTCTTCTCGTACTCCGCGATGATCTCCGGCTTGCGCTCGGGCGTGATGATGTCGCTCACCGCGACCGTCACACCGGAACGCGTGGCCCAGTAGTAACCGGCGTCCTTGATGTTGTCGAGCGTCTCGGCGGTGACCGTCTTCGGGTACTCCTCCGCGAGCTTGTTCACGATCTGCGAGAGCTTGCCCTTGTCGGCCTGCTCGCGCACGAACGGGTAGCCCTTCGGCAGCTGACCGTTGAAGATCATCTGACCGAGCGAGGCGTCGACGAGACCGTGCGAGTCGTAGCCCTCCGGAGCGTCGCCCTCGAGGAACGCGAGGCCCGGCTGGAAGATGCGCGCCCGCGCCTGGAGGTGCAGCGTGCCTTCCTCGAACGCCATCTGCGCCTCTTCGACGGAGCCGAACACGCGGCCCTCGCCCTCGACATCCTCGAGCACCGTCGTCAGGTGGTGCAGACCGATGATCATGTCCTGCGAAGGCAGGGTCACCGGGCGGCCGTCGGACGGCTTGAGGATGTTGTTCGACGCGAGCATCAGCACGCGAGCCTCGGCCTGCGCCTCCACCGACAGGGGAAGGTGCACGGCCATCTGGTCGCCGTCGAAGTCGGCGTTGAACGCCGCGCAGACGAGCGGGTGCAGCTGGATCGCCTTGCCCTCGACGAGCTGCGGCTCGAACGCCTGGATGCCGAGACGGTGCAGCGTCGGCGCACGGTTCAGCAGAACCGGACGCTCGCGGATCGCCTCGTCGAGCACGTCCCAGACCTCGGGACGCGCGCGCTCCACGGCGCGCTTGGCGGCCTTGATGTTCTGCGAGTGACCGAGGTCGATCAGGCGCTTGATGACGAACGGCTTGAACAGCTCGAGCGCCATCTGCTTGGGCAGACCGCACTGGTGCAGCTTCAGCTGCGGGCCGACCACGATGACCGAGCGGCCCGAGTAGTCGACGCGCTTGCCGAGCAGGTTCTGACGGAAACGTCCCTGCTTGCCCTTGAGCATGTCGCTCAGCGACTTCAGCGCACGGTTGCCGGTGCCCGTGACGGGGCGACCGCGGCGGCCGTTGTCGAACAGCGCGTCGACGGCCTCCTGCAGCATGCGCTTCTCGTTGTTCACGATGATCTCGGGAGCCCCGAGGTCGATGAGGCGACGCAAGCGGTTGTTGCGGTTGATCACGCGGCGGTAGAGGTCGTTCAGGTCGCTCGTTGCGAAGCGGCCACCGTCGAGCTGCACCATCGGGCGCAGCTCCGGCGGGATCACGGGAACGACGTCGAGGACCATCGCGGCCGGGCTCATGCCCGTCGTGAGGAACGAGTTGACGACCTTGAGACGCTTGATCGCGCGGATCTTGCGCTGGCCCTTGCCCTCGGCGATCTGCGCACGCAGCGACTCGGCCTCGCCGGCCAGGTCGAACTCCGCGAGACGCACCTGCAGCGACTCGGCGCCCATGCGGGCGTCGAAGTACTGGCCGAAGCGGTCCTGCAGCTCCTGGAAGACGTCGTCCTCCGGCTTGAGCTGACCGACCTCGAGCGTGCGGAACTCCTCCCACATACGCTCGAGCTTGGCGACCTGCTCGTCCGCGCGCTTGCGGATCGTCGCCATCTCCTTCTCGGCGGCGTCCTTCGTCTTGCGCTTCTGGTCGGCCTTCGCGCCTTCCTCTTCGAGGGTGGCGAGCTCCTCCTCCAGCTTCTGGAGGCGGTCGGCGACGCGGGCGTCACGACGGTCGGACAGCGCCTTGATCTCGAGGCGCAGGTTGTTCTCGTGCGTCGGCAGGTCGCGGTGGCGCGCGTCCTCGTCGACCGAGATCACCATGTAGGCGGCGAAGTAGATGACCTTCTCGAGGTCCTTCGGCGCCATGTCGAGCAGGTATCCGAGGCGCGACGGAACGCCCTTGAAGTACCAGATGTGCGTGACGGGAGCAGCGAGCTCGAGGTGGCCCATGCGCTCACGGCGCACGGAGCTCTTGGTGACCTCGACACCGCAGCGCTCGCAGACGATGCCCTTGAAGCGCACGCGCTTGTACTTGCCGCACGCGCACTCCCAGTCGCGGCTCGGTCCGAAGATCTGCTCTCCGAACAGGCCGTCCTTCTCGGGCTTCAGGGTGCGGTAGTTGATCGTCTCGGGCTTCTTGACCTCGCCATAGGACCAACGACGGATGTCGTCCGCGGTGGCCAGACCGATACGAAGCTCATCGAAAGTGGTTGCGTCGAGCAATTGACTCTCCTGTGTGGAAATCTAGAAATCGGCCGGGCGGATCAGATCTCGTCGATCGAGGCGGACTCGAATCGCGAAGAGATGTTGATACCGAGCTCCTCCGCCGCGCGGAAGGCCTCGTCGTCGGTGTCCTTCAGGCTGACGGGCTCGCCGCCCGCTCCCAGGACCTCGACGTTCAGGCAGAGCGACTGCATCTCCTTCATGAGCACCTTGAAGGACTCGGGGATGCCAGGCTCCGGGATGTTCTCGCCCTTGACGATCGACTCGTAGACCTTGACGCGGCCCAGAATGTCGTCGGACTTGACCGTGAGCAGCTCCTGCAGGGCGTAGGCGGCGCCATAGGCCTCGAGGGCCCAGACCTCCATCTCGCCGAAGCGCTGACCACCGAACTGCGCCTTACCACCGAGCGGCTGCTGGGTGATCATCGAGTACGGTCCGGTCGAACGCGCGTGGATCTTGTCGTCGACCAGGTGGTGCAGCTTCAGGATGTACATGTATCCGACCGCGATCGGGTACGGGTACGGCTCACCGGTGCGTCCGTCGATGAGACGCGCCTTGCCCGTGCCGTCCACGAGGCGCTCACCGCTCTCGGCGGGCAGCGTCGAGTCGAGAAGTCCGCGGACCTCTTCCTCTTCGGCACCGTCGAACACGGGGGTCGCCACCGAGGTGCCGGCGGGAACATCGCGGAACTCCTCCGGAAGGTGCATCGCCCACTCGGGCGTGCCCTCGATCTTCCAGCCCTGCTTCGCGATCCAGCCGAGGTGCAGCTCGAGCACCTGGCCGAAGTTCATGCGGCCGGGGATACCCATCGGGTTGAGGATGACGTCGAGCGGCGTGCCGTCCTCGAGGAAGGGCATGTCCTCCTCGGGCAGGATCCGGGCGATGACGCCCTTGTTGCCGTGACGGCCGGCGAGCTTGTCGCCCTCCGTGATCTTGCGCTTCTGAGCGATGTAGACCACGACGCGGCGGTTGACGCCACTGCCAAGCTCGTCGTCGCCCTCTTCCGCGTCGAACTCCTTGACCGCGATGACGGTTCCCTGCTCACCGTGCGGGACCTTCAGCGACGTGTCGCGCACCTCGCGGCTCTTCTCGTTGAAGATCGCGCGGAGCAGGCGCTCCTCGGCGCTGAGCTCGGTCTCGCCCTTCGGCGTGACCTTGCCGACGAGGATGTCGCCGGGGCGAACCTCGGCGCCGATGCGGATGATGCCGCGCTCGTCGAGGTCCTTCAGCAGCTCCGGGCTAACGTTCGGAAGGTCACGGGTGATCTCCTCCTTGCCGAGCTTCGTGTCGCGCGCATCGATCTCGTACTCCTCGATGTGGATCGACGTGAGTGAGTCGTCCTTCACGAGTCGCTGGTTGAGGATGATCGCGTCCTCGAAGTTGTACCCCTCCCACGGCATGAAGCCGACGAGGAGGTTTTTCCCGAGCGCGAGCTCACCGTGGTCGGTCGACGGACCATCGGCGATGATCTCGCCGATCTCGATCCGGTCGCCCGTCTTCACCGCGGTCTGCTGGTTGTACGTGTTGCCCTGGTTCGAGCGGTCGAACTTGCGCAGGAAGTACTCCTGCGTGCCGCCCTCGTCGAGCTGCAGCGAGACGTAGTCGGCGGTCACGTCGGTGACGACGCCGGGCTTGTCTGCGATGACGGAGTCACCCGAGTCGATCGCGGCGTAACGCTCCATGCCCGTGCCGACGATCGGCGCCTCGGGCTCGAGGAGCGGCACCGCCTGACGCTGCATGTTCGCGCCCATGAGCGCGCGGTTCGCGTCGTCGTGCTCGAGGAACGGAATCAGGGCCGTACCCACCGACACCATCTGGCGCGGCGAGACGTCCATGTAGTGCACGTCCTCCGAGGGGATCAGGTCGACCTCGTCGCCGTGCTCGCGGGCCAGCACGCGGTCGTCGACGAAGGATCCGTCGTCGTTCAGGCGCGTGTTCGCCGGGGCGACGTTGAACGCCGCCTCTTCCGCGGCCGACAGGTAGTCGATCTGATCGCTGACCTTGCCGTCGACGACGCGACGGTAGGGCGTCTCGATGAAGCCGAAAGTGTTGATCCGGCCGTAGGTCGCGAGGCGGCCGATGAGGCCGATGTTCGGGCCTTCCGGCGTCTCGATCGGGCACATGCGGCCGTAGTGCGACGGGTGAACGTCGCGGACCTCGACACCCGCACGCTCACGCGAGAGACCACCCGGGCCGAGCGCCGACAGCGTGCGCTTGTGGGTGATGCCCGCAAGCGGGTTGTTCTGGTCCATGAACTGCGACAGCTGGCTCGTGCCGAAGAACTCCTTGATCGCCGCCACGACGGGGCGCACGTTGATCAGGGTCTGCGGCGTGATCGCCTCGATGTCCTGCGTCGTCATGCGCTCGCGCACGACGCGCTCCATCCGGCTCAGGCCCGTGCGGACCTGGTTCTGGATGAGCTCGCCGACGGCGCGGATGCGACGGTTGCCGAAGTTGTCGATGTCGTCGACGACGATCGGCTTGTCGACGATCTCGCCGCCCTTGCCGACGCCCTCGAACGTCTCGTCGCCGCGGTGCAGCCGCACCATGTACTTGATCGTCTGCACGATGTCGTCGATCGTCAGCACCGTGTCGGTGAGCGGACGGTCGAGACCGAGCTTCTGGTTCAGCTTGAAGCGGCCGACCTTCGCGAGGTCATAGCGCTTCGAGTTGAAGTAGAAGTTGTCGAGCAGCGAGCGCGCGGCCTCAGCGGCCACCTGCTCGCCCGGACGCAGCTTGCGGTAGATGTCGCGCAGCGCGTCTTCCTGCGTGAGGACCGTGTCCTTCGCGAGGGTGTCCTCGATCGAGACGATGCCCTCGAACTCCTCGAGGATCTGCTCGCTCGTCATGCCGAGCGCCTTGAGAAAGACCGTGACGGACTGCTTGCGCTTGCGGTCGATGCGGACGCCGACCTGGTCGCGCTTGTCGATCTCGAACTCGAGCCATGCGCCGCGGCTCGGAATGACGCGCGCCGAGACGACGTCCTTGTCGGAGGTCTTGTCGGGCGTCTTGTCGAAGTAGACACCGGGCGAACGGACGAGCTGCGACACGACGACACGCTCGGTGCCGTTGATAATGAACGTGCCTTCGCGCGTCTGAAGCGGGAAGTCGCCCATGAACACCGTCTGGGTCTTGATCTCACCCGTCTGGTGGTTCATGAACTCGGCCTCGACGTAGAGCGGGGCCGCGAACGTCTTGCCGCGGTCCTTGCACTCTTCGATCGAGTACTTCTCAGGCTCGAGGTACGGGTTCGTGAACGACAACTGCATCGTCTCGCCGAGGTCTTCGATCGGAGAGATCTCCTCGAAGATCTCCTCGAGACCGCTGCGCTCCGAGACATCGGAACGGCCGCTGGCCTTCCGGTCGGAGACCTGAGCCTTCCAGTCGTCGTTGCCGACGAGCCAGTCGAACGAGTCCTTCTGCAGCGCGAGGAGGTCTGGGACCGTCAGCGCGTCAGTGACTTTTCCGAACGACAGACGCCGAGCGTCGCGTCCGTTCTTGGTGGTGGGGTTGGATGCGTTGCGCGAAGCAGCCAAGGGAATGAACCTCCGTGGACCCACTCAGGGTCTCTAGAATCCTTGCCGACAGGGTGTGAGGCGCGCCCATATGCCTCGTTCGCATCGACCCGCGCCGCAATCTGCGGGGATCCCACGAGAGTTTCCTGCCAACCACCATATGAAGGCACGGAAGAGCCAATGAGCGCAACTGTCGACTCTACCCGGAGAGACACGCGATGTCTACCCCGGTAGTTGACTCACATTTTCCTCTCGGGTATAACCCCGGCGCGCGACCCTCGTGTCCCATACGCTGGGTGACATGAATCGTTGGCCCTGGCACCCGTCGAGCGAGAAAGCCTGGCCCGCATCGGGCACGACCCTGAAGACCGGCCTCGCCCAGCTGCTGTCGCGGCTCGAGGCGTCGGGCGTGGAGGTGGAGTGGAACGACTCCCCCGGCATGCGCGTGAGCTCGTCGGCGTTCACGAGTCGATCGCACGTCGAGCAGCTCACCGCGGATCTGACCGGGGCCGAGGTCTCGATCGACGGCTCGCGCCTCGCGAACGATGACGGCGCGTGGATCCCGGATCCCTCGCGCGACGAGGTCGTCTCGCGCACGCCGGGCAGCATCGGTGAGCTGCGCCTGCGCGCGGATCCGGTGACCGTCGAGGGCGTAGAGCTGCGCGCGGACGTCGCCGTCACGCACGCGCCCCTCGAATGGATCCTCGTGCGCCGCAACGGCCGGCTGCTCGGCACCTTCGGCGAGGGGCGGGACGATGAGAAGCGCGCCCGCGGAGCCTTCCGGTTCTCGATGGCGCAGGAGGACATTGCGGCGCTCGCCCTCTCTCTCGCGCGGTCGCGCATGCGCGACGCGACCCGGTGGACGGCGTCGGCCAAGGACCTCAAGCTCGCCGTGAAGCCGCAGGGAGAGAACCGCTTCGTCGTGACGATCGGCGGCGCCGCCAAGGTGTTCTTCGTGCCGATGTCGGCGCGCGTCGGGTTCGACGTCTCGGTGTCGGAGGCCGGCGAGGTCACGGTGCACCGCGCGACGGCCGCGAGCAAGAGCTTCCTCACCAAGCTCCTGCTCCTGCCGCTGCGCCCCCAGCTGCGCGCGATGGCAGGCACGGCGTTCCAGTTCGGATCCTCGTCGCTCGAGGTGTCGGGGCTGAAGATCGACGCCGACGGCGGCCGGCTCTCCGTACGTGGCGACCTCCGCGCACGGGGCAACAGCGACGACGCCACGTTCGGCACCCGCGCGCGGTAGCCGTTCGTCCCCCGGGAGCGGAGGTTTTCGCACGCGCCCGGGCGTCGGCTTGCTGGCACTGACACGCGCGGGAGGCGACCGGCGAGCACGACGGGTCGCGGGCCATCGCGTGAGACGCAACATCCGAGAGAATGGTCACGTGGGACGGCAACGGAAGAAGGACGTCGCGTTTCCGCGGGCGCGGCTCGATGGCGGCGGGGTCGTGCAGATCCGCCCCTCGGAGTTCGACAGCGGCTTCGAGGTCGTCGTCGACGGCACACCCCAGTCGCACGTCGACCTCGCGGATCCGAGCCACCTCTCGTTCGAGTACGTCGCGCGGATGGGCGCGGTCATCGATCAGCTTCCGGACGGGCCGATCAGCGCCGTCCACCTCGGCGCAGGCGGCCTGACGCTCCCCCGCTTCATCGCGCACACGCGCCCCGGATCCCGCCAGCAGGTCATCGAGCTGCACCAGCCGCTCGTCGATCTCGTGCGCGAGCACCTGCCGCTGCCGCGCGACGCACGGATCCGCGTGCGCTTCGGCGATGCGCGTGCCGGCCTGTCGCGCATGCCTCCCGCGCTCGTCGGATCCGCCGACCTCGTCGTGAGCGACGTCTACTCGGGCGCGCAGACCCCCGCGCACCTCACGACCGTCGAGTTCTACACCGAGGCGGCCACGCTGCTCGCGCCGCACGGGATCCTGCTCGTCAACGTCGCCGACGGATCCGGGCTCGCCTTCGCGCGCCGACAGGCCGCGACGATCCGCGAGGCACTGCCGCATCTCGCGATCCTCGCGGAGGTGCAGGTGCTCAAGGGGCGACGCTTCGGCAACCTCGTGTTCGCCGCATCCGCGGATCCGCTGCCGACCGACTGGCTGCCGCGGCTGATGGCGGCCGGTCCGCACCCCGCGAAGGTGGCCGAGGGATCCGAGGTGGACCGCTTCGTCGCGGGCGCCCTCCCGACCACCGATGCCGACGCCACCGCCTCCCCGAAACCCTCGCTGTCGCTGTTCGAACGCTGATCCTCCGCGCGCCGAGGCTGTTATCAGGTCGTGACCAGGCAGGATAGAGGTCTGCATCGCAGGAAGCGGGAGAAGGGATTCGGCGTGGGCTTGATTCGGGGTTACGACACGGAGACCCTCCAGGAGATCGTCGATCGAACCGAAGCGTACGAGCGCCTGGCCGAGGTGCGCAGCCAGCGCAGCTTTCCCGCGCAGCTCGAGCAGGTCTGGCTGCTGAAGGTGCTGGGTGAGATGGCCGAGGCCCTCGACATCTCCGAGCACACGGTGCGCCTCGCCCGCATGTCGGGCACCCGCAAGGATCTGCTGCACGCGAGGATCCTGCACGCGTCGGTGAACCACCTGCGCGGCGCGTACGCGAACGCCGAGACCGAGCTGACGACGTGCATCGAAGAGGCTGAGGGCCAGGGGTGGCCGCGGATCGCGGCACTCGCCTACTCGCACCGTGGCAAGACGCGCTACGACGCGGGCGACTACAACGGGGCGCGCGCGGACTTCAAGCGCGAGCTCTTCATACGTCAGGAGCTCGGCGCCGATGACGCGCAGCTCGAGCAGGCGATGACCTTCATCGAGGCGGCCGAGCGCCGCCGCTCTGCGATCGCCTGAGGGAGGTCGTGAGCGGGTCGCCGCTCCGACGCGCGTGGCGCGAGGAGGCGTGTCGGACGTTCGCCGTAGCCTGGGGTCGTGGCTGATCTGGATCGCGTGACGGTGTGGGCGAACGCGCTCATCCGCATGCACCTGGATCCGTCGTGGACCTTCGCGTTCGACAACGCCAAGCGCCGCGCCGGGCTGTGCGACTTCACGCGGAAGCGGATCTCGGTCTCGCGCTATCTCGCGGCGCGGTTCTCCGACGACGACATCCACCAGACGCTGTTGCACGAGGTTGCCCACGCGTTGGCTGGTCCGGCCGCTGGTCACTCGGCGAAGTGGAAGCGCATCTCGCGCGAGCTCGGCTACGTGGGCGGCACGACCCACAGCCTCGAGACGGCGACGGAGCTCGCACCCTGGATCGGCGTATGCCCCAACGGGCATACCGTCTA
>DWXU01000103.1:0-3593 GCA_019119065.1 Candidatus Microbacterium pullistercoris | reverse complement strand
CCGAGGACGTCACGAGCGTTCCGGGCGTCGACTTCTCGACGGGTGACGAGACGCTCCGACGCGTCACGCACCGCGTGCTGGCCGATGCGCCGGGCATGATCGAGCAGACGAAGTTCAACGTCGTCGTCGCGCGGCTGATGGAGCTCGTCAACGCGATCCGGAAGACGATCGACCAGGGCGCGGGCGGAGCCGATCCGGCCGTGCGCGAGGCCGTCGAGACGGTCGCGGTGGTGCTGGACCTGTTCGCCCCGCACACGGCGGAGGAACTGTGGCACCGGCTCGGCTTCGAACCGTCCGTCGGTCTGGCTCCGTGGCGTGAGGCGGATCCCGCACTGCTCGTCGAGGACACCGTCACGGCGGTCGTGCAGGTCAACGGCAAGGTCCGCTCGCAGCTCGACGTCTCTGCAACGATCGATCCCGACGAGCTCGAGCAGCTCGCTCGCGCGGACGAGAAGGTGCAGCGCTTCGTCGGCGACGGACAGATCGTCAAGGCGATCGTGCGCGCGCCGAAGATCGTCAGCCTCGTCGTGAAGTAACGCGCCGCCCCGCGCGTGTCGCCGCGCGGAGTCGGCTCGTCCACAGACGGAGATCTCCGCTCGTTCTCTGAGGATCCGGAAGCGGGCGCCCCCGCGCATGCGCGGTCGGTGCCTAACCTCGCAACATGTCGGATCTCGATGCCTACCGGCGCGCATCCCCTCGCGCGCGGCTGGGAGTGGGGGCGGCGATCGTCCTCGTGCTCGTGGCCCTCGCGGCGACGGTGGGCATCGGGATCTGGCGCTCGGCGGCAGCTCCCGCGCACCCGGTGCCGCGCGAGCCGATTGTCACCGACACCCCGGCGTCGGCTGCTGTCACGGGGGAGTTGTATATCCATGTGTCCGGCGCCGTCGAGCGTCCGGGGCTCTACGTCGTCGCCGCCGATGCACGCGTGATCGACGCCGTATCGGCGGCGGGTGGTCTGACCGACGACGCGGCCGGGGAGGGCGTCAACCTCGCACGGCCCGTGACGGATGGTGAACAGCTCGTCGTGCCGCGTGAGGGAGAGGAACCCTCGGTTCCCGGCCCGGACGCATCACCCCTGATCGACCTCAACACCGCAGACGCCGCGACCCTCGAGTCGCTCACGGGGATCGGCCCGGCGCTCGCATCGCGCATCATCGACTGGCGCGAGACCGAGGGACCGTTCGGATCCGTGGAGGACCTGCTCGCGGTCTCGGGGATTGGCCCGAGCGTCTTGGAATCGGTGCGCGAGCAGGTGACGGTGTGAGCGCGCCGGCAGCGCGGGGGACAGGCGCCGAGGGCCGAGCGTCGCGGCTTCCCGCATCGCGCGACCTGCGGCTCCTGCCGGTGGCGATCGCGACCTGGGCGGGGGCCCTCGCGTCGATCCTGTGGCCGGACACCGCGTTCGCCCTCGCTGGCGTCGCGTGGGCGTCCGCGGTGGGGCTCCTCGTCCTCGCTGGCTGGCGCCGCGGTCACCTGAGGCCACGAACGCGCGGCAGAAGCGCCGGCTTGCTGTGCGTGCGTGCACCTCGCGTGGATCCGAACCGCGGCGAATCTCCTCAACCGCGTATCCGGTCGCCCGATTCGTTCCGCCGACCGGGCACGTCTCCGCGGCACGGCGTTGCGTCGCGCGCCGCTCTCGTCGCCGTCGCGTGCGCGGCGGTGGGCACGGTCGCGGGGCACGTCGCCGCGGCGCAGCCGGAGCGCGAGGCCGCACGCCATGCTCTCGACACCGCCGCGGTCGAGGTCGTCGTGGAGGTCACGACGAAGGTCGAGCAGACACCGTGGGGCACGCGGTTCGCGGGGACCGCCCGCACGTCCGCGGGCGAGGCACCCGTCACGGTCCAGTGGCGCGGCGATGATCCGCCCGCCGGCCTCGACCTCGGCGCACGCGTCGTCATCAGGGGCGAAGCCGAGGCATCGGATCCGGGAGAGGCGGCCGTCGTGACGGTGTTCGCCGACGAGGTGAGCGTCGCGGACCCGCCGGCGCACGTCTTCGCCGTCGCGAGCTCCCTGCGTCGCGGCTTCGTGGCTGACGTCTCCACCTCTCTCCCCGGGCCGGGAGGCGATCTGCTTCCGGGGCTCTCGGTGGGAGAGACGAGCGCTGTGACGCCGGAACTGGACGCCGCGATGAAGGCCTCCTCCCTGAGTCATCTGACCGCCGTCTCCGGCAGCAACTGCGCCCTCGTGGTCGGCCTGGCGTTCGGTGCGAGCGCCGCGTGCGGAGCGGGACGGCGCACCCGAGTCGTGATCGCCCTGGCGGTACTGGGGATGTTCGTGCTGCTCGTCACGCCGGAGGCAAGCGTCATCCGCGCGGCGACGATGTCCGCCATCGCGATGCTCGCGCTGCTGCTCGGGCGACGGGGATCCGGCGTCGCGGTGCTGTCGCTCGCCGTCGTCGTGCTGCTCGCGACGGATCCGTGGCTCGCGGCCTCCTACGGCTTCCTGCTCTCCGCGAGTGCCACGGGGGCGCTTCTGCTCCTGGCGCCGCCTCTCGCGCGCGGTCTCGAGCGGTGGATGCCCCGTGTCGTCGCGCTCGCGATCGCGGTTCCGCTCGCGGCCCAGCTGGTCTGCGGCCCGATCATCGTGCTCTTTGCTTCCGAGGTCGCGCTCTACGGCGTCGTCGCGAACATCGTGGCCGGTCCCGCCGCGCCGCCGGCCACGGTGCTCGGTCTCATCGCCTGTCTGGCGCAGCCTCTGCCGCTGGTGGCCTCGGGCACGGCCGCGCTCGCGTGGCTGCCCTCGGCGTGGGTCGCGCGAACCGCGGAGACATTCGCCGCCCTGCCCGCCGCGCGTCTCGGCTGGTGGGAAGGTGCGCTCGGGGGAGTGACGCTGGCGCTCGTCGGTGCTCTCGTCACGGTCGCGATCACGGGGATCCCCGTCGCGCGACCCGGATCGCGGTCGCGCCCGCGAGTGCGCCGACTCATCATCGCGGTGCAGCGGCTCAGCGCGGCAGCGGTCGCGCTGCTCGTCGGCGTCGGCGCGGGAGCGGCGGCACTCGGAGGAATCGCGGCTCCGCTCACCACGCCCCGCGAGTGGAGCGTCGCGCTGTGCGACGTGGGCCAGGGCGACGCGATCGTGATCCGATCGGAGGGTCGGGTCGTGCTCGTCGACACCGGGCCCGACGCCGCGGCTCTCGAGCAGTGCCTGACGCGGCTCGGGGTCGACAGCATAGACGTCGCGTTCGTCACGCACTTCGATGCCGATCATGCCTCCGGCATTCCCGCACTGGACGGCCGCGTCGGCACGATCGTGCACGGGCCGGCGGAGCAGACGGCCCAGCTCGATCCCGCTTTCGCCGCCGCCGACCAGGTGCGCGCGGGGTACGCCGGCATGCACGGCCAGCTCGGGGACGCGACGTGGCGGATCCTGTGGCCGGCGCGCAAGACACGCGCGTTCCCGCCGGGTAACGACACGAGCCTCGTGCTCGAGGTCGGCGGAGGAGAGGTGCCGCGGACGCTGCTGCTCGGGGACCTCGGCGCTGACGCGCAGCGCCTGCTGATGAACGGTGGCGCGGTGACCGGCGAGTTCGACGTGGTCAAGGTGTCGCATCATGGCAGTCGCGACCAGTTCCCGGGACTCTACGCGCAGATCCG
>DWXU01000102.1:0-15222 GCA_019119065.1 Candidatus Microbacterium pullistercoris | reverse complement strand
GCAGCAGCCCGACCAGCAGCGCGGCGGGGGTGAGAAGCAGCGTCGCTCGCGCTCCCGGCAGCCCGGCTCGATCCAGGACTACGACACCGATAAGGGGAAGCGGTGGCGGTTCCAGATCTACGTCCTGAAAGACCCCGAGTACCCCGAGATGGGATCGCGGCGTCTGACTCGTTCCGGGTTCACCAGCACCGACGAGGCCAACGACGCGTTGCAGGAGGCGTTGAAGCAGCGGAAGCAGAATGAGAAGTTCGGCAACAAAGTGCCCACGCTCGGCACGTATGCGGATGAGTGGGCGGCGGGGTTGAAGCTCGCGGCGTCCACGATCAAGGGGTACAAGAAGATCATCCGCAACCACATCAAGCCCCAGCTCGGCACGATGCGGCTCGACAAGCTCACCGCGACGAGGATCGCCCGCCACTACCGCGACTTGGAGAAGTCGGGCCGCAAAGACACCTACGGCAGGGGCAAACCGCTCTCTGCGAACTCGGTTCACAAGGTGCATGTCGTGCTCGGTGCGATCCTCGATGCCGCGATAGACGACGGGCACCTGACGGTGAACCCGGCGAAGAAGAAGCGCACCGTGAAAGCACCAACGACGAGCGAGGTGCGGGCACAGAAACCCGAAATCGTCACCTGGACGAGCGAACAGCTCGCCCTGTTCCTCGCCTGGAACGAGGACGAGCTGAAAGACGAGCTGTTCCCCATGTGGCGACTCATCGCCTACACGGGGATGCGCAGAAGTGAAGCCCTCGCCTTGAAGTGGAGCGACCTCAACACCAAGCGGATGACGGTCAGCATCCGCCGCGCGGTCGATACCGACGACTGGACGAAGACGAAACCGCCCAAGACCGGCCACGCGCGCGTGATCGACGTGGACGAGGACACCTTGAAAGTGCTCGCCTCCTACAAGGTCGCCCGCGCGGAACTCTCGTTCACGCTCGCCAAGGCCGACGCCTACATCTTCGGCGACGACGACGGGAAGCTACGCTCACCCGACGCGATGACCAGCCGGTGGGATCGCCGCATGAACTGGCTCACCAAAAAGTACGACACCATGCACCGAGTCACGATCAAGGGGCTCCGTCACACGCACGCGACCCTGCTGCTCGAACTCGGGGAGCACCCCAAGGTCGTCCAGGAGCGGTTGGGCCACTCAACGATCACGACGACGATGAACATCTACTCCCACGTCACCCCGACCATGCAGCGGTCGGACGTGACCCGCTTCGCCGCCCACTTGGGCAAGGCTTAGCACTTTTTCTAGCACTTCCAACGCGAAAGACCCCCAACCCGAGAGTTAAAATCCCAGGTCAGGGGCCATTTCATTCGCGTGCGCGAGGGGGGACTTGAACCCCCACGCCCTAATACGGGCACTAGCACCTCAAGCTAGCGCGTCTACCAATTCCGCCACCCGCGCATTGGGTGTCGATCCGGTGCCTGAGCGAGACCGCTCGATTTCCGAACCAAGAGAAGACATTACCATCGTGACCGCTCCCCCGCGAATCACCCTCGCCGCTCGGGCGCGTCACGCCACGGAGACGCCGAACAGCAGTCCGAGTACGTACGTCACGGCCGCTGCGCCGAAGCCGATCGCCAGCTGTCGCAGCGCCCGCGGGAGCGGAGCCGCCCCCGAAAGGAGGCCCACCGTGGCGCCGGTCACGGGCAGTGCGATGCCGACGAGCGCGAGCGCGACCGCGACCGCGACGAGCCCGCTGAGGCCGAAGATCCACGGGAGGACGGGGATGATCGCGCCCGCCGCGAAGAAGCAGAAGCTCGACGCAGCCGCGCGCCATGCACCGCCGATGACCTCGTGGTCCTGGGCGGCCGCGGACGGTGCCGGCATCCGGCCCTGATGCGCGTCGCCGACGAGCTTGCGCGCTCGCGCGACCGCCTCTTCCTCGCTCATGCCGCGCGTGCGATAGACGAGCGCGAGCTCGTTCTCGTCGATGTCGAGATCGGGCAGTCCGGCATGCGCGAAGTCGTTCGGCTCGGTCGCGTCGAGCAGCTCGCGCTGAGACTTCACCGAGACGAACTCCCCCGCCCCCATCGACAGCGCGCCGGCGAGCAGACCCGCGATGCCGCTGAACATCACGAACGAGCCGGACACGCCCGTCGCGCCGATGCCCATGACGAGCGCGAGATTGCTGACGAGGCCGTCGTTGGCTCCGAAAACGGCTGCGCGGAAGGTCCCGGACAGGCGCCTCCGGCTCCGCGCGGCGAGGCCGCGCACGACCTCGTGGTGAACCTTCTCGTCCGCGCTCATCGCGGGCGTCGCGAACGGATCCGATTCGTACGGTGACCGCGCCTCGGCGCGCTGAGCGAGCGCGAGGGTGAAGATGGATCCGAACCGCGTCGCGAGCCATGCGGTGACACGCGTGCGGACGCTGGCGCGCGGCATCCGCGCTGGCTCCCCGCCGAGCAGCCGCAGCCAATGCTCCTCGTGGCGACGCTCCGCGTCGGCGAGCTGCACGAGGATCTCCCGCTCGTCGCCCGCTCGCCGCCGCGCGAGACGTCGGTACACGGCGGCCTCCGCGCGTTCGTCGGCGAGATAGCGTGCCCAGCGACGACGCTCGGCCGGCGATGCCTGTGCCGGGTCGGGCTGCACATGCTCCACGCGGGGCTCCTCTGGTCGGTCATCCGAACGGATCCCCACGAACGTAGCCCGCACCGCTGACCGCGCTCAGAGCATTACGGAGCACCGAAACGGATAGACGGCGCGCCGCGCGTCAACTGCGCACACGCCGCCGCAGCAGGTCGATGCGCGCCTGCAACTGCGCGACCGTGGCCTGCGCGACCGCCGGTCCCCCGCAGACCCGGCGCAGCCACGCGTGCACCTGGCCGTGCGGATCCCCCGTCTGGTGTGCGTAGACGCCGACGAGGCTGTTGAGGAGCTGTCTCTGCTCCTTGAGCGTGCGGTGCAGTGGCTCCGGAAGCTCGCTGGCGACGCCCGCTTCGCGCTCCCGGGTCTCGCGCGCTGTGCGGTGCCGCGTCTGCCGCGTCTGCCGCTGCATTAACAGTTCGTGCACGTGCTCGGGCTCGAGCAGGCCCGGCAGGCCGATGAACTCCTGTTCCTCGTCGCTCCCCGGCACCGCGAGCTGCCCGAACTGCTGCCCCTCGAAGACGACGGAGTCGAAATGCGCGACGGATCCGAGCGGTGCGAACGAGAACTCCTGCTCGAGGAGCTCATCACTCGCCGATTCCTCGCGCTCAGCCGCTTCGAGCAGGCCGTCATCCAGCCCGTCCTCGTCTTTCTCGCCACGGTCGAGCACGTGGTCGCGCTGCTTCTCGAGCTCGTGCGCGAGGGCCATGAGCACGGGAACCTGCGGCAGAAACACGCTCGCCGCCTCGCCCTTGCGGCGAGCGCGCACGAATCGACCGATCGCCTGCGCGAAGAACAGCGGCGTCGACGAGCTGGTCGCATAGACGCCGACGGCGAGTCGCGGCACGTCGACGCCCTCGGAGACCATCCGCACCGCGACCATCCATCGCGAGGTGTTCTGTGCGAACTGCTCGATGCGCCGCGACGCTTCGACTTCGTCGCTGAGCACGAGCGTCGGCCGCTGGCCCGTGATCGTGCGCAGCAGCTCGGCGTACGCGCGTGCCGTGGACTGATCCGTCGCGATGACGAGACCGCCCGCGTCGGGAACGTGGTGGCGAATCTCCGTGAGGCGCCGGTCGGCGCTCGCGAGGACGGCGGGCATCCACTCGCCCTCGGGGTCGAGCGCCGTGCGCCACGCCTGGCTCGTGACGTCCTTCGTGTTGTCCTGGCCGAGGTGCGCCTCGACCTCGTCACCCATCCGAGTCCGCCACGTCATGTGCCCCGAGTACACGTGGAATAGCACGGGGCGCACGACGCCGTCTGCGAGAGCGCGCGCGTAGCCGTAGTCGTAGTCGGTGACCGACGTACGCAGGCCCTTCTCATCGGGTGCGTACTCGACGAACGGGATCGGCGCGTCGTCGCTGCGGAACGGCGTGCCACTCAGCAGCAGCCGGCGTGTGGCGGGCTGGTACGCGTCGCGGATCGCGTCGCCCCAGCTGAGCGCGTCGCCGCCGTGGTGCACCTCATCGAGGATGACGAGCGTGCGTGCGTCGGCGACGAGCTGGCGATGCACCCACGGCTTCACCGCGATCTGCGCGTAGGTGACCGCCGCACCGTGGAAGTGACGGGCGAGCTGCGGCGTCGCGTTGCTGAACGACGGATCGAGGCGGATCGACACGCGCGCGGCCGCGTCGGCCCACTGCGTCTTGAGGTGCTCCGTGGGGCACACGACGACGATCCGGTCGATCTCACCGGCCTGCTTGAGCTCTCGCGCGACTGTCAGCGCGAAGGTCGTCTTGCCGGCGCCGGGCGTCGCCGCGACGAGAAAGTCGCGCTTGTTCGAGTCGAAGAACGCCTCAAGTGCCTCCTGCTGCCATGCGCGCAGCCGACCAGCTGTCCCCCTGGGGGCTCGCTGTGGAAAGGACGGGCTCAGCACGGTTGTCCACGATAGCCGCGGGGTGCGACGCTCATTCGCCGAATGCTCTCAGGTGGTGGCATCGACGGAGGGAAACGATTAGATTTCGTGTGGCTTTGAGGAGGCTCCATGACCCCGCACGACCCGCGCACCCCGTTCGTCTCCAACGACGACTCACACCCCTGGCGCCGACTCGTCGCGGTCGGTGACTCATTCACGGAGGGCATCGGGGACCCCGAACCCGGCGCGCCGGGCGGACACCGCGGCTGGGCGGATCGCGTCGCCGAGGTGCTCGGCGAGCAGGTGGACGACTTCGCTTACGCGAACCTCGCCGTGCGCGGCAAGCTCATCCGCCAGATTCACGACGAGCAGCTCGACGCGGCTCTCGCCTTGAAGCCCGACCTCGTCACCCTCTGCGCGGGCGGAAACGACGTGATCCGTCCCGCCTCGGATCCGGACGAGATCGCGGAACTCTTCGAGACCACCGTCGCGCGCCTGTCGTCGTCGGGCGCCGCAGTCGTCGTCTTCACCGGCTTCGACGTCGCCTGGAATCCCGTATTCCGTCCGTTCCGCGGCAAGATCGCGATCTACAACGAGAACATGCGGGCGGTGGCCGAGCGGTACGACGCCCTCGTCGCCGATCTCTGGGCGCTCGCCGAGATCCAGGATCCGCGCTTCTGGGCGGACGACCGCCTGCACCTGAACGCGCTCGGCCACCACGAAGTCGCGCGCATGGTGCTGCGCACGCTGAACGTGCCGAACGAGCTGCAGCCAATGCGGCCGGATCCGCTGCCGGAGCGCCCGTGGCGCGCGGCTCGCCGCGACGACCTCGTGTGGGCGCGCACGCACCTCGTGCCGTGGGTGCTGCGCAGACTCCGGCACCAGTCGTCGGGCGACGGCGTCACACCGAAGCGCCCCGACTTCACCTGAGCGCCCAGAGCGCAACGGCGCTGGCCGCGGCGACATTGAGCGAGTCCACTCCGCCCGTCATCGGAATCACGACGGTCGTGTCCGCGGCAGCGAGCGCGCTGCGGTCGAGGCCCGGCCCCTCGGATCCCATGACGAACGCCACGCGCTCCGGGCGCTGCGCGGCGAACTCGTCCAGCGGCATCGCCTCGTCTGTAAGCGCCATGGCCGCGATGTGGAACCCGTCCGCATGGAGCAGATCGCCCGCGTTCGGCCCATCCGTCGCGCGCCACGCGGGCAGGCGTGTCCACGGCACTTGGAAGACGGTGCCCATCGACACCCGCACCGAACGCCGGTAGAGCGGATCCGCGCATCGCGGGGTGACGAGGACGGCGTCGGCGCCGAGGCCCGCCGCGTTGCGGAAGGCGGCCCCGACGTTCGTGTGGTCGACGAGGCCATCGAGCACGAGCGCCGTGCGGGCGCCCCGCAGCACAGTCGACACCTCCGGCAGGGCCGGGCGGTGCATGGCCGCGAGCATGCCGCGGTGCACCGTGTAGCCGGTCACCGACTCAGCCACTTCGTCGGGCACGACGAACACGGGCACGTCCAGACGGCCGACGATGCGTTCGACCTCATCGAGCCATTTCTCGGCTGTCAGCACCGACCGCGGAGCATGGCCGGCGTCGATCGCGCGTGCGAGCACCTTCGCCGACTCGGCCATGTACAGCCCGCCCGCCGGTTCGAGCACACGCCGCAGCGCGACATCGGTGAGATTCCGGTAGTCGTCCAGTTGGGGGTCGCCCGGGTCCTGGATCCGCTCGAGGTGCACCTCACCATCGTAGGATCGAGGGTGTGGCGATCCGGAGCTCTCCCGCTGACGACATCGCGCGGGCGGTCGACGTCCTCGCCGGACGCCGCATCGCGGTGCTGACCGGCGCCGGCATCTCGACCGACTCGGGGATCCCCGACTATCGCGGCGACGGCGCGCCGAGGCGCACCCCGATGACGGCGCAGACCTATCTCGGCGATGCGCGCGCCCGAGAGCGATACTGGATCGGCTCCCATCTCGGCTGGCGTGCGTTCGCGGCGTCCGAGCCGAACGCCGGACACCGCGCCCTCGCCCGCATGGAGCGAGCGGGTGTCGTGACCGGCATCGCCACCCAGAACGTCGACAGCCTGCACCTGCGGGCGGGAAGCTCACGCGTCGTCGAGCTGCATGGCACGATGCGCCGCATCTTCTGCACGCACTGCGGCCAGGTCTTCGACCGCCGCGACATCGCGCACCGTCTCGAGCGCGACAACCCGTGGATCGCAACCCCGGACTCGGTGCCGCTCGGACCCGACGGCGACGTCGCCCCCGACGCCGTCGTCGACCTCGTGGTGCCGGACTGCACCGTGTGCGGGGGCATGCTCAAACCCGACGTGGTGTTCTTCGGCGAGTTCATCCCGGTAGGACGATTCCGCCACGCGGAGCAGCTCGTGCGCGCGAGCGACGCCCTGCTCGTCGCCGGATCCTCGCTCGTCGTCAACAGCGGGATCCGACTGGTCGAGCGGGCGCGGCGTCTCGGGCATCCAGTCGTCATCGTCAATCGCGGCGAGACGAAGGCTGACGCACGGGCGACGGCCAAGATCGACGGCGGCACGAGCGACATCCTGACCGAGCTCGCAGACGCGCTCGCCTAGGGTCGACGGTGTGACAGTTATCGCACTCGTACGCCACGGCGAGACCGAATGGAACCGCGCAGGTCGCGTTCAGGGGCACAGCGACATCGCTCTCAATGACACCGGTCGCGCGCAGGCGGCCGCCGCTGGCGAGGCCCTGCGTGGCGGCGACTACACCCACCTGTTCGCCAGCCCGCTGGTTCGCGCGAAGGAAACCGCCGAGATCATCGGCCGCACGATCGGTCTCGGTGGCCCCCGCCTCCGCGAGGGGCTGCGCGAGCGCAACTACGGCGCCGCCGAGGGGCTCCTCGTCGCCGATTTCTGGCAGCGCTTCCCCGGTGGCCGGGACGTGCCGGATGCGGAGACGGTCGACGAGCTGCGCGATCGCGCCTTCGCCACGCTCGAGGAGATCGCTGACATCGCGGGCGACGACCCGGTCGTCGCCGTCGCGCACGGCGGACTCATCGGACAGATCCTGCGCCACATCACCGACGGAGAGCTTCCCCGCCCCGACGAGCGCATCGGAAACGGCTCCCAGCAGATCATCGAGCTGACCTCCTCCGGGGCACGGGTGATCGGTTACCACGGTTCACCACGCTGAGAACTATTCGCGCCGTGATCACCCATCGCGCGCACTTGCTCGCGTAACAATTGAGCATAATGTGCAGACAGCGCCACCTCCACTGGTACTGTCACCGTGATGGCCACTCTCGACCACGTTGACCTCGAACTGATCGCCGCGCTCAGCGTCGATCCCCGCGCGACCGTCGTCGCGCTCGCCGAGAAGCTCGGGCTCTCGCGGAACACGGTGCAGGCGCGAATGGCGCGACTCGACGAATCCGGCGTGTTCCACTCGTTCGAACGGTCGATCTCGCCCGCGGCGCTCGGCTTCCCGTTGCAGGCCTTCATCTCGATCGGCCTGGTGCAATCGCGTCTGCCGAAAATCACCGAAGAGCTGCGCCGCGTTCCCGAGGTCGTGCAGGTGCACGGCGTGTCGGGACAGGTCGACCTGATCGCGCTCGTCGCCTGTCGCGACGCACGGCACCTCTTCGACGTCGACGCGCGGATCCTCTCGATCGAGGGCGTCGAGCGCACGGAGACGCGGCTCGTGATGAGCGACTCGATCCCCTATCGCGTGTCCGGCCTCATGGAGCTCGCTCGCCGCGAGGCTCGATGAAACGGCTGATCGCCGCGGCGGCCTCACTCGGCCGCTCGTAGTGGATCAGGTGGCCGACGTCGTCGATCTCGACGAGCTCGGCCTGTTCGAACAGCCTGACGAGCGTGCGTTCCGCCTCGATCGGCGTGATGTCGTCCTGGACGGCGGCGACGAGGAGCGTGGGGCAGGAGATGTCCGCCGCGAACTCGCGGACGTCGTGGCTGACGCTCGCGACGAAGGCCTGTCGCAGCGTCTCGCGGTCGCTGAAGCGGGAGAAGAACCGGTCGTGCTGGTCGTGGATCCAGCGTCGCAGGGCCTTGTCGCGCGTCTTCGCCATGGCGGCGCTCATGACGCGCACGATCAGTCGCGTGCGCAGCAGCCAGGTGCCGAGGCGCTCGGGCAGCCACGCACCCAACCGGTAGTAGAACACGGCCAGCCGAGTGAGCAGACCGCGGGGACCGGCCAGCGCCGGCGCGCCGATCGGGTTGACGAGAATCAGCTTCGGCGTGGCCAGGCCGCGCGCAACGGCCGCGGCGGCCACGATCGAGCCGAAGGAGTGCCCCAGCACGATCGCTCCGGGCGCGATGCGCGCGGCGACCTCGGCGAGCCACTCGGCGTAGGCGTCGATGTCGTGGGCACGCCCCGCGATGGGTGGCGTCTCACCGAACCCCGGCAGATCGGGCATGATCCAGCGCACGTCGGGGAGGTGCGCGACGACGGGCTCGAGGCCGTGATGGTCGCCGCGGAATCCGTGCACAGCGAGGATGGTGACGACGGCATCGTCGGATCCATACGTCCAGTACGCGGTCTGGGTGCCGCCCGCATCGACGACGCGCCGCACGACGGGGATCCGGTCGAGCTGGTGGGCGTAGTAGGACGGCACCGCGGACACGGTTCGAGTCTAGGGTGCGCGTTCGTGGCGTGGCGCACCCGCGTCCGCGCTCGGTGGCCATACGGTCGATGAGTATGAAGACGTCGTGGCCCGATCCCCCGCCGCTCTTCGCCGTGGAGGATCTCGATCATCCAGGCGAGAAGGATTCGTGGGTGCCACGTCGCCCGCGCCAGCAGGCGGCGGCGCGTCGCCGGTCCAGCGCCGAGCCGCACGAGGCGCTGATCGACGTCGACGGCCGCCTGATGATGGACTCACCCGAGGAGCTGCGCATGGCATTCGACGACATCACGGCGCGGTTTCCGGATGAAGGAAGCGGTGCGCTCTTCACGCGCGTCGGTGTCTTCGACCTCGAGACGACCGGCATCGATGTCGCGAACGACCGCATCGTGACGGCATTCGTGGGCGTCCTCGACGCGTCCGGCGAGGTCATCGAGTCGCACTCCTGGCTCGCCGACCCCGGGATCGAGATCCCCGCGGCCGCGGCCGCGGTGCACGGCGTCTCGACCGAGACGGCGCGCGCCGAGGGTCGCCCGGCCGCTGAGGTCGTCGGCGAGATCATCGACGCCCTCCGCACGCTCTTCGATGCGGGGATTCCGGTCGTCGCCTACAACGCACCGTTCGACCTGTCGGTGCTGCGACACGAGGCCACCCGCCACGGGTTCGCCCCGATCGCGAACCCCTCTCCCGTCGTCGACCCGCTCGTCGTCGACAAGCAGCACGATCGGTACCGCCGCGGGAAGCGCACACTCGACATCGTCGCGGCGCACTACGGCGTGACGCTCGAAGACGCCCACGATGCCTCCGCGGATGCGATCGCCGCCGGGCGCGTCGCGCTGGCGCAGGCCGAGCGCTTCGCGACCGATCTGCCGACGACGCTCGCGGAACTGCACGCGGCGCAGGCCGGGTGGGCCGCGGAACAGGCCGCGAGCCTCGGGGAGTACTTCGTGCGCATCGGACGCATCGCCCCGGGCGAGACGATCGACGGGTCCTGGCCGATCCGCTGACGCGCGCCGCGGTGACTGCGCCTCACAGAGACACGAAGAGGGGCCCGCCGGAGCGGGCCCCTCTTCGTGCGATCGGCTTACTTGCCGCCGAAGTTCTTGAACCGCTGGTTGAACCGCTCCACACGGCCAGCCGAGTCCATGATGCGCTGCTTGCCCGTGTAGAACGGGTGCGACGCTGCGGAGATCTCGACGTCGATGACGGGGTAGGTCTCGCCGTCGAGGTCGATCGTCTTGTCGCTCGTCGCCGTGGAACGCGTCAGGTACGTCTCGCCCGAGCCGAGGTCGCGGAACACGACGTACTCGTACGAGGGGTGGATGTCAGTCTTCATGAGAATCCTTGCGGGGACGTTTCGTGAGGAGGGAATCGTGCGCGTGCGCACCGGCGCACCTCGAGCGCCAGCGCACTACTTTACCAGACGCCCGCTCAGCCGAAGATGGGTGCTTCGGCGCGCGCGACCCAGCGGCCGTTCTGCTCGATGATCGCGATCGGGAAGCCGAAAGTCTGCTCGAGATTCTCGCGTGTCAGCGTCTCGCGCAGCGGCCCCTGAGCGACGGCGCGCCCCTCGCGCAGCAGCATGACGTGCGTGAACCCGACGGGGATCTCCTCGACGTGGTGGGTGACCATGACCATCGCGGGAGTCGTCGGCGCCTGGGCGTACCCGCTCAGCAGCTGCAGCAGTTCCTCGCGCGCTCCGAGGTCCAGGCTCGCCGTCGGTTCGTCGAGCAGAAGCAGCTCGGGATCCGTCATGACGGCGCGCGCCACCTGCACGCGCTTGCGTTCGCCATCGCTGAGCGTGCCGAACGTGCGGTCGGCGAGGCCGTCGAGCCTCCACTCGGCAAGCACGCGCAGCGCGCGGCGTTCGTCGATGTTCTCGTACTGTTCGTTCCAGCGGCCCATCACGGAGTAGGCGGCCGTCAGCACCGCGTTGAGGACGCTCTCGTCGGCAGGGATCCGGCGCGCCAGCGCTGTCGACGCGAAGCCGATGAGAGGGCGCAGGCTGAACACGTCGGTCTTACCGAGACGTTCACCGAGCACGTCGACGGTTCCCGACGTCGGAAACATCATGGTGTCGGCGATCTGGAGGAGGGTCGTCTTCCCCGCGCCGTTCGGGCCGAGAATGACCCAGCGCTCGTCGTCGTTCACTGTCCAGGACACGCCGTCGACGATATGGCGCCCGTTTCGGCGCACGACGACATCCTTCATCTCGAGCACGGAGGTCATATGCGTGATCCTACCGACCGAACTTCAGTACGCTCATCGTTGTGACTGCGCGTTTTCTCGTCGTGCTCGACGCCGATTCCACTCTGATCCGCAACGAGGTCATTGAGCTCATCGCCGACGAGGCGGGGCGCGGTGCCGAAGTGGCCGCCGCGACCGAGGCCGCGATGCGCGGCGAGATCGACTTCGCCGAGAGCCTTCGTGGGCGGGTCCGCGAACTCGCGGGTGTCCCTCTCGCGTCCTTTTCACGCGTACGTGCGCGGATCGAACCGACCCCCGGCGTCACCGATCTCACGTCGGCCGTTCATGCCCGCGGCGGCATCGTCGGTGTTGTCTCCGGCGGGTTCCACGAGATCCTCGACGATCTCGCCCCCACACTCGGCGTGGACATGTGGCGCGCGAATCGTCTCGTCGCGCGCGACGGCGCGCTGACCGGCGAGGTCGACGGCGCGATCGTCGACGCGACCGCGAAGGCCGATCAGCTCGCGGCGTGGGCGGACGAAGCGGGGATCGCGCCCCACCGGACGATCGCGGTCGGCGACGGAGCGAATGATCTGGAGATGATCGCACGCGCAGGGCTCGGCATCGCCTTCAACGCGAAGCCGGCCGTCCGGCGCGCGGCGAACGTCGCGATCGGTCCCGTCGACCTGCGCGAGATCATCCCGCTCCTCCCCTGATTTGTGGAGGCGTCTCCCGCGTCAGTGCCCCATGCCGAGGCCGCCGTCGACGGGGATCACCGCACCGGAGATGTAGGAGGCGTCATCGCTCGCGAGCCACGAGACGACGCCGGCGATCTCGTCGGCCGATCCGAAACGTCCCGCGGGGATCTGCGTCTGGTACGTCTTCTGCGTCTTCTCGTCGAGCTCCGCCGTCATGTCGGATTCGATGAACCCCGGCGCCACGACGTTCGCTGTGATGCCCCGGCCGCCCAGCTCGCGCGTGATCGCGCGTGCAAAGCCCACGAGGCCCGCCTTCGAGGCCGAGTAGTTCGCCTGCCCGGCCACACCGAACAGCCCCGACACGCTCGAGATGAGAATGATCCGGCCGCGCTTCGCGCGCAGCATCGATCGGATCGCGCGCTTGACGGTGCGGAACGCGCCGCCGAGGTTGGTGTCGACGACGCTCGCAAAGTCGTCGTCGCTCATCCGCATCAGCAGCGTGTCCTTCGTCACTCCCGCGTTCGCGACGATCGTCGTCACCGGGCCGAGCTCCGCTTCGATCTGTGCCACGGCGGCGTCCAGCGACGCACCGTCGTTCACGTCCGCGCGAACGGTCAGCGTTCCCTCGGGCCCCTCGCCCGATCGCGCCGTCACGGCGACGCGATAGCCGTCCCGCACGAGACGCTCGGCGATCGCCCGCCCGATACCGCGGTTCCCGCCGGTGACGAGGGCGACGTGGTCCGGCGTGGCTGGTGCGTTCATGGGTGCTCCTGGGGTGTTCCGATTCGGCCGGTCCCCACCCTAGATGACGGGGTGTCCCCCGTGCGACGCGCCGCAGCGCCAGGCTAGACTGGCCGAACACGACACGTCGGGGAGAGAGAAATCACATGTCGCAGTTCGAACAGCCGCAGCCGCCCGCCTACCAGCCGCCGCAGGCTCCGTCGTCGTACGGCGTGGCACCGCAGCAGCAGACGAACCCGCTCGCGCTCACCGCGCTGATCTCGTCGCTCGTCTCGCCCGCGGCGTGGATCCTTTCGCTCGTCCCCGTCATCGGGAGCGTGCTCAGCATTCTCGCGCCGATCTCGGCGATCCTCGCCGTGGTCTTCGGCCACATCGCCCTGTCGCAGATCAAGAAGCGTGGCGGAGGCGGACGCGGGATGGCGCTGACCGGCCTCATCATCGGGTACATCCTGATCGGCGTGAGCATCATCATCGGCATCCTGATCGTCGCCGTCTTCGGCGCGATCGCCACGGGCTTCGGCGTTCTCGGCGCCTACTGAGTCACCGCCAGAGCGGCCCGCACCCCCGATCACCGTCGGGGGTGCGGGCCGCTCTCGTGTGCGCCACGGCGCCTAGAATGGAAGCATCGTGAGGAAGCACACCCGCCCCGCTCAGTCCGCGACGTCGATCGGCAGATCACCGCAGGACGACGAGACGGCGCGCATGAAGCAGTACGTGCTCACGATGGTCATCCGCACCGTGTGCCTGGTGCTCGCCTTCGCGGTCCAGCCGTGGGGGTGGCAGACGGCCCTCTTCAGTGTCGGGGCGATCGTGCTGCCGTACATTGCCGTCGTCTTCGCGAATCAGGCGAACGCGCGCGGCACGACCACCGCCGTGAGCCCGACGCGCGCGATCGAGCCCGGCGCGACGCCAGCTGACCCGTCGGAAGGCCCGCACGTGATCCGGCTCGGCGGCTCCTCCGAGGACTCCTCCACGAGCGCGCCCCACGCTGACGAAGAGAGTGACGAACGATGATCCTCGGCTTCGCCCCGGATTCCCCCCAGTGTGCGCGCGCGGAATGCCGAGCGCCCGCCGAGATGAGCGTCGTCTGGCGCAACCCGAAGATCCACGCCTCGGACCGGCGCAAAGTCTGGCTCGCGTGCGGGGAGCACGCCGACTACCTGCACGACTTTCTCGCGTCCCGCGCGTTTCCCGTGCGCCTCGTCGACGGCGTCACTGACGGATCCGATGTCGATCTTCCCGAGGGTCCCCGATGAGGGCATGGCCGCGCAGCGCGCGGTGGAGCGTCTACGTCCTCGTCGCGATCCTGTTCGCGGTCGCGTGCGCGTTCCTCGCGTCGTGGCAGTTCGCACGCGGCGAACTGCGTGACGCGTCGAACGCGCTGATCACGAACAACTACGACGCCGATCCCGTGCCGCTGAGCGAGCTGATGTCGGGAACCGACGACTTCGATCCCGGTGATGAGTGGCATCCCGTCGTGGTCACCGGTGAGTATCTCGCCGATGACCAACTGCTGGCCCGCAATCGCGCCGAGGGCGGCACCAGCGCCTACGAGGTCATCGTGCCGCTTCAGCTCGACGACGGTCGGATCCTCGCGATCGATCGCGGTTGGGTTCCGCCGGCGTACGAGGGCGGCGCCGAGGCGGTTCCCGCTCCCCCGACCGGAGAGGTCACCGTCACCGCCCGACTGCGTGCGAGCGAGTCGCTGCCGACATCAGGTCGCACCGCGCCGGAGGGGCAACTGCCGATGATCCACGTGCCGTCCGTCGCGGCGCAGACCGGCGAGCAGACAATCACCCCCGTCTACGCCGTCATGGCGAGCGAGGAGCCGGCCCCCGCCGAGCGGCCGAACGCCCTCGCCGCTCCGGAGGTCGATCCGGGGCCGCACCTCTCGTACGCGGTGCAGTGGATCCTGTTCGCGATCATGGGCTTCGCGTTCATCGGATACATGATCCGCACCGAGATGGTCCCCGCTCGCGTCGATGACGAGGACCCGGACGAGCTCGGAGACGACGCGCAGTCCGAGCGCCCTCGCCGCCGCCCGCGCAAGCGCCGCCGCGACCGAGACGCCGAAGAGGAAGACGCCATCCTCGACCGCCTATAGGGCAGCGGGCGACTCGCCACAGAACGCGCGGGAGTGCGTGCATACCAAGGCGGAGAAGGGAGACGGGCCGAGAGCCCGGCGACCGACGGCAACGCCGGCAGGCGCGTGCTCCACCGGTAGAACGCGCGGGAGTGCGTGCATACCAAGGCGGAGAAGGGAGACGGGCCGAGAGCCCGGCGACCGACGACAACGCCGGCAGGCGCGTGCTCCCGCGCGTTCTACGCCAGGGAGATGAGATCGGCGTAGTCCTTGTTCCATATGTCCTCGACGCCGTCGGGGAGCAGGAGGACGCGTTCGGGGTTGAGCGCCTCGACGGCGCCCTCGTCGTGCGAGACGAGGACGACGGCGCCCTCGTAGTGCGCGAGGGCGTCGAGGATCTCTTCGCGGCTTGCCGGGTCGAGGTTGTTCGTCGGCTCGTCGAGCAG
>DWXU01000101.1:0-13023 GCA_019119065.1 Candidatus Microbacterium pullistercoris | reverse complement strand
AATGGCTCGAAAACATGGCGTTTTTGAGCCATTCGTGTCATACAAAGGCGTGGGTGAAGAGTGAGGCGGCCCGTTCCCCGGATCGGGAGGGGGAACGGGCCGCTGATGCGGGGCTCGGCGTGCGGTCCGAGGAGATCCCCGCGAGCGAAGGGTGCCGAGTGCGGTCAGCCCCTCTTCGCGGTCTGGAGACGATCCCGCAGGTCGGCGAGCTGACGACGCAGCTCCGCCGGCACGCGATCGCCGAAGGTGTCGAAGAACTCCGCCGTCAGGTCGGCCTCGGCGAGCCAGCCGGCGGGATCGACCTCGAACAGGGCCGAGAGGTCGGCTTCCGGGAGGTCGAGGCCCTCGGTGTTGAGCTCCGCCGGCACGCGGCCGATCGGCGTGTCGACCGCGTCCGCGGACCCCTCGATGCGGCGGATGATCCACTCGATGACGCGCGAGTTCTCCGCGAATCCGGGCCAGAGGAACCGTCCGTCGTCGCCCTTGCGGAACCAGTTGACCTGGTAAACGCGCGGCAGCTTCTCGGCGAGGCTCGCCATCTCGATCCAGTGTCCGAAGTAGTCGGCCATGTTGTAGCCGCAGAAGGGCATCATGGCGAAGGGATCGCGGCGCAGCTCGCCGACCGTACCCTCGGCAGCGGCCGTGCGCTCGGACGAGATCGTGGATCCCATGAATACACCGTGGTTCCAGTCGAACGCCTCCGTGACGAGCGGCACGTTGCTCGCGCGGCGTCCGCCGAAGAGGATCGCGTCGAGCGGAACCGCCTCTTCCCAGTCGTCGGAGATCGACGGCGCCTGGGCAGCCGAGACCGTGAAGCGCGAGTTCGGATGCGCGGCGGGGCGATCGGCTGCGGGTGTCCAGTCGTTGCCCTGCCAGTCGATCAGGTGCTCCGGGGCGTCGTCGGTGAGCCCCTCCCACCACACATCGCCGTCGTCGGTCAGCGCGACGTTCGTGAAGATGACGTTCTCGCGCAGCGCCTCGACGGCCGTCACGTTCGTCGACTCGCCCGTGCCGGGCGCGACGCCGAAGAAGCCAGCCTCGGGGTTGATGGCGTAGAGGCGGCCGTCCTCACCCGGGCGGATCCACGCGATGTCATCCCCGAGCGTCTCGACCTTCCAGCCAGGAATCGTCGGGCGCAGCATCGCAAGGTTCGTCTTGCCGCACGCGGACGGGAACGCCGCGGCGACGTGGTACTTGCGCCCCTCGGGCGAGACGACGCGGATGAGGAGCATGTGCTCCGCGAGCCACCCCTGGTCGCGACCGAGCACCGATGCGATTCGCAGGGCGTAGCACTTCTTCGCGAGGATCGCGTTGCCGCCGTAACCGGATCCGTAGCTGAAGACCTCGAGGGTGTCCGGGAAGTGCACGATGTACTTCTCGTCGTTCGACGGCCAGGCGACGTCGCGGTCGCCGGATTCGAGCGGCACGCCGACCGAGTGGACCGTTCGCACCCAGCGCCTGCCCTCGGCGATGAGCGCGGTCACCGCGGATCCGACGCGGGTCATGACGCCGATCGACGCGACCGCATAGGGGCTGTCGGTGATCTGCACGCCGAGCTGCGAAATGGGGCCGCCGACCTTGCCCATGGAGAACGGCACCACGAACATCGTGCGTCCGCGCATGGATCCGTCGAACAGCTCCGTGAGAGTTTCGCGCATCACGGACGGTTCGGTCCAGTTGTTCGTGGGTCCCGCGTCCTCCTCGCGCTCCGAGGCGATGAAAGTGCGCGATTCGAGGCGCGCGACGTCTCCCGCGTCACTGCGGGCGAGGTAGCTGCCGGGACGCAGCTTCGGGTTCAGCTTGATCAGCGTGCCCTGGTCGACCATCGCGTCGAGCAGAGCTTGGCGCTCCTCAGCGGTTCCGTCAACCCAGTGGATCCGCTCGGGCTTGGTCAGTGCGGCAACGCTCTTCACCCAGGAAAGGAGCTCCTCGAACGCGCGCGAGTCATACTCGGGACGCGTTCCGTACTCGGACAGGCGCGAGTTACGGGCGAAGGTGATCGGTTCCGCAATGGCCATCGAGCGCTCCTTATCGTCGTCGAGAGGACGACTCGAGTTCGTCCTCTCCTCAAGAATCGGTCATGGATGGGGATCCTTGGCACCATTTCGGATCATAATTTCCTGCATTCTTTCGATACAATCAAGGAATGAGCCCTGCAGCCCCCTCGACGACCCCGAACCCCCGTATCGAGCTCAAGACGCTCGGGCACCGGATCCGCCACCATCGCGTCGCGAAGGACCTCACCCTTGACGAGCTGGGCGCGCTCGTCGGCGTGGCGGGAAGCCAGCTCAGCCTCATCGAGAACGGCAAGCGCGAGCCGAAGCTGACGCTCCTGCAGTCGATCGCGGAAGCAACCGATGTCTCGGTCGGCGACCTCATCTCGTCCGAGCCGCCGAACCGCCGCGCGGCGCTCGAGATCGCGCTCGAGCACGCCCAGCAGACGTACTCGTTCCTGCAGCTCGGGATCCCGCCGCTGAAGGTCACGAAGGGCATCACGGACGAGGCCCTCGAGACGGTGCTCGGGCTGCACCAGGAACTGCAACGTCGCGACCGCGAGGCCAACGCCACGCCGGAGGAGGCCCGTCGCGCGAACACCGAGCTGCGGCTGCGCATGCGCGACCGCAACAACTACCTGCCCGAGATCGAGACGCTCGCCGAAGAGCAGCTCGCCGCCGCGGGGCACAAGCGCGGCGCTCTGACGCATCGCACCGTGAGTCTCATGGCCGAGCGGCTCGGATTCGAGCTCATCTACGTCAACGACCTGCCGGCGTCGACGCGCTCGATCACGGATCTCGCGAACGGACGCATCTACCTGCCGCCGGCCTCGATTCCGGGCGGTCACGGCCTGCGCTCGATGGCGCTGCAGGCCATGGCGCACCGGCTGCTCGGCCACAAGCCGCCGACGTCGTACGCCGACTTCCTCGCGCAGCGTCTCGAGATCAACTACTACGCCGCGTGCTGCCTCATCCCGGAGACCGCGGGCGTCGACTTCCTGAAGCAGGCGAAGAAGGATCGCAACCTCGCGGTCGAGGACTTCCGTGACGCCTTCGGTGTGACGCACGAGGCGGCCAGCATGCGCATGACGAACCTCATGACGCAGCATCTCGACATGCGCCTGCACTTCCTGCGCGCGGGCAGCGAGGGGCAGATCGAGCGCGTGTACGTCAACGACGGCCTCCCGGTGCCGGAGGATGTCACCGGCGCGGTCGAAGGGCAGATCCTCTGTCGGAACTTCTCGGCACGCCGCGCGTTCGAGCGCCAGAACCGCACGACCGAGCACTACCAGTACACCGACACGCCAGCGGGCACGTTCTGGTGCGCCACGCAGACCGGTACGCGCGACCACGGCGAGTATTCGATCACGGTCGGCGTCCCGTTCGATGACGCGCGGTTCTGGCGCGGGCGTGAGACGACCAACCGCGAGACGTCGAGCTGCCCGGACGAAGCGTGCTGCCGCAAGCCCTCACCCGACGTCTCGGCGCGGTGGTCCCAGAAGGCCTGGCCGAGCGCGCGCGTGCACACCCACATCTTCAGCCCGCTCCCCCGCGGGAACTTCCCCGGTGTGAGCGAACGCGACGTGTTCGACTTCCTCGAGCGACACAACGGCTGAACGCGCTGCGCCCCGCCTCCATCGTTACTGACGGGGCGGGGCGCAGTCGTGTGTCGTCAGGCGAGCGAGCGCTCTGCGGCCTCCACGACGTTGGTCATCAGCAGTGCGACCGTCATGGGGCCGACGCCGCCCGGGTTCGGCGAGAGGTAACCCGCGACCTCCGCTACGTCTGGGTGCACATCGCCGTAGACCTTCTGCTTGCCGGTCTCCGGGTCCTCCTCGCGCGTCACGCCGACGTCGAGCACCGCAGCGCCCGGTTTGACGTCGGCGGCCGTGACGAGGTGCTTCACGCCCGCCGAGGCGACGATGACGTCGGCTTCGCGCAGGTGTGCCGACATGTCGACCGTGCCGGTGTGCGTCAGGGTGACCGTGGCGTTGTAATCGCGCCGGGTCAGCAGCAGCCCCACCGAACGTCCGATCGTCACGCCGCGGCCGACGACTACGACGTGCTTGCCGTTGAGGTCGTAGCCGTTGCGCACGAGCAGCTCGATGACGCCGCGCGGCGTGCACGGCAATGGCGTCGTGATCTCGCTGTTGACGTTGAGCACGAGCCGTCCGAGGTTCGTCGGATGCAGGCCGTCCGCGTCTTTGGCCGGGTCGATCCGCTCGAGCACGCGGTCGGTGTCGATGTGCTTCGGCAGCGGCAGCTGCACGATGTAGCCGTGGCAGGTCGGATCCGCGTTCAGCTCGTCGAGGAGCGCCTCGACGTCTTCCTGCGTCGCGTCGGCCGGCAGTTCCCGCTGGATCGAGTTCATCCCGATCGCAGCGGACTGCTTGTGCTTCATTCCGACGTACAGCTGCGAAGCCGGATCCGCCCCGACCAGAACGGTCGCGATACCCGGCGTGACGCCGCGCTCCTTCAGCGCCGCGATTCGCTCGGCGAGCTCGCTCTTGATCGCCGCGGACGCGGCCTTGCCGTCGAGAACCTGTGCGGTCATGTGTGCTCCTTCATCATCGAAAGCGTCGGGTCAGCCCGCGTAGCCCTGGCCGGCGCTTTCGACCCCGTCGTAGAGGGGGTGGGCGTCGGCGAGGGCCGTCACGCGCGCACGCAGCGCCGCGACGTCGGGATTCGGCAGGAGCGCGCGGGCGATGATGTCGGCCACCTCGGTGAACTCCTCATCGCCGAAGCCGCGCGTCGCGAGCGCGGGCGTGCCGATACGGAGCCCGGAGGTCACCATCGGCGGACGCGGGTCGTTCGGCACCGAGTTGCGGTTCACGGTGATGCGGATCTCGTGCAGGAGATCCTCGGCCTGTTTGCCGTCGATCGTCGCGTCGCGCAGGTCGACGAGGACCAGGTGCACGTCGGTGCCGTTCGAGCGCAGCGTGATGCCAGCCTCGGCGACGTCAGGCTGTGTGAGGCGCTCGGCGAGGATCTGGGCGCCGCGCACCGTCCGCTTCTGCCGGTCGACGAACGCGTCGGTCGCCGCGAGTTTGAACGCCGTGGCCTTCGCGGCGATGACGTGCATCAGCGGTCCGCCCTGCTGACCGGGGAAGACCGCGGAGTTGATCTTCTTCGCGATGTCGGCGTCGTTGGTGAGGATGAAGCCCGAGCGGGGGCCGCCGATCGTCTTGTGCACCGTCGAGGAGACGACGTGTGCGTGGGGCACGGGGTTCGGGTGGACGCCCGCGGCCACGAGGCCCGCGAAGTGCGCCATGTCGACCCACAGGTAGGCGCCGACCTCATCGGCGATCTCACGGAAGGCGGCGAAGTCGAGCTGGCGCGGATACGCCGACCAGCCGGCGATGATGACCTTCGGCTTGTACTCACGCGCGAGCCGGCGCACCTCGTCCATGTCGACGAGGGAGGTCTCGGGATCGACGCCGTACGCCACGATGTCGTAGAGGCGCCCCGAGAAGTTGAGCTTCATGCCGTGCGTGAGGTGGCCGCCGTGGTCGAGCGACAGCCCGAGCACGGTGTCGCCCTGCCGCGCGATCGCGTGCAGCACGGCCGCGTTCGCGGACGCACCCGAGTGCGGCTGCACGTTCGCGTACGCGGATCCGAACAGCGACTTCGCGCGCTCGATCGCGAGGCTCTCGGCAATGTCGACTTCTTCGCAGCCGCCGTAATAGCGCCGCCCCGGATAGCCCTCCGCGTACTTGTTCGTCAGCACGGATCCCTGTGACTGCATGACAGACAGCGGAACGAAGTTCTCGGACGCAATCATCTCGAGGAAGCCGCGCTGTCGATCGAGTTCGCGCTGCAGGACCGCCGCGATCTCAGGGTCGACGTCGGCCAGGGGGGCGTTGAACAGCGAATCAGTCATGAATGCTCCAGAACGGACTCTGCGGGCGTGGGGTGTTCGCTTCGACCCAGGCGCGCGGTCGAATGCCGTTCGGTGTGCCGCTTCCCGGTGGTGACCCACCTCGGACGCCAGTCGCGACATGGCGATCATACCCTGTCGAGCAGTGGCGAACATCACACGGGAACGCCGCGAGGCGGGGTGAGCGAAGAGCTCACCCCGCCTCGACGGGTCATTCAGGCAGTGTGCCTTATGCGCGGGTCACGCGGCGCACCACGAGGAGCGTCGCACCAGCGAGAAGGATCACCGCGGCGCCACCGGCAAGCGGGAGCACCGTCGTGGCGCTGTCGGCGCCGGTCGGAGCGAGGTCGTTGTCGTCGCCCTCATCACCTTCGCCGCCCTGGTCGCCCTGGTCACCCTCGTCGCCGCCGCCGGAGCCGGCTGCAACGACCTCGAAGGTCACGGAGGTCGCGTCGCTCGTCACACCGTCAACCGACTGCGTGGCAGCGATCGTGTAGGTGCCGGGAGCGAGCTGCTCCTGGAGCTCGACGGACCACACGCCGCCGACAACCTCGGCGCCGCCCGCGTCGCGGACTGCCTCGATCGTCGCCTGCGCGGCCTCGGGGCCCTCGATGTCGAGGGAGACCGTGGCGCCGTTGATGGGCGACTCACCGGTGATGGCCGGGATCATGCCCTCTTCGTAGCTGCCGCCGTCCTCGGGCGTCACGATGCTCGGGGCACCGGGAACGACCTGGAAGGAGACCCAGCGCGCGTCGGACGTCGAGTCGGCGAGCGACTGCGTCGCGCCGACCGTGTAAGCGCCGAAGCCGAGTTCGACATCGACGGACCAGTTGCCGTCGTCGCCGACCGTCGCGGTGCCCTCGACGTCGCCCTGCAGCGTCACCTCGGCGCCGGGCTGGCCCGTGCCGGTGATCGCCGTGACGGCCTCGGTCGACTTCGACTCGTTCTCCGGGCTGGTGATGGCCGGGGCGTCGAGCTGGATCTTCGTCGTCTTGACGGTCGCGTTGACCGTCTCGGAGACGTTGTAGCCCTGCTTCGCCTGCAGCGTGATGTCGAAGCTGCCCGTGTCGTTCGGGGCCGGGAAGGAGAAGTTGCCGTTCTCGTCAGCAGTGGCCGTGGCCTCGATGTCGCCACCGATGGTCACCTCGGAGTTCGCGGGCGCGGTGCCCTCGAACGTCGTGCCCTGCTCAGCGGAGGCCTTCGTGACCTCGGGCTCGGCGATGTCGAGCGCGACCTGGTACTCGCCACCGTTCGCGTGCAGCTGCTCCATCGCGTCGGGGAGGTCAGCGAACCACAGGTCGGTGTTACCCGTCTCCGGGTTCTCGCCCGCGCCGCTCGTGATGCCGACGGCCGTGTTGCCGATGACAACCGAACCGCCGGAGTCGCCGGGAACGGCGAGGTCGTAGTCTCCGGCCGCCTCTGCGTTGAAGCCGTAGACCGGGTGGTAGCCGATCTGCGGGTCACCGACGAGGGTGTAGCCCTCTTCGTTGACGACGCCGACCTTCGAACCGGTCGTGCGGCCCGAGCGGCGAATCTCATCGCCGATCGAGGCCGAGCCAACGGCCGTGACCGACGTCGCCGACTTGGCGAGGTCGTCCTCGCCCGCCGTCGTCCAGTCGGTGACCGACGGCAGCAGGTTCAGCTCGGGGTTGATGTCGTCGATGACGGCGATGTCGGTGCCGTTCTCGAGCTCTTCAGGCTGGACGTCGTAGGGGTTCTCAACGGAGGTGTTGCCCGGGCCGCCGAACTGGGTGTAGCCCCAGGTGCCGAGCTCAGCCATGATGGTGTAACCCTCGCCGCCGACAGCGGGCTCCTGCGACGGCTGCGACGTGAAGAGGTTCGGCATGCCGTCGTCAGTGCCGTTGCAGTGACCGGCGGTGATGATGGCCGGGTCGCCGTTCGGCGACCACGCCGAGAAGCCGACCGAGCAGGCGCCCGCGCTGGTCATCCCGTCGTCCGTGGTCATGTAGCCCGCGCCACCCACCACGTCGTTCGTCGCGACGGGCGTGAAGGCCTGTCCTTCGACGACCTGGACGTTGCCGAACTGGCTCGCGAGGTCGTTGACGCTCTGCTCGTTGCTCGCCGACATGGGCGCAATGCCACCCTCGCCCGACTCGCCGAGCACCTTGATGAAGATGCTCTGGTTGTCGGTCGTGACGCCGACGACGCCGGGAATCCCGAACGCCTGAGCGGCGATCTGGTCCAGGTTCGCAGCCGGGGCCGCTTCTTCGGCGGCCGCCGGTGCGACCATCAGGCCACCCGCAGCGAGCGCTGCAGCGGCGCCGATGGCGCTCAGACGCGCGCCTCTTTTGAATGTGGAGCTCAAGGAGGTCCCCCATGGTTTCGTGGCGACATGTCGCCGATTCACTGTGGTCTGTGCCAGCCCGCCTGCAGAACTCAGCGCATCCCCAGCGCAGACATAGCACCGCCACATTACTAGAGCTCAGGGTAAAATGGGAACCCGCGGTATTTTTCCGCCTCACCGGCGGTCTCGACATTGGGAGGCACATCATGAGGACACGACGTCTCGTTCCCGCGCTGTTCATTGGCGCAGCGGCGTTCGCGTTCGCCGGTTGCGCAACGACCGCTGGCTCCGAGGGAGGCACGATGGAACCCGCAGATTACGTTGGTGCGACCTTCGCAAGCTCGGAGGCGGGCGACCCGTTCATTTCGTTCTCAGACGACGGCACGTTCGAGGGAAACGATGGGTGTAATGGCTTCGGCGGCACGTACGAGGTCGAAGATGACCGCATCGTCCTGGACCGTGTGGGCGTGGCTACCCTGAAGGGCTGCATGAACGTCGACGACTGGCTCCGCGGCGCTGATTCCCTTCAGATCGCCGACGAAACGATGACGGTGTTCAACTCCAGCGGTGACGAGATCGGCACACTCGCGAAGAGCTGACGCCAGCAGACGCAACCAGTGAGGCGGCCCATGATCAATCGAACATGGGCCGCCTCTTTCCGTGGGCTCCCGCCCGCGGTGGCTCGGTCTTACTCCCCCCGGATGCCGAGCTGCGCCTCTCTCACCCATGAGACGCAACGGACGCCGTTTTATGACGCGACTTCGCGAAGATTTGTCTCGCGCGCACAGGAAACCACGATCAGAGAGTAAATCTTCCGAGAGGTTCATGGGTCCGGTGGCAATGACGGCGCGAACGAGGCAGAATCGTCCTGGCCCGAAATCAGCAGGAGAGTCATGCCCGAAACGCACGAGAGCGACGTCGCCGACGTCGCGCACGTTTCGGACGCCGATCTCGTCCTGCGCTCCCGATCAGGCGACACTGCCGCGTTCGGAGAGCTCTGGGCCCGCCATTACCGCTCCGGCATCGTCGCCGCGCGGAGCATCTCGGAAAGCATCGACGCCGACGACCTCGTGCAGGAGGCCTACGCCAAGATCTTCCAGACCGTGCGCCGAGGCGGCGGACCGACGGCCTCGTTCCGTGCGTATCTCTTCACAGCGATCCGCAACACGGCAGCCAGCTGGGGTCGCTCGCGCGTCGACGTCTCGCTCGACGACGCGGATGACGTCGAGGATCCCGAGAGCACGGAGCGCGCCGCGGAAGCCGCCCTCGATCGCGGGATCACTCACACCGCCTTCCGCAGCCTCCCGACCAGGTGGCAGGAGGTGCTCTGGTACACGGAGGTCGAGTGCCTCAAGCCTCGCGAGACCGCTCCCCTCCTCGGGATCAAGCCGACCGCGGTCTCCCAGCTCGCGACGCGCGCTCGCGAAGGCCTGCGCGAAGCCTGGATCCAGGCGCACCTCGCGGCGCTCGAAGACGGATCCGACCATCAATGGACCATCGAGCACCTCGGCGCACACACCCGGGGCAATCTCGGATCCCGTGATCGCGCGAAGCTCCAGAAGCACCTCGATGCGTGCGCGCGATGCTCGCTCGTCGCCTCGGAGGCCAAGGACGTCGGCAGTCGCCTGGCGATGATCCTGCTGCCCCTCGCGATCGGGATCCCGGCGTCCACCGCCTACCTCGCCGCTGTGCAGCGCGGGAGCGAGGCTGTCGTCGCCCTGGCCGCGATGCCACCAGCCGTCATCGAGGGAGGATCTGCGGCAGGCGCCGCGTTCGTCGCTGGCGGATCGGCAACGGCTGGCGGATCCGCGGGAGGCGGTAGCTCGAGCACGAGCTCGGCGGGCGCAGCCTGGACCATCGGCGGGCTCGTCACGGCCGGGATCGCAGCGGCCACCGTGACTGTCGTCATTGCGGTAGGTGTGGTGACGACGAACCCGTCGGTCCCCGCGGCAGCCGGCGATGCATTCGGCGGCGGGGCCCCCGGCGAGGCATCGATCGAGGCATCGGACGACCTCGCTGAGACTGCCGAGCCCGAGGCGCAGGAGACCGACGACGAGGACGATGCCGCGGCGCCTGTCGCGGTCGACAGCGCCGACGTCGTGGACGCGAACGCGCGCACCATCGCCGTGCACGTCAGCGGTGAGCCGGGACGCGCCGTGACAGTGCACGCTCCGGGTTCGACGGATCCGGTCGGCGCCGGCGGCGGGTCCGATCGCCCGGCGACGTCACCGCTGCGTTCCGTCGCCGGTGGCGCCCTCGACACGGCGACGTTCGGGGACGACGGTTCCGCGACCTTCACCGTCGCGCTCACGGCGGATCAGGTGCGGAACGACGTGCGCCTCGCGTGCGGGTACGAGGGATCCGCCGGCACGCCCGTGAACGTCACGCTCTCGTCGCTCGGCGTGCGCGACGAACTCCTCCGAGCTCTCGAGTCCGAAGATCCGCCCGAGCCGTCACCGCAGCCCTCGCCGGAACCGCAGCCCTCACCCGAGCCGGATCCCGAGCCTTTGCCGGATCCGCGGCCGGAGCCGGAGCCCTCGCCCGAGCCGCATCCCGAGCCCTCGCCGGACCCGCGGCCTTCCCCGGATCCGCGACCGGAGCCTCAGCCCTCGCCTGAGCCGACTCCGAAGCCAGAGCCGACGCCGGACCCTCAGCCGGAGCCGACACCGGATCCAACGCCATCTCCGGACCCGGAGCCGTCTCCTGACCCGCGGCCAACGCCAGAACCAACGCCTTCCCCTGAGCCGGCACCGACGCCAGACCCTCAGCCGAAGCCCAAGCCAAATCCGTCACCGGAGCAGGCACCGCCGTCGGCACCTGACGAGGTCACTGCCGAACTCGACGGCGACCACGTCCAGATTGAGTGGAGCGAAGTCGACGACGCGGACTCGTACCGCGTGTTCCGAGACATCGACGACACCATCGAGGATGCGCACGCTTACGACGAATCGGTCGCCGAAGGGACGCTCCGCGTGCCGGCGCCAGATGCCGGGGAACACTACTTCTTCGTCATCGCGGTGAACGAGGCAGGTGAGAGTGACGCGACCGTCACTGACCGGGCGCTCGATAATGCCCCGCCCTCGGCGCCGACAATAGTCGCCGTCACAGAGTCCGGCGATATCACGTGGAAGCAGGCGACGGATAACGTCGGCGTCGCCGGGTATGTCGTCCAGCGCGACGGCGAGACGATCGGCGACACCGATGAGAGACAGTACCGCGACGATGCGGATCTCACGGATGGGCGTTACGACTACACCGTCCGGGCTGTCGACGAGGCTGGCAACCGCAGCCCGGCGAGCAACGTCGCGACCCGCGAAATCGCGGCCCCGACCGCACCAACGTCGGTCAGCGATGACTCGACTCCGCGTCGGGTCGAGCTGACGTGGAGCGGCGCAAGCGACAACGAGCGTGTGGACCGGTACATCGTCTATCGCAACGGTGATGAAGTCGCGCGTCTGCCGAGCAGCCCCTACGTCGACAGAGACGTCATTAAGGGAACGACCTACAGGTACGAGATCGCCGCGATCGACGCTACTGGTCACGTCGGGCCGCGTAGCGAGCCGCACGACGTGACGGTCCCAGGCTCGAACTCGGGAGGGTCGCCCGGGCCTGACGACGGCGGCGACCCCGCAACTCCTCCCGACGAGGGCGACAGCGGCCCCCCACCGGACGACGGTGGGGATGAGTCCGAGTCCGGCGGCAACGAGAATGAGGCTGACGACTCCGTGCCCGACGAGGACGAAAGCGAGCCCACACCGGGCGGCGACGAGGACGATTCGGAAGACACTCCGGGCGGAGAGCACCCCACCCCCGACGACGCCACGTTCGCTGCGCCAACCGATGTCCAGGCTGACTTCAGCGGAGGCGATCGGCCCGGTGCCGTGGTCGTCGACTGGCCGCCCGTCGAGGGCGCCATCGGATATGAGTTGTCGTACGGCCCGACGACGGACAGCGCACAATCGCAGAGCGTGCCGTGCCACTTCGAATTCGAGCACGACGGCCGTGTCGAGGCGCTCGTTGCTCCGCTGGGAGCTGGCACCTACTTTTTCTTCGTGTCCGCCGTATTCGAAGGCGGCACGAGCAGCGCCACGGCAACGGCCGAGCCGGTCGTGATCCCCTAACGACATACCATCGCACCAACTCCTCATCGCGTAGAGCCGGTCGCGCGATATCTGATGCGGCCAGCTCTACGCGTCGGAACGCAGGTGCATTTGTGGAAGGTAGAACAGGCCCACTTCCCCTATATGACGCAGATGGCTCCAAGATGCGCGAGATGGGTGCATATGCGGAAGGTGGAGCAAGCCCACCTCCCCCAAATGACGCAAAGGGCTCCAAATTCCGCCAGGTAGGTGCATTTGTGGAAGCTAGAGCCGCTGGGGGAACGACGAAGCCCGCGGATCCGAAGGGATCCGCGGGCTTCGTGAAGGAAGAGCTGGTTACTTGACGGTAACCGAGGCGCCAGCCTCCTCGAGCTTCGCCTTGGCGTCCTCGGCGGCGTCCTTCGCGACGGCCTCGAGGACCGGCTTCGGGGCACCGTCGACGAGGCCCTTGGCGTCGCCGAGGCCGAGCGAGGTGAGCTCGCGGACGGCCTTGATGACCTGGATCTTCTTGTCGCCAGCGGCCTCCAGGATGACGTCGAACTCCGTCTGCTCCTCGGCCTCCTCGGCGTCGCCGCCACCAGCGGGCGCGCCGGCAACCGCAACAGCAGCCGGGGCCGCAGCGGTGACGTCGAACTTCTCCTCGAACGCCTTCACGAACTCGCTGAGCTCGATGAGCGTGAGCTCCTCGAACGCGCTGAGCAGCTCTTCAGTGCTGAGCTTCGCCATGTTGTATCTCCTGTGTTGTGT
>DWXU01000100.1:0-3208 GCA_019119065.1 Candidatus Microbacterium pullistercoris | reverse complement strand
TTCTTCCAGGGGACCCAGTCGTCGGCGCGGTCGGCGAAGCCGTGGTCGTTGAGGTCGACGAACATGTCGGAGACCTCCATGACGGCGCCGACCCAGCCCTCCTCGATCGCGACGATGTCGGAGACGCCGCTGCCGGCGGCGAGCTTGGTGAACAGGTCGGTGCGAGCGTTGCCGCCCGTGTCGATGTTCGTGGCCTCGATCGTGATGTTCTCGTGCTCGTCCATGTATTCCTCGTAGAGGTCTTCATAGCCGAACGTGCCGAACGTCGTGATCGTGAGGGTGATCTCTTCGTCCGTCGAGCCCGACGAGCCGCCGGATCCCCCATCTGAGCCGGAGCAGCCAGCGAGCGCAAGCGCTCCGACCGCGGTCACGGCGATGCCGACGGATGTTCTACGCAGGACGTGTGATTTCACAGTTCCCACTCCTTCGTGGTGGTGGTAGTCGGGACATCATGAGAGCGCTCCCATGACGGCGACAACAATATGAGAGCGCTCCCACGATGTCAAGCGCTATTCGACAGATCCCCCGCGTTTCAGGACGACCGCGGCGCGGATCCGGGTGGAGAGCGGGTCAGTCCGTGCCGCGTTCGCGCTGCCGTCGCGCGATCTCCTCGCGCAGCTTCGCCTCGTACTCTTCACGCTCGAGATCAGCGAGCTGCTGCTCCGTCGTACGCGTGTCGACCGGCGGCCGCGTGGGCGCGACGCGGCCAGGCCGCGGTGCCGGTTTCGCGGGTCGAGGCGCGTACTCGCGTCCGATCGTCCACCACAGGATGCCTCCGATGAACGGGAGCAGAATCACCACGATGATCCAGGCCATCTTCGGGAGGTATCGCACGCGCGCCTCGTCGAGACGAATGATGTCGATGAGCGAGACGACGAAGAACGCGAGGTTCACCAGGCCGATCAGGAAAGGCATAGTCGCATCATAGGACGCGGGCGAGGCGCGCCGCCGGTAGGATCGTGGTGATCCCCACCCTCGCGAGACCCGGAGTCTGCCAATGCCCACTATCGTCGTCGACGTCATGCCCAAGGCCGAACTTCTCGATCCGCAGGGCAAGGCCGTGACCGGTTCGCTCAGCCGCCTCGGCCACGGCCGGTTCGAGAACGTGCGCATCGGCAAGCGCATCGAGATGACGGTGGACGGCGAGGTCACCGATGAGGTGCTCGCCGAGGCGAAGAAGGTCGCCGACGAGGTGCTCTCGAACTCGGTCATCGAGGATGTCATCAGCATCGAGGTGGTCGAGTGACCGCGCGGATCGGGGTCGTCACCTTCCCCGGATCCCTGGACGATCGCGACGCGCAGCGGGCGATCCGCGTCGCGGGTGCTGAGCCGGTCGCGCTCTGGCACGGATCCCACGATCTCGACGGCGTCGATGCCGTCGTCCTGCCGGGCGGCTTCTCCTACGGGGACTACCTGCGCGCCGGCGCCATCGCCGCGCTCGCGCCGATCATGACCGAGGTGACGCAAGCCGCCGACAAGGGCATGCCTGTTCTCGGCATCTGCAATGGGTTCCAGATGCTCGTCGAGGCGCACCTGCTCCCGGGCGGGCTCATCCGCAACGCTCACCAGCAGTTCATCCGCCGCGACCAGACGCTCGTCGTCGAGAACGCCGACACCGCGTGGACGAACGCCTTCGACGCGGGCGACGAGATCATCATCCCGCTCAAGAACGCCGACGGTGGATTCACCGCTGACGAGGAGACGCTGAAGCGCATCGAGGGCGAGGGCCAGGTCGCGTTCCGCTACGCGGGCGTCAACCCGAACGGATCCCTGCGCGACATCGCGGGGCTGACGAACGAGCGCGGCAACGTCGTCGGACTCATGCCCCACCCCGAGCACGCGGTCGAGCCGGGCTTCGGCCCGAACACGCCCGCCGCGATGCGCTCGGGCGTCGACGGCCTGCGGATCTTCGAGAGCGCGCTGAACGCGCTCGCTTCTCGCGTCGCGTAGCACGTTCCTCGGGCGGGTCAGACACAACCACCGCGCCCGACCCTGCGAACGCGACGCGGATCACGACGTTCCGGCGCCCACCTGACCGTGGCACCCCGCTACGGTGGACTGGTGACCGATTCGCTGATTGTCTCCGTCCCGACCGAGCAGCTGCGCGACGACGTGCGCGCCCACCTGGATCCCGCCCTCGATGTTGAGGTGGTTCTCTGGGTCGACGGCGAGCCGCCGCGCGAGCGCATCGACGTCGTCGTGCCGCCATACATGAAGCAGGGGGCGATGCTGCGCGCGGTCGCGGGCGTCTCACCGCGCCTCGTCCAGGCCCAGTCGATCGGCTACGACGGCGTCGCCGACGTGCTACCCGAGGGTCTCGTCTACGCGAACGCGTCGAGCGTGCACGAAACCGCGACGGCGGAACTCACCGTCGGTCTGATGGTGGCGGCACAGCGCGACATGCACGTCTTCATGCGCCAGCAGTCCGCGGGTGAATGGACTAAGCGCTGGACGCCGGGGTTGGCGGATCGGCGCGTACTGCTGCTCGGATACGGAGGCGTCGCGAAGGCCATCGCCCAGCGCCTCGTCGGCTTTGAAGTCGACGTCGTGCCCGTCGCTTCCCGCGCCCGCGACGAGAACGGCGTGCACATCCACGGCATCGACGAGCTGCCGGAGCTGCTCACGGACGCCGACATCGTCGTCAACGTGCTTCCCGGCGGCGACGCCACCCATCACCTCATCGACGACGCCGCGCTCTCGGCGCTCCCGGACGGCGCGCTCGTTGTCAACGTCGGGCGGGGCCCGACCTTCGACACCGATGCCGTCGTCGACCACGTGCGGCGCGGCCGGATCCGCTTCGCCGCAGATGTGTTCGACCCGGAGCCGCTGCCGGCCGATCACCCGCTGTGGAGTCTCGACGACGTCATCATCACGCCCCACGTGGGCGGCATGTCCGATGCGATGCGCCCCCGCATCGCGAAGCTCGTCGCCTCGCAGGCGGAGCGCATCGCGCGCGGCGAGGATCCGGTCAACGTCGTCATCCGCCGCTGAGCGCCCCACCCCGCTACACGCCGAGCCAGACCCGGATCGGGTCGACGAGGAAGTAGACCACGAACAGGATCGAGACCACCCACATCAGCGGGTGGATCTCGCGGATCTTCCCGCGCGCGAGCTTCACGATCACGAAGGCGATGAACCCGGCGCCGATACCGTCCGAGATCGAGTACGTGAACGGCATCACCGCGATCGTGAGGAACGCGGGGATCGC
>DWXU01000099.1:0-26469 GCA_019119065.1 Candidatus Microbacterium pullistercoris | reverse complement strand
CGGATCCGCACGGCGAGGTTGAGCGACAGCCCCGAGATGTACGGGAAGGGATGGGCCGGATCCACCGCGAGGGGCATGAGGACCGGGTAGACGTACTCCTCGAAGTACTCATACAGGAGGGCCCGCTCGCGTTCGGTCAGGTCAGCCCATTCGACGAACTCGATGTTCTCCGCCGCGAGAGCGGGGCGCACGTCCTCGCTCCAGACGCGCGCGTGCCGCTCCTGCAAGTCGTGGGCCATGTTGCTGATCCACTCGAGCACCTTCTGCGGCGTCGTGCCGATGTTCGTGGGCACCGCGAGGCCGGTGACGATGCGGCGCTTGAGGCCGGCGACGCGCACCATGAAGAACTCGTCGAGGTTGCTCGCGAAGATCGCGAGGAAGTTCGCCCGCTCCAGCAGGGGCACCGTGGGATCCTCCGCGAGCTCGAGTACGCGCTGATTGAACGCGAGCCAGCTCAGCTCGCGGTCGAAGTAGCGGTGATCGGGCAGGTCGGATCCGGCGGCCTCGATCAGTTCGTCGAAGTCGTCGTCGTCCGAGTCGCCCAGCCCGGTGTCGACGATCGTGGAGTCGGTCATGCGTTCCATCCTGACACCGCGAGGGAAATCCAGGGTGAATTCTCGTCAGCGGACATCATGCGGCTGCTCGTCGCTCACCTGGAAGCGATACCCGACGTTGCGCACCGTGCCGATGAGCTGGTCGAGGTCACCGAGCTTCGCCCGGAGCCGCCGCACGTGTACGTCGACGGTGCGCGTGCCGCCGAAGTAGTCATATCCCCACACCTCGCTCAGCAGCTGCTCGCGCGTGAACACCCGCGACGGATGCGTGGCGAGGAAGTGCAGCAGCTGGAACTCCTTGAACGTGAGGTCGAGCGGCTTGCCGCGCACCTTCGCGGAATACGAGGCCTCATCGATCGTGATCCCGGACGTCTGCACGCGCGTCGTCCCGGGGTCGGCCTCTTGGCGCCCGAGCGCGAGACGGATCCGCGCGTCGATCTCGGCGGGGCCGGCCCCCGTCAGGACGATGTCGTCGACGCCCCAGTCGGGGGAGACCGCGGTGAGCCCGCCCTCCGTCGTGACGAGCAGCAGCGGCGAATCGATGCCTGTTGTGTGGAGGATCCGACACAGCGATTTGGCGCTGACGAGGTCGCCGCGCGCATCGACGATGAGGACGTCCGTGCTGGGCGCGCCCACGAGCTGCGCGGGTGAGGCCGAGATCTGCTGAACCTGGTGACCCAACAACTCCAGCGCGGGCAGGGGTGGATCGGTCTCCGGCGCGGAGCTCAGCACGAGCAGATGGGCCACGGGACACTTCCTCTCGGCCCGCAGACGGGCCTGGCGTAGAAGCATTTTATGTCAGACCGCGGATGCCGCGTCACGGTCACCGCGTCGCATCGGGCAGAATGGGATCAACGGAACGCGGACGAGAGGGGCGGCATGACGGATGCCGAGGCGCGCCGCCCGGGCGGCATCGTCGGGCGCATCGCCCGCAGTCAGGGGCTGATCCTGCCGTGGAGTATCGCTCTCGTCCTCGCGCTCGCGACCGCATTCTTCGGGCCGACCCTGCAGCGCTGGGAATGGTTCTCGGCGGTGGCGGGCGTCAGCATCGTCGTCGCGTTCGCCGTGCAGCTCATCATCGGCCGCGCCGACGGGTTCATCCTGCGCACGGCGACGGCCGCGCTCGGATCCGTCCTCATCGTCGGCATCGTGTCGCTCGTCGTCGCGCTGTTCACCGCCGTCGCCTCGGGCTTGACGCTGTTCCCCGCGGAGTTCGCGTCGCTCTGAGCGCGCGAGATAGGATGTAGTCATGTTGGAATTCCTCGCCGGCGTCGACGTCTTCGCACTCGAGATGTTCTTCCTGGGCCTGCTCGGGCTCGCGAGCGTCGCGATCGCGTTCGTGTCGGGCGCGGTCCTCGTGAACCTCTTCCGCGGCCAGAAGTAGCGCCGGGTTCTGCGGGTGCACGGCACCCAGCCCCGCCTGTCGTGTGCGCGGATACGCTGGGAAGACCATGATCGAGATCCCCTCTGACGCCCCCGCCGACATCGTGCCGCTGTACTGGCTGATCGGCGTGTGGGAGGGAACCGGAGTCATCGACTACCGCGTCGGTGACGTGCACTACACGGGCGAGTTCTCCCACCGGGTGAGCTTCAGCCACGACGGCGGGCCGTTCCTCAACTACTCCGCGACCGCCACTCTGCTCCCGGCGGGCGACCGCCCGCGCCAGCAGCTCGTGTCGGAGACCGGCTTCTGGCGCCTGGCGCGCGAGGCGACCGATCAGGTTCCCGGCCCGGGGCTGCTTCCCGCGCTCGCCGCCGAGCCGCCGCGCACGGCCGCGGACGTGGAGCGGCTGCGCACCGCGCCCGACGGCGGCTTCCCCGTCGAGGTCATGCTGAGCCACTCCGACGGCGTGCAGGAGCTCTACGTCGGAGAGGTGAACGCCGCGCGGATCGATCTCGGCACGGATGCCGTCGTCCGCTCGGCCAGCACGAAGCCCTATGCCGCCGCGACCCGCTTGTACGGGCTCGTCGACGGTCATCTGCTGTGGGCGTGGGACATCGCGGCGCTCGGTCGCGATCTCGCGTCCCACGCATCGGCGCGATTGGCAAAGGTGTCCTGATGACGAATCCCTTCCTCGCTCGAGACGGCGTCGTCGCTGACGACGGCGTCATCCAGCACGCGGGCAATCCCGTCCGCGAGCAGCGTTCGCTCGACGGCGGATCCGCGATCGTGTCGCGCGACGACCGCGTCGTCATCTCGATCACGGGCGACGAGCGCCGCAGCTGGCTCGACTCGATCACCTCGCAGGCCGTCGGACGACTGCGCGCGGGCGAATCGACCGAACTGCTGGTGCTGGACCCGCAGGGCCGGGTCGAGCATGCCGCCGCCGTCGTCGAAGACGGCACGACGCTGTGGCTGATCGCCGACGCGGCGGACGCTGCGCCGCTCGCGAAGTGGCTCACGATGATGCGCTTCCGCGCGCAGGCCGAGATCGCGGTGCGCGACGACCTGCACGTCGTCGGCATGATGCGCAACGGATCCGCGTACGAGCGGGTCGTCGAGGCCGCGGTGCGCGAGGGCGATGCGCCGGCCGTCTGGCACGATCCGTGGACGGGCGTGACGCCCGGGGGATGGCAGTACGCGTCGGTCGCCGAGCATCCCGGATCCGATTACCCGTGGGCGGAGGCGATCGTCGCCGATCTCGCGCCCCTCGCGGACCTGCCGGTCGCGGGCGCGCTCGCGGCGGAGGCGCTGCGGGTCGCGGCCTGGCGCCCGCGCTGGTCCAACGAGGTCGACGAGCGGTCCATCCCGCACGAATCCGACTGGCTCCGCACGGCCGTCCATCTCGACAAGGGCTGCTACCGCGGCCAGGAGACGGTCGCGAAGGTGCACAACCTCGGCCACCCGCCGCGGCGGCTCGCGATGCTGCACCTCGACGGATCCGATTCGGTCCTCCCGGCGCGCGGCGACACCGTCTTCGACGGGGAACGCGAGGCGGGGCAGATCACGTCCAGCGCGCTCCACCACGAGCTCGGGCCGATCGCCCTCGCGATCCTCACACGGCGCACGCCCGGTGAGGCCGCGCTCGAGGTCGAGACCGAAGGGACCCGCGTCGCGGCGTCGCAGGAGATCATCGTTCCCGCCGACGCCGGCCGGACGGCGGACGTGCCGCGGCTGACCAGACTGTCGCGTCGGACGGCGGTCGACCCGCCGCAGTAGGCTGGTGGCATGACGCACACGCTGATCCTGCTCCGTCACGGACAGAGCGACTGGAACCAGAAGAACCTCTTCACGGGGTGGGTCGATGTCCGGCTCACCGAGCAGGGCCGCGCGGAGGCGAAGCGCGGCGGCGAGCTGCTCGCCGAGCAGGGGGTGCTGCCCGATGTGCTGCACACGTCGCTGCTGAGCCGCGCGATCCAGACAGCCAACATCGCCCTCGACGCCGCCGACCGTCTGTGGATCCCCACCAAGCGGTCGTGGCGCCTCAACGAGCGCCATTACGGCGCGCTGCAGGGCAAGGACAAGGCGCAGACCCTCGAGGAGTTCGGCGAAGAGCAGTTCACGACATGGCGCCGCTCGTTCGACGTGCCGCCGCCCGAGATCGACCCGGACGACGAGTTCGCGCAGACGAACGACCCGCGCTATAGCGGTCTCGACGACATGCCGGCCACGGAGTCGCTGAAGCTCGTCATCGACCGCATGTTGCCGTACTGGGAGGGCGAGATCGTTCCTGACCTCGCCGCGGGGAAGACGGTCATCGTCGCGGCGCACGGCAACTCGCTGCGCGCCCTCGTGAAGCACCTCGACGGCATCAGCGATGAGGACATCGCGGGCCTCAACATCCCGACGGGGATCCCGCTGGTCTACGAACTCGACGACGACATGCGCCCCGTGAAGGCGGCACGCTACCTCGACCCCGAGGCCGCCGCGGCCGGAGCCGCCGCCGTCGCCTCGCAGGGCAAGAAGTAGCCCACCGACGAAGGAGGGGCCAGGAGGATCGATCCTCCTGGCCCCTCCTTTTCGATGCGTCGGTCAGGCGCCGAGGCTGTCCTCGTCGTCGGACCCCGCCCAGTCGCCCGTGGCGAGGTACACGACCTTCTTCGCCACCGAGACGGCGTGGTCGGCGAAGCGCTCGTGGTATCGGCTCGCGAGCGTCGCGTCGATCGCGTGCGGGATCTCACCCGTGAACGTGTCGGCGAGCACGCGCTCGTAGACCGAGGCGTGCAGCTCGTCGATGTCGTCGTCGGTATCGCGGATCAGCGTCGCGTACTGGAGATCCTGCGTCTTGAGCAGCTTCGTGAGGGTACGCGCCACCTGCACGTCGAGCTCGCCCATCTTCGTGAAGGTCTTCTTGAGGCCCTTCGGGATCGCGCGCTCGGGGTATCGCGAGCGCACGAGCTGCGCGATGTGCTCGGCGAGGTCGCCCATCCGCTCGAGCGAGGCGCTCACGCGCAGCGCCGTCACGATCACGCGCAGGTCCTGCGCGACCGGCTGCTGCATGGCCAGCGTCTCGATCGCGATCTCGTCGGTGCTGAGGACGAGCGCATCGATTCGGTCGTCGTTTGCGATGACGTCTTCGGCGAGCGACACGTCGCCCGACGCGAACGCCGCCGTCGCCTTCTCGATGGCTTCGGTCACGAGCTCGGAGATCTCGGCGAGCCGCCCCTGGATGTCTTCGAGGGTGTCGTGGAAAACTTCGCGCATATCGTCTCGCGCCCTTCCGCTGATGGTGGTTCCCGCGTCGCAACGCGCAACGGGCGTCGCGCACGGCAACCGCGAGTGTGCCGAGCGAAGGTTAACGGCGGGTGGAGTCCTCATGAACTCTCGCCGGCCCGTGCCGGGATTCTCGCGACCGGATGCACGGCGACCTTCACGTCCACCCTACTCTGGAGGCATGCCCGCATCTCTGATCGCGCTCCTCGTCGGAGTCGCCATCGGCGTCGGCGTGACTCTCATGGTGCTGGCGGCGCTCCGCGCGCGCCGCCGCGCAGAGGAGAGCGCGCACCCCACGGTGCCGTCCGCCGTCACTGCGATGCTCGATGCGCTGGACGATGCGGCCGTCATCACGAACACCTCGGGCATCGTCGTCGCGACATCGCCATCGTCGACGTGGCTCGGTGCCGTGGCCGGCACGCGCCTCGAGCAGGAGGAGCTGCGCGAGCTGATGAAGGAGGCGCGCGAAACGGGACTCAGCGAGTCGCAGACGATGCGGATCCGCGCCGGCCGCCTCGACCGCGAGCCGCGACTCGTCGTCGCCCGCGCCGCTCAGATCGACCCCGGCTTCGTGGCCGTGTTCGTCCGCGATATCTCCGAGCAGGAGCGCGTGCAGCAGATGCGGCAGGACTTCATCCAAAACACGAGCCACGAGCTCAAAACGCCGGTGGGTGCGATCTCGCTGCTCGCCGAGGCCCTCGAGATGGCCGCGGACGACCCCGATCAGGTGCGGCGCTTCTCGGGGCGCGTCTCGGCCGAGGCTGACCGGCTGGGACAGCTGACGGGACGGATCATGAACCTGTCGCGACTGCAGGCGACGGGCGAGGTGATCGACGTGTCGACGATCGCGGTCGACGAGGTCGTCATACGCGCCGTCGAGGCGCATCAGATCACCGCAGCGGGCGCCGAGGTCGAACTCGTCACCGGCGGAGAGCGGGGCCATCACGTCCGCGGGGACGCTCGCGTGCTCGTCGAGGCGCTCAGCAACCTCGTCTCCAACGCCGTCGCGTACTCGCCGGCGGGCTCGCGCGTGGGCATCGGCGTGCGGGTCGAGGACGGCATCGTCGAGATCGCGGTGACCGACCAGGGCATCGGCATCACGGAAGATGACCAGAAGCGGATCTTCGAGCGGTTCTACCGCGCCGACCAGGCGCGCTCGCGTCACACTGGCGGAACCGGGCTCGGCCTCTCGATCGTCAAGCACGCGATCCAACGTCACGGGGGCGAAGTGCGGCTGTGGTCGCGCGAGGGCCACGGATCGACGTTCACCATCTGCCTTCCCGCGGTCGACACGGAGGAATCCGCGTCCGGGAAGAGACACGCCAAGCGCGCGGCGAAGCTCGCCGCGCAACGGAAGGAAGAGAAGGCATGACGCGCGTTCTGCTCGTGGAAGACGAACCCGACCTCGCGGATCCGCTCGCGTATCTGCTGCAGCGTGAGGGCTTCGAGGTGGAGATCGCGGACGACGGAGAGAAGGCCCTCCGCCGGTACCGGGAGGACGGCGCGGATGTCATCCTGCTCGACCTCATGCTCCCGGGAATGCCGGGAACGGAGGTGTGCCGTCAGATCCGCACGACGAGTTCCGTACCGATCGTGATGCTGACCGCGAAGGACAGCGAGGTCGACATCGTCGTCGGGTTGGAGCTCGGTGCCGACGACTACGTGACCAAGCCGTACTCGTCGCGGGAGCTTCTCGCGCGCATGCGGGCCGTCCTGCGTCGCTCGATGGCGTCAGAGGACGACCTCGACGAGCATGTGCTGGAGGCCGGGCGGGTGACGCTCGACATCGACCGTCACACCGTCTCGGTCGACGGCGAGCAGATCGCGATGCCGTTGAAGGAGTTCGAACTGCTCGAGCTGCTGATGCGCAACACGGGGCGCGTGCTCACGCGCGGTCAGCTCATCGACCGCGTGTGGGGCTCGGACTACTTCGGTGACACCAAGACGCTCGACGTGCACATCAAGCGCATTCGCTCGCGGATCGAAGTGACGCCGTCGAAACCGCAGATGCTCGTCACCGTGCGCGGCCTCGGCTATCGCTTCGAGGGATAGGGCGTGTTGCTAAACATGGCACCTACTGCGCGGACCGCTGCACGCCGCCTCGCGGCGTCCTCGTCGGTCGACGATGCGATGGCATCGCCTCCCTCCTCGTCCTTGCGACGCAACGCACCGCGAACCGCTCGCGACGGCACCACGTTTAGCAACACACCCTAGGCAGCCAACGAGTGAGGGCCCCGCGATTCGCGGGGCCCTCACTCGTTGATCCGAGAGGATCAGTGCTCGGTGTCGACCTCGAGCACCGGCGCGCAGAACTCGGCGTCGTACTCGTCGTTGGGCGCGAGGTCGGAGTACTCGGTCAGGCAGTTGTTGAGGACGGGAACCTCGATCTCGACGCCTTCGCCGAGGCCCGGCTGGATGTACATGCTGACCGTCGCGCCCGGCATGATCCCGAAGTCCTCAATCAGCTCCGGCTCGGCGTTCGCGCCGAGGCTCACCGTCTCGTCGGCGGGAACGTCGATCGACGCGTCGCCGTCGCCCCAGTCGATCGTGAGGGTCTGCGCCTCGTCGGTGGTGTTGACCAGGACCGCGATGAAGTTGCCGGCGGCGCCGTCGTAGTCGGCGACCACGAACGCGTTGCGGACGTCAAGGCCGTCGGTCTCCGCCGCCGGGAGGTTCACGCCGTCGGAGGCCGTGTACTCGAAGGTCGTCGCTTGAGTCGTAACCATGTTGCAGCCGGTCGCGGTCACGAGCACGAAGCCGACGGCGGCGAGAGACGCGATGAAGCGCGATTTCACGGATCCTCCTGGTGGTGCGAGCGCCACACATGACGCGGGGCCACCTTCCATCTTAGACGCTGTCGCCGCGCGTTCTGACGACGCGATTCGGGAGTCGGAGCGGAATCCTAGTACAACCTGCGCTGTGGTAAAGTAGATAAGGCTGGGAAGGACGTAATTCATATGCTTTTTGAGGTTGGCGAGACTGTCGTTTACCCCCATCATGGGGCCGCAACCATCACCGAAGTGAAGACCCGAGTCATCAAGGGTGAGGAGAAGACCTACCTCAAGCTCAACGTCACACAGGGCGACCTCGTGATCGAGGTTCCCGCCGACAACGTCGACCTCGTCGGCGTTCGCGACGTCATCGATGAGAGTGGCCTCAAGGAGGTCTTCGACGTACTGAAGGCGCCCTTCACCGAGGAGCCGACCAACTGGTCGCGTCGCTACAAGGCGAACCTCGAGAAGCTCGCCTCCGGTGACGTCATCAAGGTCAGTGAGGTCGTTCGCGACTTGTGGCGCCGCGATCAGGACCGCGGACTGTCCGCGGGCGAGAAGCGCATGCTCGCCAAGGCGCGCCAGGTGCTCGAGTCTGAGGTCGCGCTCGCGAAGAAGGTCGACGAGGAGGAAGCCGCGCGCATCCTCGACGAGGCCCTCGCAAGCGAGTAAGCGCACCGCACCGTTTGTCGTCGCCCCGCACCGAAAGGTGCGGGGCGACTAGGTTTGTGTACCGTGAGCATCGCCCGAATCGACACCGCGATTGTCATCGTCGCCGCCGGCAGCGGCGCGCGCCTCGGCGCCGGAGCGCCCAAGGCGTTCGTCGGCATCGACGAGAGTCCGATCCTGCGGCACTGTCTCGACGGTGTCTTCGCCGCCGCCCCGGCACAGGTGATCGTCGTCGCTCCGGAGGAGTATCTCGGCGAAGCGCTGTCGATCGCGCATGCGGCCGCGGATGACGCGGACCGGCGTGCCGCGGATCCGCGAGTCGCCGTCCCGTCACAGGCGCACGCGCAGCATGCGGATCCGTCCGCTGACGTGCGCGATCGACGTCGCGATCTCGTGACGATCGCCGCCGGGGGCGCGACCCGGCAATTGTCGGTCGCCGCGGGGCTCGCACGCGTGTGGTCCGACGTCGACGTCGTCCTGGTGCACGATGCGGCGCGCGCGCTGACGCCGCCCGAGGTTATCGACCGGGTCGCGGACCGCGTTCGGGAGACGGGTCACGGCGTGATCCCGGCGCTAGACGTCATCGACACGATCAAGCGCGTCGACGGCGAACGAATCGCTGCCCCCGTCGATCGCTCCGACCTGGCGACGGCGCAGACGCCGCAGGGGTTCCGCCGCGACGTCCTGGACGCCGCTTACCAGCGCGCGTCCGAGGAGTTCACGGACGATGCGGCGCTCGTCGCCGACGCGGGTCACGACGTGCTGCGCGTGGAGGGATCCGCGCTCGCGTTCAAGATCACGACGGCGGCCGACCTCGTCCGCGCCCGCGACCTCGTTCGCCGAGCGTCTCGGAATCTGCCGGCGTTGGGCGAAAACCGGGAGAATTTCGAGACGCTCGCCGAATTTCGAGATGCTCGGCGACCGCACCTGCCGCGCGTCGGCGTCGGCACGGACGTGCACGGATACGGGGGAGACGGATCCCTGTGGCTCGCGGGTCTCGAGTGGCCCGGCGAACCGGCGCTGTCGGGTCATTCCGACGGCGACGCGGTCGGCCACGCGATCGTCGATGCCGTCCTGAATGCCGCCGGTCTCGGCGACATCGGCACCCACTTCGGCACGAACCGTCCCGAGTTCGCCGGCGCGCACGCCGAGGCGTTCCTCGCGGAGACCGCACGGATCCTCGCCGATGCGGGCTGGCAGATCGGCAACGTCGCGGTGCAGCTGCAGGCGAACCGTCCGGTGTTCTCACCGCGCCGCGCGGAGGCCGAGCGTGTCCTCAGCGATGCGCTCGGGGCCCCCGTGACGGTCTCGGCCACGACAACCGATCGGCTGGGCTTCACCGGACGCGGCGAAGGGGTGCACGTCATCGCGACGGCCCTCGTGGTACCGCGCCGTTAGGGTGGGATCCGTGACCCTCCGGCTCTACGACACACGTGTGCAGGCGCTTCGCGAGTTCATCCCGCTCGACGAGAGCAACGTGACGATGTACGTCTGCGGACCGACCGTGCAGTCGGGGCCGCACGTCGGTCACCTGCGCGCGGCGCTGTCCTTCGATCTACTCCGCCGCTGGCTCGAGCACAGGTACGGCCGCGTCACCTACGTGCGCAATGTCACCGACATCGACGACAAGGTGCTGCAGAACGCCACGGCCGACGAACCGTGGTGGGCGCTCGCGTACCGGATGGAGCGGGAATTCACCGCAGCGTACGACGCCATCGACATTCTCCCGCCCACCTACGAGCCGCGCGCCACTGCGTCGATCCCGCAGATGCAGGACTTCATCCAGCGGCTGATCGATCGCGGTCATGCCTATGCGGCTGATGGCGATGTCTACTTTGATGTGAGCTCCTGGCCGAGCTATGGAGCACTGACGCGCCAAGACATCGACGCCATGGTCAGCGACGAGACCGACCTGCGCGGCAAGCGCGATGCCCACGACTTCGCGCTCTGGAAGGGGACGAAGCCGGACGAGCCTGCCGACGCCTCCTGGCCCTCGCCGTGGGGCGACGGGCGCCCCGGATGGCACATCGAATGCTCCGCCATGTCGCTGCGCTACGTCGGCGCGGAGTTCGACATCCACGGGGGCGGGCTCGACCTGCGTTTCCCGCACCACGAGAACGAGCTCGCGCAGTCGGAGGCGGCGGGGGATCCGTTCGCCCGCTACTGGGTGCACAACGGACTCGTCACCGCCGGCGGACAGAAGATGTCGAAGTCGATCGGCAACGTCACGCTCGTGCGCGACGTGCTCGCCCAGCGGCCCGCCCGCGTCGTGCGCTACGCGCTCGCGGCCGCGCACTACCGCTCGAGCCTCGACCTGACGGAGTCTTCGTGGGCGGAGGCGGCCTCGGCGATGGAGCGTATCCGCACCTTCCTCGTGCGCGCCGAACGCGTCGTGGCGGTGACGGATCGGCGTGCCCCGTTCCCGGAGGCGTTCTCGCAGGCGATGGACGATGACCTGTCGGTGCCGCAGGCGCTCGCCGTGCTGCACGAGACGGTGCGGAGCGGCAACAGCGCCCTCGCCAGCGGCGACGAGGTCACAGCCGAGATCGCCTATCATCAGGTGAAGGCGATGACGACGATCCTCGCCATCGATCCGCTCGAATCAGGCGACGTCGACGACAAGGCGGCTTCCGCTCTGGATGCCCTCGTCCGAGCGATGATCGAACAGCGTGCCGAGGCGCGCGAGAACAAGGACTGGGCGACGGCCGACCGGATCCGCGACCTGTTCGCGGACATCGGCGTCGTTCTCGAGGACACCCGTGATGGAACGGTTTGGAGCATCGATGGCTAAGCCAGGGCGGCCCGGCGCGAGCAAGGGCAAAAAGGGCGCGACCAAGGGGTCGGGCGGTAAAGGCAAGGCGAAGCTCGCGGGTCGTGGACCGACGCCGAAGGCTGAGGACCGCGTCTATCACAAGGCGCACCGCAGCAAGCAGCTCGCTGAGCGGAGCTCGTCGAAGCGACCGCAGCAACGCTCGGCGCCGCGTCGCCGACCGAACGACGACAACGAGTACGTCACCGGACGCAACAGCGTGCTCGAGGCGCTGCGCACACGGATCCCCGCGACGACGCTGTACGTCGCGCAGCGTGTCGAGATGGACGACCGTGTGAAGGAGATGCTCTCGCTCGCTCACAAGCGCGAGCTGCCGGTCCTCGAGGTCACGCGACCCGAACTCGACCGTATGGCCGGGTTTGACGGCGTGCACCAGGGCGTCGCCCTCAAGGTGCCGCCGTACGAGTACGCGCACCCGCAGGACCTGCTCGAGAGCATCGTCGACAAGGGCCTCACGCCACTCCTCGTCGCGCTCGACGGCGTGACGGATCCCCGCAACCTCGGCGCGATCATCCGCTCGACGGCCGCGTTCGGCGGGCAGGGCATCATCGTGCCGCAGCGACGGTCGGCCGGCGTGAACTCGGCGGCCTGGAAGACGAGCGCCGGCGCGGCCGCACGGATCCCCGTGGCGATGGCGTCGAACCTCACGCAGACGCTCAAGGACCTCAAGAAGCAGGGTGTGTTCGTGCTCGGCCTCGACGGCGGCGGCGAGGTGCGCATGCCCGACATCGAGCTCGCCGACCGTCCGCTCGTGATCGTCGTCGGCAGCGAGGGTGACGGGCTGTCGCGCCTCGTCAGCGAGAACTGCGACCAGATCGTCTCGATCCCGATCTCGGACGCCACCGAGTCGCTCAACGCCGGTATCGCGGCGTCGGTCGCGCTCTACCAGATCTCCACGCTGCGCGGCTGAGGCGACCGTACCGCCGGGCGCTTTCCGCCCACCTTCCACAAACGGCTCGAAAATTCGCCGTTTGGGTGCATTTTTGGAAGATGGCGCGCGCCGACAACGACAGGCGCCCGCCCCTCACGGGACGGGCGCCTGTCGTTGTGCGGTATCAGATCGACGTGACGATGGCCTTGTCGATGAGGCGCTCACCGGTCTCGGCGTCGAACACGTGGATGTGGTCGGGCGTCGGCGCAAGCGTCACGACGTCGCCCGCCATCGGGTGGCTGCGGCCGTCGACGCGGACGACGAACTCCTGGGTGTTGCCCTCGATCTCGGCGCTGCCGTAGAGGTAACCGTCGGCACCGAGCTCCTCGACGAGGTCGACCTTCACCTCAATGCCGCCCTCGCTCGCGGGCACCACGGTGAAGTCCTCGGGGCGGATGCCCACCGTGACCTGCGAACCGTGCGCTCGGTCGGCGACCTCGCTCTCGATCGGAACGACCTTCGTGCCGACCTGCACGCCGCCGTTGACGAGGTCGGCCGGGAAGAGGTTCATCGCGGGCGAGCCGATGAAGCCGGCCACGAAGTCGTTCTGCGGGCGCTCGTACAGGTCACGCGGGGTGCCGACCTGCTGCAACACGCCGTCCTTGAGCACCGCGATGCGGTCGCCCATGGTCAAGGCCTCGGTCTGGTCGTGCGTGACGTACACCGTCGTGACGCCGAGGCGGCGCTGCAGCGACGCGATCTGCGTACGGGTCTGCACGCGGAGCTTCGCGTCGAGGTTCGACAGCGGCTCGTCCATGAGGAACACCTGCGGCTCGCGGACGATCGCGCGACCCATTGCGACGCGCTGACGCTGACCACCGGAGAGGGCCTTCGGCTTGCGGTCGAGGTAGGGGCGCAGGTCGAGCAGATCGGCGGCCTCTTCGATCTTCTTGCGACGCTCCTCCTTGTTCACGCCGGCGATCTTCAGGGCGAAGCCCATGTTGTCGGCGACGGTCATGTGGGGGTAGAGCGCGTAGTTCTGGAAGACCATCGCGATGTCGCGGTCCTTCGGCGGCACGTCGGTGACGTCGCGGTCGCCGATGCGGATGGCGCCGTCGTTGACCTCTTCGAGGCCTGCGAGCATGCGGAGCGAGGTGGACTTTCCGCAACCGGAGGGGCCGACGAGGACGAGGAACTCTCCGTCGCCGATCTCGAGGTTGAGCTTGTCAACCGCGGGGCGAGTGCCTCCGGGGTAGACACGGGTGGCGTTGTCGAACGTCACTGTTGCCATGAGTTTCTCCTTCACCGGCAGGTACGTGCCGGACGATCCGTTGTGAATGAGCGATGCACTCGCGCGCGCCGCACGCCCGTCATCGGGCGCTGATTCAGTATGTCACACGTCCTCGATGGGCTCGATGGATGCCGCACGGAGCCGGTGACGGGGCGATTCTCAGGGCACGTCATTATGATCGGCGGGTTGCCGTCCGTACCCGACGGACCAAGGAGGGGGCAGCCAGATGACGAATGATGACAGCGACGAGACGATGACGAACGAACGTCGCGATGCTGTGCGCGAGAAGGCCAAGCGCGTCAACGCGCGGATCCAGCGACGCACGGTCGCACGGCGCGCGATCATCGCGGTGGTCATCATCGCGGCTGTCGTCGCGGCCGGCTGGTGGGTGTGGCGCTCTGTCGCCCCCGAGCTCGACCGCCCCGTCGTGCTGCCGAAGAACATCTCAGGCGACGGCATCGACGTCACGAGCCTCGTGCCCGAGGACGAGCGCCCGGAGCAGGTCGACGAGCCCTTCGACGTCGACGTGTATGTCGACTACCTCGATCCCGCCGCCGGCACGATCGAATCCGAACTGGGCCCTGAGATGTACGAGTGGGTTGACGAAGGCGTCATCAGCCTCACGTACCACCCCGTCTCACTGCGCGCGGGGGAGTCCAACGGAACGCAGTACTCGACCCGGGCTGCCGGGGCCGTCATGTGCGTGGTCTCCGAATCGCCGCGCGCATTCAGCGACTTCAACACGGCGCTGCTGACCGACCAGCCCGAGGTGTCGACCGAGGGGCACACCGACGCGGAGCTCGCGGACATCGCCGCGGAATCGGGCGCCGAGGGCGTGGCGGACTGCATCACGGATCGTACCTACGCACCCTGGGTCAGCGAGGCCACCGACCGTGCACTCGCGGGATCGATTCCCGGCACCGATGGCGTCGCCCTGTCTGCGCCGGTCGTCGTCGTCGACGGCGCCGTGTATGACGGCGCGCTCGACGACGCCGCGGAGTTCAGCCAGTTCCTCTTCACGCTCGAGAGTGAGCGCACCTACGGCGAGACGGATCCCAAATCCGACTAGGCTGTATCCGGCCCGTTCGCGGGTCACGCCGGCTTAGCTCAGTTGGTAGAGCACCGCTCTTGTAAAGCGGGGGTCGTGGGTTCGAGCCCCTCAGCCGGCACCGTTCACCCGATCGCGCATCCCACGAGAGCACCGGAACACCGTGCGTGCACGGCTGCGTCAGCGCCCACGCGGGGGACGAGCGGTCGTTGTGCCGGGGACGAGTTCGACCGGCAGCATCACACCGTCGGGGGTGCCGCCCTCGAGAAGCTCGCCCACGAGGCGCCCGGCTGCGCGCCCCCGTCCGCGCAGCGGCTGCCGCACGGTGGTCAGCTGACGATCGAGCCAGGGGATCTCGACTCCGTCGAAGCCCGTCACCGAAACTTCCTCGGGCACGCGGATCCCGAGGGCGTCAGCGGCCGCGATCGCACCGGCCGCGAGGATGTCGTTCTGCGCGAGGATCGCGGTCGGTCGGCGCGGCCGCGTCAGGAGCACACGAGCGGCTTCGGCACCCGCCGCCGCGTCGCGTCCGCCCGCCTCGACGCGCAGCGCGTGGGGGAACACCCGCGCGACTGCGTCGAGGCGGCCGTGGATCGTGCGGTTCGCGATCGTCGCCATCCCCGCGGTGATCGGCTCGATCCGTCCCGGGCCTCGCGAGTGGCCGAGCTCGGTGGTGCGCATGATGACGCCGACGTCCCTGTGCCCGAGCGCGGCGACCTGTTCCGCCAGTCGACGCATGCCTCCCCGGTCGTCGACCTCGACGAGCGTGACGTCATCGGCGTGCGGACCCTCGATGCCCACCATCGGGACGCCGCGGGCTCGGACGATCGGGAGGAGGCCGTCGAACTCCTCGCCGCGCGTGGCGAAGACGATCGCATCGACGGGCAGGGAACCGAGTGGTTCTGGCCGTTCGCGGATCGTCGCGCGGCCGGGCAGCAGCAGCTGCCCGTAGCCGACGCTTTCGAGACTCTCCGACAGTCCGTCCATCGTCGCGAGAGCGACGGGGTTCTGGAAGGCGAGGCCGACGCGCTCGGCGATGACGATCCCCACGATCCCCGTCCGGCCCCTCCGCAGCGAACTGGCGACGGGATGCGGCCCCCGATAGTCAAGCGCCGTCGCGGCGGTGAGGATGCGATCCCGCGTCGCGTCACGGACGCGCTCCGATCCGCGAAACGCGAGCGATGCCGTGGACGTCGACACCCCGGCACGCGCCGCGACGTCGGCGATCGTGGCCCGTCCCTTGCGCCCGCTCGGCGCGGGCGACGCTCCTGATGTTCCGGTTGCCACACCGCCACAGTAACGCTTGATCGCAACGTTTCGATTCGTTCGTCTCGACACCGACAATCCGTCTCCCGTTATTCACCGTGCGGCCACCTCCGGGGCCAACGATCGAAACGGTGCGATGACCGTCGCGCAGATTCCCCCGACAGAAGGAAACGTGCCCGTGATCACCAAGCGAACACTCACGACTGCCGCGGCCGCGCTGTGCGCCGTCGGCGCACTGACAGCCTGCGGGCCGATCGCGGCGAGCGGAACAGCGGCGGATACGACGACCGCCGATGGATCGAGCCTCACGGTCTTCATTTCCGGCGACACCAACGTGCAGGACCTGTGGGAGCAGGGCATCATTCCCGCTTACGAGGAGCAGAATCCCGATGTCACGGTGAACACCACGATCGACCTGCATGGCGAGCACGACCAGCAGACGGTGGCGAAGCTGACGACCGCGACGCAGGCCGGGGACGCCCCGGGGTTCGATCTCGTGGATGCCGGGTTCGTCATCTCGAGCGCCGCCGAAGCGGACACCCTGCTCGAGATCGACCAGAGCACTGTCGCCGGTCTCGAGACCGTGCCGCAGGGCACGATCGACGCCGGCAAGGGTGTGGGCATTCCGTATCGCGCATCGTCCGTTCTGCTCGCCTACGACACGACGACCGTCGACGAGCCACCGCGCACGCTCGACGAGCTGCTGACCTGGATCGAGGACAACCCGGGCGAGTTCGCTTACAACTCACCGTCGACCGGCGGCTCGGGCGGTGCCTTCGTCACGACCGTGCTCGACAGCTATCTCTCTGCTGACGACCAGGAAGCGATGCGCACCGGTTATGCGAAGGAACTCGAGGTCGGGTGGGACGCCGGATTCGAGCGTCTCGGTCAGCTCGGGGAGTTCGTCTACCAGGGTGGTGTGTATCCGAACGGCAACAACCAGGTGCTGGAGCTGCTCGCCGGTGGTGAGATCTCGATGGCGCCCGTGTGGAGCGACCAGTTCATCACGGGCCAGGAGACGGGGCTCATCCCGGACACGGTGGCCTACGCGCAGATCAGCGACCCGAGCTTCACGGGGAGCGCGTCGTACCTCGGGATCCCGAGAACGAGCGAGCAGCACGAGGCCGCGATCGATCTCGTCAACTTCGTGCTCAGCTCGGACGGCCAGCAGATCATCGCCGACCAGATCTCCGGATATCCGGTGGTCGCTCTCGATGCGCTTCCCGGCGAGGTGGCCGACCGGTTCGCCGACGCGGATCCTGATGCGCTCCGCCCGGGCTATTACAGCGAGATCTCCGCCGACATGGCGAACGAGTGGGACAAGCGCGTTCCGTGAGCGCGGAGACTCTGACGGCGACGGGCGGGGTACGCACGGCGTTGCGTGAGCGCCCCGCCCGTTCGGCCAGCGAGCGCGCTGCGGCGCGCCACCGCGTCGTCGGCTTCTCGATGGCGCTGCCGCCGGTCGTGCTCATCACTCTGTTCGTCGGCCTGCCGGTGCTGCTGTCGATTGGCTTCAGCTTCGGTATGACGGGCGGACTCAACAGCACCGCGGCCGCCATCGGGCAGAACGTCTATGAGGCCGATGGGCTCGTGACGCTCGACGCCTACGCGCAGCTGTTCGCAGACGTCCGCTTCGGACGTGACCTCGGTGCCACCGTGTTCGTCACCCTCGTGACCACGGTGATCACTCTCGCGCTCGCGATCGGCATCGCCGTCATCCTGCGCCTGCGCGGCGGCTGGTCGGGCGCGGTGCTCTCGGGAATCGGAATCGTGCCGCTGTTCATCCCGGTGGTCATCGCCTCGTGGGCGATCCTGACCTTCTATTCGGGAGACGGTTTCATGCGCAGTGTGTTCGCGCAGTTCGGGCTCGACGCGCCCGTGTTCGGGTTCACCGTCACCGGTGTCGTCATCGCATCGGTATGGGTCAACCTGCCGTTCGCGCTCCTCATGTCGACGTCCGGCATGCAGGCTGTTCCTGACGCGCTCATCGACGCCGCCCGCGATGCCGGGGCCTCGACGTTCGCGATCGTCCGGAGTGTGCTCGTGCCGATGGCGGGGATCCCTCTCGTCATCGCCGCGACGTTCACGGCGATCGGCGTGCTCGGGCAGTTCACGGTGCCGTACTTCACCGGCCCCAACGCGCCGCAGCAGCTCGGTGTCGACATCAGCAAGTACTTCCAGTCGTTCAATCAGCCCCAGCAGGCCGCGGCGATCGCGGTCGTCGTCTTCGTCATCGCATCCGGCGTGGCCGCGTTGTACGTGTGGGCGAATTTCCGCAGCGCCAAACAGGAAGGGAGGGTGTGATGTCGTCGCTCCTGCGGCGCGCGGGAGGCCGCGTGCTCTTCGCCCTACTCGTGATCGCGATCGCCGGGTTCATCCTCGGACCGCTCGTGTGGCTCACGGCTCATGCATTCGCAACCGAGTGGACTTATCCATCACTGCTGCCCGCCGGTCTCACCCTCGACTGGTGGAGCGTGGTCCTCGCGGACCCCGGTCTGTTCTCGGCGATCCAGAACTCCCTGTTCTTCGCCCCGATCACCGTCGCAGTCTCCGCGCTCGTGTGCTTGCCCGCGGCGTATGCATTCTCACGATTCGACTTCCCCGGCCGCCGCATCTTCCTCGTGGGCCTGTTCGCGACGAACGCCTTCCCGAAAATGGGGCTGTTCGTCGCGATGGCGACCGTGTTCTACGGCCTGCGGCTGATGGAGACGGCGCTCGGCATCATCATCGTCCATGTCATCGGCACCGTCGTGTTCATGACCTGGATTCCGGCCGCGGCGTTCTCCGCCGTGCCGCGCTCACTCGAGGAGGCGGCGCGTGACGCGGGCGCCGGAAAGCTGCGCGTGTTCCTCACTGTGACGTTGCCGATGGCGCTTCCGGGGATCCTCGTCGCCGCCGTGATGTCGTACCTCGCCTCGTTTGACGAGGCGCAGGGCACCTACCTCATCGGAGCGCCGTCGTTCATGACGATGCCCACCGAGATGTACTCGCTCGTCCTCAACCATCCCAAGCAGGTCGCCGCCGTCTTCGCGCTTCTGCTGACCATCCCCTCCGTCGTCCTCCTGCTGCTGACTCGCCGATACATCATGGGCGGACAGCTCGCCGAAGGCTTCCAGATCCGTTAGGAGCATCGTGACCGACACGACACCTTCTTCCCACGTCCCCGGTCTGCGCCTCGCGAGCCTGACGAAGAAGCTCGGCGGCCGCACGATCGTCGACGACCTGTCGCTCACGATCGCACCGGGAGAACTCGTCGCGCTTCTCGGGCCGTCCGGCTGCGGCAAGACGACGACTCTCCGCATGATCGCGGGCTTCCTCGCGCCCGATCACGGCGGCGTCGAGGTCGCGGGGCGAGACGTCACGTCATTGGGACCGGACAAACGCCCCAGCGCCATGGTGTTTCAGAACTACGCCCTGTGGCCGCACATGACGGTCGCGAAGAACGTCGGCTACCCCCTGCGTGTGGCCAGGACGCCTCGCCGTGAGGCCGACGAGCGCATCGCCGAGGTGCTCGAGCTGGTTGGCCTCACCCACCACGCGCGCAGTCGTCCTGCACGGATCTCCGGCGGGGAGCAACAGCGCGCATCGCTCGCGCGGGCCCTCGTGCAGCGTCCGAAGCTGCTGCTGCTCGATGAGCCGCTGTCGAACCTCGACGCCAAACTGCGCGTCCGCGTTCGTGAGGAGATCCGTGACATCCAGCAGCGACTCGGAATCACGACGGTGCTCGTCACGCACGACCAGGAGGAGGCGATGGCCGTCTCCGACCGTGTCGCCGTGATGAACGGCGGCCGGATCGAGCAAGTCTCGGATCCCGGAGACCTGTATCGCGCGCCGGCGACGGAGTTTGTCGCGAGATTCATCGGGAAGAGCAACTGGGTGCCGGCGCTCGACCTCGGCGAGGGCGAGGACGGCGTGCAGTACATGGTGCGTCCCGAGCACGTCTCCCTCGCTGGCGACGGGATCCCGGCTCGTGTGACGCGCGTGCTGCCGCACGGGCACTTCCTCGAGGTTGCTCTTGCCGCGCGCGGCCACGACCTCCGGGCCTTCATCAGCGGAGAGGCGCCCGCGGCCGGGGAGCAGGTGCGGATCCGTTTCTCCCACGCGCTCCGCTACGTCGATGGGATCCTCGCCGAGGACCATCATGCCCCCGTCGAAGCGGAGCTGGCGGCGTGACCGGGCCGCGGCTTGTCGCGCATCGTGGGCGACACGGATCCGCAGCAGCGCGGGAGAACACTCTCGCCGCGATCCGCGATGCGATCGCGTGGGGCGCCGACGTCGTCGAGATCGACGTCCGACTGACGATGGACGGCGCCGTGGTGCTGCTGCACGACGCGACGCTCGAGCGACTGTGGGGCGACCCGCGCCGCATTGACCAGATGACGCTCGACGACGTGTCGGCGGTCGGTGGCGGTGAGCACCGGATTCCCCCGCTCGCCGCCGCGATCGACCTCGTGCGCGATACGGGCGTGCGCCTGCTCATCGACATGGAGATCTCGGATCCGGCTGGCCCCGCCGCAGACGTCGTCCGCGGTGCCGACGCCGAGGAGCTCACGGAGTGGTGCGGTGCGTTCGAAGCCATGCGGGTGATTCGTGCACAGCTGCCCAACGCCGTGATCCACCAGCCGTGGTCGTCCGCGGAAGCGCCGACCGAGGACGATCTCGCCGAGCTACGCCCCGCGTTCGTCAACACGCAACACCTGCTGGTCGGCGGCGCGTTCGTCGATGCCGTGCACGCGCTCGGCGTGCGTGTGGCGTGCTGGACGGTCAACCACGCCGCCCAGGCCGCGCATCTCGCAGGTCTCGGCGTCGATTCGATCACGACCGATGACCTCGACGCGGCGCGCAGAGCACTCCCCGACGAGGCTGCTCGGCAACTCGCGATCGTGGACGAGCTCGCGAGGGAAGCTGCCGGCGCCGTACGCGCAGCGTTCAGACAGGGCGTTCGCGCGATCGACACGAAGCGGAACCCCGCCGACCATGTCACCGAGGTCGACCGCGCGATCGAGCGCCGAGTACGCGCCGTCCTCGGCGCGCAGTTCCCCGAACACGACATCGTCGGCGAAGAGTACGGTGGAGCGACCGACGGGACCGTGCCGTGTTGGTACCTGGACCCGGTCGACGGCACGGCGAACCTCGCGAACGGCATGCCGTGGACGAGTTTCTCGCTTGCCCTTGTCGAGGGCGGTGAGCCGGTCGTCGGCGCGATCCTCGACCCGCATGAGAGCGTGCCGATCGTCGCGTCGCGCGGTCGAGGAGCTTGGCGTGAGGGGGTGCGGATCGTCGCGCCCGCGGTCGCAACCCCGGAACCGCTCGTCGGTCGCATGGTGGCAACTGAACTCGCCGGCGCGGCGCCGTGGGCAGGTCTGCTGCCGTTGATCGAGCGTCTCGCCGCGAGTCACTGCACGCTGCGGATCCTCGGTTCGGGCACGGCAACGCTCGCGGGGCCCGCGCTCGGTCGTGGCGCGGCGGCGCTCGTGCACCGCTACAGCGCGATCGACCACGCCGCGAGCCTCGTCATCGTCCGCGAGTCGGGCGGGGTTGCGCGCGTTCTTCCCTCCGGCATCGCGCTCACGGCGGCTCACGCCGGCGCGGCCGCGGCGCTCGAAGACCTGCTGGTCTGACCGTCTCGGGGGAGACAGCATTACCCCTCGTGACGCCATGAGTCGTCACACAGATGCCGAGGTCGCGTTCACTCCCTAGTGTCGTCTCGAGGGCGATCCACGGAGGGCAGCGATGAGCACCGACACCACGCCGAACACGGCCAACCGGGGGGCACGGACCCGCGCCGCGCGCGGCGCGAAGAAGCCGCACGGCCAGTGGAAGATCGACGGCACCGAGCCGCTCAACGCGAACGAGGAGTTCAAGCGCGAAGACGGCGGACTGAACGTCCGCGAACGCATCGAGAACGTCTACGCGAAGGGCGGGTTCGCGTCGATCGATTCGACCGACCTGCACGGCCGATTCCGCTGGTGGGGTCTTTACACGCAGCGCAAGCCGGGAATCGACGGCGGCAAGACCGCGACGCTCGAGCCGCACGAGCTCGAGGACGAGTACTTCATGCTGCGGGTGCGCATCGACGGCGGCCAGCTGACGACCGAACAGCTGCGCGTGATCGGCGAGATCTCGACGGACTTCGCTCGCGGATCCGCTGACCTCACCGACCGGCAGAACGTGCAGCTGCACTGGATCGAGATCGAGAGCGTTCCCGAGATCTGGCGGCGACTCGAGGCGGTTGGACTGCACACGACCGAGGCGTGCGGCGACGTGCCGCGCGTGATTCTGGGTTCCCCCGTGGCGGGCGTCGCGGCCGACGAGCTGATCGATCCGACGCCGCAGATTCGCGAGATCTCCGAGCGCTACATCGGGGATCCTGCCTTCGCGAACCTGCCGCGCAAGTACAAGACCGCGATCACGGGTCACCCGAGCCAGGACGTCGTCCACGAGATCAACGACATCTCGTTCGTGGCGATCGACCACCCGGAACACGGCATCGGATACGACGTCTGGGTCGGCGGCGCGCTCGCCGCCGTTCCCCGCCTCGGGGAGCGGCTCGGCGCCTGGGCACGACCCGACCAGGTGGCCGAAGTGTGGAGCGGTGTCACGAGCATCTTTCGCGACTACGGTTACCGGCGCCTGCGCAACAAGGCACGGCTGAAGTTCCTCCTCGCAGACTGGGGGCCCGAGAAGTTCCGTGAGGTGCTGGAGACCGAGTACCTCGGCTACGCGCTCGCTGACGGTCCGGCGCCGACGCGGCCGACGGGGCCCGGCGACCACATCGGTGTCCACCGTCAGAAGGACGGCCGATTCTTCGTGGGAGCGGCGCCGCTCGTCGGTCGCCTGTCGGGGGAGCGGCTGACGAAGCTCGCCGATCTCGCCGAACGTCACGGGTCGACGCGCGTGCGCACGACGCCGCACCAGAAGCTCCTGGTGCTCGACATCGACGAGGAGCGCGTCGAGTCGCTGATCCAGGGGCTCGACGAGCTCGGCTTCAGCGCGCGACCGAGCCTCATCCGCCGCGGCACGATCGCCTGCACCGGCATCGAATACTGCAAGCTCGCGATCGTCGAGACGAAGGACACTGCGGCGCGTGCGGTCGAGGAGATTGAGGAGCGCTTCGCCGGCACCGACCTGCCGGCGCCGCTGAGCCTGCACGTCAACGGCTGCCCCAACTCCTGCGCTCGGGTGCAGACCGCCGACGTCGGCCTCAAGGGCCAGCTGATCACGGACGACGACGGCAACAAGGTTCCGGGCTTCCAGGTGCACCTCGGCGGCGGTCTCGCATCGCAGGATCGCGACGAAGCCGGGCTCGGGCGCACCGTGCGCGGCCTCAAGGTCGCCGCGGACGACATCGCCGACTACGTCGAACGAGTCGCGCGCCGGTACGACGCCGATCGCGAGGGCGAGGAGACGTTCGCGCAATGGGCACACCGCGCCGATGAGGAGGCACTGCAATGACGACGAGCCTCGCCCCGCGCACGCGCGGACGCCGCACGGCGGACGAACTCGAGCGGGTCGCCCGCGACGGCATCGCGGCGCTCCGGAGCGGAATGGATCAGGAAGCCGACGCCCGTGCGGCGCTCGCCTGGGTCGCCGAGACGTTCGACCCGGGAGCCGTCGCCGTCGCCTCGTCGATGGCGAACACCGTGCTGCCGCACCTCGTCTCGCAGTCGATCCCCGGCGTCGACGTGCTCTTCCTCGACACGGGCTATCACTTCGTGGAGACGATCGCCACGCGCGACGAGGCCCAGCGGCAACTCGACATCCGCGTCGTCGACGTCACGCCCGACCTGACGCCGGGCGAGCAGGATGCCGCATACGGATCCGACCTGTTCGCGACCAATGCCGAGTACTGCTGCGCGATGCGCAAGGTCGAGCCGCTGCGCGACTCACTGCGCGGCTACGAGGTGTGGATCTCGGGCGTGCGCCGCGAGGAGTCGTCGACGCGCGCGTTCGCCCCGCTCGTCACGTTCGATCACAAGAACGGCCTCGTCAAGGTGAATCCGCTGGTGGGGTGGACGAGCGACGAGCTCTCCGCGTACGCCGATCGCCACGGCGTCCCGATGAATCTGCTTCTGGACAACGGCTACCCGTCGATCGGCTGCGAGCCGTGCACGCAGCCCGTGGCCGACGGCGCGGATCCGCGGTCCGGTCGCTGGGCGGGATCGACGAAGGTCGAGTGCGGCATCCACGTCATCTGAACGACCCACATGACACGAATGCACCTTCCCCGCCGGGGAAGGTGCATTCGTGTCATGTTCAGCCCGCGTCGGGCGTGAAGTTCAGCGAGAGCGAGTTCATGCAGTAGCGGTCGCCGGTGGGCGTGCCGAAGCCGTCGGGGAAGACGTGGCCGAGGTGGCCGCCGCAGCGTGCGCACCGCACCTCGGTGCGCTGCATGCCGTGGCTGCTGTCATCCAGCAGCTGCACGGATTCGGGCCGGATCGACTCGTAGAAGCTCGGCCAGCCGCAGTTCGAGTCGAACTTCGTGCCGCTCTTGAACAGCTCGGCACCGCACGCCGCACAGGTGTAGAGGCCGGCGCGTTCCTCGTCGAGGAGCTCGCCCGTCCATGCGCGCTCCGTGCCCTGCTCGCGGAGCACCGCGTACTGTTCGGCGGACAGTTCGGCGCGCCACTCCTCGTCGCTTTTCTGGATCTCGTAAGCCATGTCCTCAGGATACGCCCGCGTGTCGGCGCGGGATCCGTCGCGCCGGTGCCGCGGACATCCGCCGTAACAGCGGAGCGAAACGCCTCCGCGGATCCGCGGTTCTGGCGATTCTCCGCGGTTGCGGAGCTCGATCTCCTCGCCGCGCGGCGGTCGGTGCGAGAGACTGGCCGGATGGACGCGAACGAGGTGCGCGAGCGCTACGAGCGCTTCGCGCGGCAGGAGGCTCCCGGCCGCAGCGACCGATACGCGGAATGGGCGGAGGGGGTCGCGGGCGACGAACGCATCGCGGGGATCCTCGCCGACCTGCCCGCGCCGCACCGCCAACCACCGCTCGTCTTCGCGGTGACGCGCATGCTGGGGGCCGGCCTCGGCGGGTACGCCGAGTGGGCAGAGTTCTTCCTCGCGAACGCCGAGCGCATCGTCGCCGAGTGCGCGCAGCGGACGACGCAGACGAACGATCCGCTGCGGTGCGCCCCGCTCCTCGTCGCCCTCTCTCGCGTGCGCGGCCCGATCGCCCTCCTGGAGGTCGGCGCATCGGCCGGGCTCTGCCTGCTGCCGGATCGGTATGCCTACCGGTTCCGTGATGAGGACGGATCCGAGACCGCCCTCGGTGACGGCTCCGTGGAGATCGTGAGCGAACTGCGCGGCGGCCTCCGCGCGCCGCGGCGCCTGCCCGACATCGTCTGGCGCGCGGGCATCGATCTGCACCCGCGAGACCCGCGCGACGACGCCGACCGCGCCTGGATCTCGGGACTCGTCTGGCCGGGGGAGGCGGCGCGTCAGGAGCGCGTCGACGGCGCTCTCGACGTCGCGCGGGCGGATCCGCCACTCGTCGTCGCCGGCGACGCGTCGGCCGGGACCGCGCTTGCCGATCTCGCCGCCGGTGCGCCGCAGGACGCGACGCTCGTCATCACGACGCCGGGCGTGCTGCCGCACCTTCCGCACGCGGCGCGTACGCGCCTGCGCGAGGAGATCGCCGGACTCCCTGCGCGGTGGATCACGATCGATCCGCCCGCGCTGCACGACGCGTGGGACCCGCCGATCGACGCGGAGAGCTGGGACGGTTTCGTGCTCGCGATGGACGGCCGCGCGATCGCGCAGACCGACCCGCTCGGAGCCTGGATCCGCGACGCGTAGGTCCCGCCGGACGCGATGCGCCCGCTCGCGGCGTGACGTGGCCGGTCCCATCCGTCGCTTCCCAGGCGCGCCTCGACCGCAGCGCCTGCCGCGCGCGCTACCGTCAAGACATGTCGAACGCTCAGCTCGATCATCAGCGTCAGGGCACGCTCGATGAACGGTCGCGGGCAATTCTCGCCTTCGAGGCCGAGTGGCCGAAGCACACCGCCGACAAGGAAGAGGCGGTGCGCGAGCGCCTCGGGCTCGAGCCGGCGCGGTATTACCAGCTCCTCGGCCGCCTCGTCGATGATCCGCTCGCCCAGGCGCACGCCCCGATGCTCGTCGGCCGCCTGCGCCGCCTGCGCGAGGCCCGGGCCGCGCGTCGCGCTCGCCTCCTCAGGTGATCGCTGACGCGATTCTCTATGATGAGCGGGATGCCGACCTCCATCTTCCCGCGTGATCGCTTCGACGACGTTCCGCGCGATTCCGCACGCGTCGGCGCCCACCGTGCGCCTCCGCCGCGTCTGCGGTGGCTGGTCATCCTGCTGTGGTGGGTGCTTGCGGTCGTCGTGCTGACCGCGGCTGGCATCTTCGCGTTCCTCGCGCTGTCGAACACGCAGGCGATCGATCTTCCCGAGCCGCCGCCGACGGCGGAGCAGACGGAGGAGGTCGAGGGTGTCCTCGACACCGACTACTTCGTTCTCGTCGTCAACGGCACCCCGGAGGCCGAGGCGGCCG
>DWXU01000098.1:0-2641 GCA_019119065.1 Candidatus Microbacterium pullistercoris | reverse complement strand
ACTACCGCTTCGAGGTGCGCGCGCTCGTCGACGGCGAGACGACCGAATGGGTCTCCGCCTCCGACACCGAGCTGTCGATGATCCGCTACAACCTCTTCACGCCGCGCGCCGGCATCATCGCGATGGACGTCTCGAGCCAGTTGCGCGGTGCATGGGCAGACCTCAACGACGAGCAGAAGGAGATCGCGGAGCTCAACTACTTCAAGGACGCCTGGGAAGAGCGCATGGGCGACGCGATGTACGCCAGCGGCGACAACGACAGCGACGTCGCGCAGTACATCGAGCAGGAGCACCGCGCCACCGCATACGCCACGCAGGTCGCCTACGCCGTCTGGGGCGACGATGTCGAACGGTTGCAGTACCGCGCCACGCGCCAGAACGTGATCCCCTTCCGCGACCGCCACGATCCCGAGGCTGAACGTCCCGGGATCCAGTACTCGCCGACGGGCTGGCGCGGTCTCGTCGTCAACGACGGACAGTCGCAGGACGCGTTCACGGACGTGTTCCGCTCGACGCACGAACGGATCTCCGAATGAGCGAGCGTACCGGCGGCACGAGGCCCGACGTGCGCGCCATCGGCGCGACCGCACGCGCAATCATCACGCGGGCTCCGCGCGCGATCGGCCGACTGATCCGCCTGCTCGTCGTCACGCTCGCAGGCGTCGTGCGCACCACCTGGCTGGCTGGCGAATCCTGGCTCCTCGATGAGAAGAAGTCGATCTATGGCCTCGCCGTCACGCGCATCGTGCTGGGCCTCACCGGCATCGGACTGCTGCTGACGAACTTCTCGACGCGCCTGTACGCGTTCGGGTCCGGATCCGCGTGGAACGGCGAGGGGGCCGAGCCCATCAGCGACTTCCCGCAGATCTGGCTGTTCAGCTGGTTCCATCGCGTGGCCTACGACGACGTGCTGTTCACGACGCTCTACCTCGTGCTGCTCGCGCTCGCCGTGCTGTTCACCATCGGCTGGCGCTTCAAGATCGTGCTGCCGTTCTACTTCGTCCTCTGGATCAGCTTCATCGAGATGAACGACTCGGTGGGCGACCAGGGCGACAACATGTACCGCATCGTGCTGCTGCTGCTGTTCTTCGCGGATCCAGCCGCGCGGCTGTCGATCGACGCGCGCCGTCGCGCACGCAAGGACTTCCGCACGATCCTCCCGCGCGAGATCAGCAACCTTCTGCACAACCTCGCCCTCGTCGCCCTCGCGGCGCAGGTCATCTTCGTCTACGTCTCCGGCGGCCTCTACAAGGCGGCCGGCGACCCGTGGTCGGGCGGCTACGCGGTCTACAACCCGCTGATGACCGAACGATTCGGCACCTGGCCGGTGCTCAGCGAGATCGTCACCGCCTGGGGCCCGGCCGTCACGATGATGAGCTGGGGGTCGATCATCCTCCAGATCGCCTTCCCCTTCATGCTGCTGCTGCGCCCCACGCGCATCCTCGCGCTGTTCGGCATCATGTCGTTCCACATCGGCATCGCCGTGCTGATGGGGCTGCCGTGGTTCTCGCTGGCGATGATCGGCATCGACTTCATCTTCATCCGCGACCGCACATGGAAGCGCATGGGCGAGCTCGTGACCCGCGCATTCCGCAGCGACGCGGAACGGTGGGCCGACGATCCGGACGCGCGGCTCGCGGACGCGAAGAAGGTCCCCGCGACGTCGCCGTGAGCGCGGCTGTGCGGATCCGACACCGACCCGCCGCCCGCGTGCCCGCCGCACTTGTGCGTGGATCACAAAGAATCCGCGCCAGCGTGCACGATCTCGTACGTTCGATCGTGAAGTCACCTCACCCCCGATGAGAGGAACGCCGTGGCCGACACCGCCGTTCGCCCTGAGAACACCGCCGACGAGCACGCCGACGTCACGATCGACGTCGACACCCTGACGACCCACCTGCTGGGGAAGTGGGGCGACATCCGCCTCGAAGCACGCGAGATGATCAAGGACGAGCGCTTCTGGCAGATCCCCGGCCAGCACTACGAGGAGCACCGCGAGCGCGTCTTCGGACAGACGAAGCTGCTCGCCGAGCGGGGCGCGGGAGCGCGGGCGTTCCCGACCGAGTACGGCGGCCTCGGCACGCAGGGCGGCAACCTCGCGGGCTTCGAAGAGCTCGTGCTCGCGGATCCGAGCCTGCAGATCAAGTCGGGCGTGCAGTGGGGGCTGTTCACGTCGGCGATCTACCAGCTCGGCACGAAGAAGCACTGGGACCGCTGGCTGCCCGACGCGATCAGCCTCGAGCTGCCCGGTGCCTTCGCGATGACCGAGACGGGCCACGGATCCGACGTGCAGTCGATCGCGACGACAGCCACCTACGATCCGGAGACCGAGGAGTTCGTGATCCACACGCCCTTCCGCGGGGCGTACAAGGACTACCTCGGCAACGCAGCGAAGCACGGCCGCGCCGCGACGGTGTTCGCGCAGCTCATCACGGGCGGCGTCAACTACGGCGTGCACTGCTTCTTCATGCCCATCCGCGACGCGGCGGGCGAGATGCTTCCCGGCATCCTCAGCGAAGACGACGGGCCCAAGGGCGGCCTCAACGGCGTCGACAACGGTCGGCTCGCGTTCGATCACGTCCGCGTCCCGCGTGAGAACCTGCTGAACCGCTACGGCGACGTCGCCGCCGACGGCACCTAC
>DWXU01000097.1:0-36948 GCA_019119065.1 Candidatus Microbacterium pullistercoris | reverse complement strand
CTCTCGAGCACCGGCACCTCGTCGGGCAGCGCCTCGAGCGCGCGCCTCACCAGGCCGGCGCGGGCAGGAGAGATCTCGTTCGCCTCGAGCGTCGCTCCGACCGTGACCGCGTCGGCCGCCAGGACGGCGGTCTTCCCGCCGGGGCCGGCGCAGAGGTCGAGCCACCGCTCCCCGACGCGGGTCGGCTCGAGCCGCGCGAGGGCAAGAGCGACCAGCTGAGAGCCCTCGTCCTGCACGCGAACGGCGCCGCCCGACCGCCGGACAAGGCGTTCGGGATCGCCGGACGGCGCGCGGAAGCCGATCGGCGAGAAGCGCGTGCGGGACGCAGCCGGCTCCGCCAGGCCCGGCAGCGCGGCCATCGTGACCGCCGGTGCGGCATTGTCCGCCTCGAGGAGCGCGTCGAGGTCGTCCGGACGACCATCCGCCGCAAGAGCGCGCCGCAGCGCGCGAACGACCCACACCGGGTGCGAGCTCGTCGCCCCGATCGCCTCGTCGTCGCTGCGCGCCGCCTGGGCAATGCGCGCGCTCCAGTCGCCCGGCGTCTCGCGAGCAATGCGCCGCAGCACCGCGTTGGCGAAGCCGCCGGCTCCGCGTCCTGACGCACGCGTCGCGAGGGTCACCGACTCGTTCACCGCGGCGTGGGAGGCGACGCGCGTAGACAGCAGCTGGTGCGCACCCAGGCGCAGCGCGTCGAGCACGCCCCCGTCGATACCCGCCGGGTCGCGGTCGGCGGCGAGCGCGATGATCGCGTCATACGTGCCGCGTCGGCGCAGGGTGCCGTACGTCAGCTCGGTGGCGAGAGCCGCGTCGGCGCCGTCCAGCCCCGCCCGCTCGATCTCGACGGGCAACAGCAGGTTCGCGTAGGCATCATCGACGTCGACAGCACGGATCACCCGGTACGCAACCTCGCGCACGGGCTGCACAGTCGCCCTCGCGTCCACATCGCGCCGGCGCCACGGGACCGGAGCCTGTCGTCGAGCGCGGTTCACGATCCGAACACCGCCGGATAGCGCAGGCCGCGATGCCAGTCGGCCGCCGACATCGCGCCCTTACCGGCTGGCTGGAGCCGGTCGACGAGAATCGACTCCGTCGCGGTCCCCACGAGGACCCCGCCGTCCGTCGGGGCGACGTGCCCAGGATCGAGCGCGGCCGCGTCGGTGGCGTGCGCCGCGTGCACCTTCATGCGCGCACCCTCCCACGTCGTGTGCGCCCCCGGCTCCGGGGTGACGCCGCGGAACCGGGCGAGCACCTCCGGCGCGGGCCGCGAGAAGTCGAGCATTCCGTCCGCGAGCGTGAGCTTCGGCGCGAAGCTCGGCGAACCCGACTGCGGCGTCGCCGCGGCCGTTCCTGCCGCGATCTCGGCGACAGTCGAGGCAAGCACCCGCGCGCCCCGCTCCGACAGCGCCGCCAGCACGTCGCCGGCCGTCTCGCGCTCGGACGGCGTGTACCGTTCCTCCGCGAACACGTCGCCGGCGTCGAGCTCGGCGGTGAGCTGGAAGACCGAGGCACCGAGCGTCTCATCTCCCGCGATCAGCGCGTGCTGCACGGGGGCGGCGCCACGCCACGACGGGAGGAGAGAGAAGTGGAGGTTGATCCAGCCGAAGCGGGGCGCGCTCAGCAGCGGCTCACGGACGAGGCCGCCGTAGGCGACGATGACACCGAGCTCCGGCTCGAGTTCCTCGATCCGCCGAGTCGCCTCGTCGTCGAGCCGATGCGCGCGGACCACCGGCAGACCGGCGTCATCCGCGGCCGTGGCAACGGGCGACGGAGTGAGTACACGTTTGCGGCCGCGGGGGGCATCCGGTCGGGTCACGACACCGACCACGTTGGCGTCGGCGGCGAGCAGCGCACGGAGGGACGGCACAGCCGCATCGGGCGTACCGGCGAATACGATGCGCGGAGAGGACGAGGAGAGCGGCATTGGGGGAAGTGCCTTTCAGTTCACAGGTCGGGGTCGGCGACGTCGAGGCGCACTGAGAGTGTAGGGGGACTCGACCGCTGGCGGGGAGACGCACCCTTCCCCCGCGGTTTTCGTGACCGAGACGTGACGGCGGCGGACACGACCGCCGCGCGCAGCGCCTTCGCGACGGACGCGCCCCGCGCGTACTCGAATCGCACGAGCGCACGCACGCGTCGGCGCCCGTCGGCCTCCTCTGCCGGCACGGGACCGAGCACGGCGTCCGTGCCGAGCTCGGGTACGCCATCGACGAGCTGCGCCAGAGCGTCGGTGACCTCCTGTTCGTCGCCGGCGATGCTCGCGACGCGCACGGCGGGTGGCATCGCGACCTGAGCGCGCTCGCCGAGCTCACGGTCGGCGTATGCGCTCTGCGTCCACGTCGCGAGCGCCCGGGCCACGGGGCCGGTGACCCCGACCAGGTGGACGACCGCTTCGGGCGCGGCGAGGGCCGCCGCGTTCGACCACCAGCGAAGACAGAACTCGCCGATCCGCAGGTCCGGCGCCTGGAGCATGCGGTCGCCGTCCAGCAGCAGCACCGCGCGATACCCGCCCTCGGCGACGGGCTCGGCACCGCGCGTCGCGACGACGAGCGCCGGCTCGGATCCGATGCGCTCCACCGGGTGGGCGCCGTCCGCGACGATGATGCGCACGCCGGGGAAGGCGCGCCCCAGCTCGTCTGCGGTCCGCTCGGATCCGCTCGAGGCGAGACGCACGCGCGTCGCCTCGCACGAGGAGCACTGCCACGCGTGCGCTGAGCGGCCGCACCACCGGCAGACGGGCGTCGCGCCGCGGGCCGGGGCATGGAGCGGGCCGCCGCACACGCACCGCGCGGGAGAGCGGCATTCCGCGCACACGAGTGCCGGGGCGTAGCCCGGCCGCGCGACCTGCACGAGGACCGGGCCCGTCTCCAGCGCCTCGCGCGCCGACCGAAACGCCGCCGACGGGATTCGCCCGGTGCGGGGAGCGTCCTGCGGTGCGGCGAGGACCACGCGCGGTGACTGCCGCCTGACGGGCGGCGTCTCGGCGACGAAGCCGATGCGAACGAGGCGCTGCACATCGGACGACCTGGTGTGTCCGCACAGCACGAGCGCGCCGCCGTGGAGGCTCTGGCGCACGAGGGCCGCATCTCGTGCGTGCGCGTACGGGGCGAGCGGCTCCTCGAAGAGCGGATCCCCGTCGTCCCACACCGCGAGCATGCCGAGCCGCGCGACCGGCGCGTAGACCGCTGAGCGGTTGCCGATCACGATGCAGGGCGCGTCGTCGAGTGTCCGCAGATAGTTCGCGTACCGTGCCGGGTTCGACTGATCGGCGTCGAGTCGCACGAGCGGGGCATCGGGCGCCGCATCGCGCACGGCCGCCTCGAGCAGCGCCAGGTCTCGGTGGTTCGGAACGGCGATGATGGCCGACGCTCCGCCCGCGATCGTCTCGATCGCGGCGGCGGCGAGGAGGGCCGTCCAGCGTGGTTGAGCCCCGTCGATGCCCGGTGGGGCATCGAGCGCGATGCGGCCGCCCTCGCGGATCGCCTCGACGAGCCCGCTGAAAACGTCGAGCGTGTCGGTCGCTGCGGTGTGGACCGATGCGTCGGGACGCCACTGCTCGGGCGGTTCGGCCGCGAGCCACGTGCGCTCTGCGCGCACCATGCGGCGCGGGATCACGAGCCGCAGCACGTCGATCGCGGAGCCCGCCTGGCGGTCCGCGACCGCGCGCGCGAGCCGGTGCAGTCGCGGCGGCATGACGGGAGCCGCCGAGACGACCGTCTCGATGTCCGCGAGCACGCGCTCCTCGTCGGGCTCGATATCCGTGTCGACGACGTATCCCTGCAGCACCCGACCCGCGGTGCGGAGCGGCACCGTCACGCGCACGCCCTGACGCACGTCGTCTGTGAGCTCGTCCGGGATCCGGTAGTCGAAGAGACGGTCGAGCTGCGGGAGCGGAGAATCCACGAGGATCCGTGCGATCGCGCGCGGTCCCTTCGGCGTCAGGTGCGCGGGGTTCTCCATGCCGAAGGGGTCTACAGCCCTGCGGCTGCTCGCAGCTCGTCGACCCGGTCGGTGCGCTCCCAGGTGAAGTCGGGAAGCTCGCGGCCGAAGTGACCGTACGCGGCCGTCTGCGCGTAGATCGGGCGCAGCAGGTCGAGATCGCGGATGATCCGCGCGGGACGCAGGTCGAAGACGTTCTCGATCGCCTGCACGATCGTCTCGTCGCTGACGTGCCCCGTGCCGAACGTCTCCACGTAGAGCCCAACGGGTCGCGCCGTGCCGATCGCGTAGGCGACCTGCACCTCGAGGCGATCGGCGAGTCCCGCGGCGACCGCGTTCTTCGCAACCCAGCGCGTGGCATAGGCCGCCGAACGGTCGACCTTCGATGGATCCTTGCCGCTGAAGGCGCCGCCGCCGTGCCGTGCCGCGCCGCCGTAGGTGTCGATGATCACCTTGCGCCCGGTCAGCCCAGCGTCGGCTTTCGGGCCGCCGAGTTCGAAGCTGCCCGACGGGTTGATGTGCATCTCCGCATTCGAGGCGTCGAGCCCGGTCTCGTCGAGCACGGGGCGGATCACGAGCCGCTCCACGCTCTCGGCGAGGTCGGCATGCGAGATCTCCGGGCCGTGCTGAGTGGACAGCACGACCGTCTCGACCGTTCGGGGGACATCGCCCTCGTAGCCGATCGTCACCTGCGTCTTACCGTCCGGCCGCAGGAACCCGAGTTCGCCGGAGCGGCGCACCTTCGTCAGGCGCTCCGCGATGCGGTGCGCCGCCCAGATCGCCATCGGCATGTAGGACGGCGTCTCGTTGGTGGCGTAGCCGAACATGATGCCCTGATCGCCGGCACCCTGCAGGTCGTCGGGATCGCCGTCGTCGCCGGCGCGATGCTCCGCGCTCGTCGTCACACTGGCGCCGATCTCGTTCGACTGCTCCCCCACCGACACCGTCACGCCGCACGAGTCGGCGTCGAACCCCATCTCGGACGAGGTGTAGCCGATACGCCGGATCACGCCGCGCACGATCGTGGAGATATCGGCGTAGCCGTCGGTCCGGATCTCTCCGGCGACGTGGACGAGACCCGTGGTCACGAGCGTCTCGACGGCGACGCGGGCATCCGGATCCTGCGCGAGCAGCGCGTCGAGCACGCTGTCCGAGATCTGGTCGCAGATCTTATCCGGATGGCCTTCCGTCACCGATTCGGAGGTGAACAGTCGCAGGCTCATCGAGCGGGCGTCACTCTCCCGCCGCGCGCATGCGCAGCTTGTCCTGGTGGATCTCCCGGAGCGCGATCGACAAGGGCTTGTCCTCGACGGCCGAGTCGACGAGCGGGCCGACGTTGTCGAAGAGCGAACCCTCCTGCAGGTCGGTGTAATAGTCGTTGATCTGACGCGCCCGCTTGGAGCTGTAGATCACGAGCTGGTACTTCGAGTCGACGCGGTCGAGAAGCTCGTCGATGGGCGGGTCGATGATGCCCTTGTTTTCCGTGGCCATACGTATCTCCTTGTGATCTGGGCGCGCGAGTGTGCTCAGCGCGCGGACGCCTGCATCAAGTCTACGACCTGGCCGGCCGCCTCGGCGACGTCGTCGTTCACGATGCGGTAATCGAACTCCCCCTGGGAGGCCAGTTCCACGCGCGCCGTGCGCAGTCGCCGCGCGCGTTCGTCCGCGTTCTCGGTGCCGCGGCCGACGAGCCGGTCGCCGAGTTCGTCCCAGCTGGGTGGAAGCAGGAACACGAGGGTGGCACGCGGTTCGGCCTGTCGCACCTGGAACGCGCCCTGCATGTCGATCTCGAGCAGCACCGGGCGCCCCTCGGCGATCGCGCGGTCGATGGGCCCGCGCGGTGTGCCGTAGCGGTGCACGCCGTGCACCGTCGCCCACTCGAGCAGCTCGCCCTCCGCGATCAACCGGTCGAACTCGGCGTCGTCGATGAAGAAGTAGTGCTGGCCGTCCACCTCCCCCGGACGCGGGGAGCGGGTCGTTGCCGACACCGACAACATCACGTCGGGGTGGTGGTCGCGGATGTGCGCCGCAACGGTGCCCTTGCCGACCGCCGTCGGACCCGCGAGCACGACGAGGCTGCTGCGACCAGGACGCGGTCGCGGCTCGGGGAAGCGCGCGTCGAGCCAGGAGCACAGCGCGTCGCGCTGACGCGCCCCGAGGCCGCCCAGGCGCTTGACCGGCGAGATGCGCATCTCGGCGAGCAATCGGTCGCGCTTGCCTTCCCCGATCGCGGGCAGTGCGGTGAGGAACTCCGTCACGCGAAGCGTCCCCGCCGCCGACGTGGCGTCCGCTTCGGCGCGCCGCATCGCCTCCTGTGGCGTGATCACGCGGGTCGCGAGATCGCGCTTGAGACTCGCGCGCGCACGGCGCGCGGCCACGGCGAGCCGTGAGGCGGCGGCGCGGTCGACGTCGGGAGGACGGGGAGAGTCAGTCATGAGGGGTCCTGCTTCCGGGGGTCGACCCCCGCTCAGCGCGTGCAGCGGCCGCCGCACGCGCATGGTCTTCGATCTCGGAGACGATCCTGCCCGGTCCGGCCGAGAGAATGCTCCGGCTCTCCGAGACGATCACCGCGTCAGCCGCGGATCCGAATATCTCGGCCAGGCGCGCGGGATCCGCTCCCTGATGCCCGAATCCCGGGGCGAGGAGCGGCGCGACGGGCGTCGGCGGCTCGATGCCGGCCTCATTCCAGTCGACCGTCGCGCCGACAACGAAACCGGCGCTCCCCCAGGCCCCCCGGCCGACGTTCGCGGCGTTGTGCTCCGACACCTCGTCGATCACGCGCTGGGACACCGTGCGCCCCTGCGCGTCGGTCGAGCGCTGCAGTCCGGCCGCCTCGGGGTTGCTTGTGGTGGCGAGCACGAAGATGCCCTTGCCGTGCGCGTAAGCCGTCGTGATCGCGCCGGCCAGGGCGCCGACGCCGAGGTACGGACTGAGAGTGACCGCGTCCGCCTCGAGCGGAGATCCCGGCGCGAGCCAGGCCTCCGCGTAGGCGTCCAACGTCGATCCGATGTCGCCGCGCTTCGCGTCAGCGATCGTCAGGAGCCCCGCCTCACGCGCCGCGCGCAGCACGTCTTCGAGCGCCGCGAACCCCGCGGATCCGAACCGCTCGAAGAACGACACCTGCGGCTTCACGATGGCCGCACGGGACGCCGCGGCGTCGACGACGGCCAGACCGAAGGATCTGGCGCCCGCGGCATCGACGTCGAGGTCCCAGGCGCGCAGCAGTTCGGCGTGCGGATCGATCCCGACGCACAGCGGACCGAGCCGGTGTATGCCGGCCCGAATCCGCTCGCCGAACGGCTGCGTCACGCCACCCGCTCCACCGCGAACTCCTGCAGGCTCTTGACGTCGAAGCCGTCGCCCATCGAGTCCATCGCGCTGACGGCGGCGCCGAGAGTCGCGATCGTGGTGAAGAGCGCCTTGTCGGCGCCGACCGCCGCGGCACGGATCTCGTACCCGTCCGCCCGCGCCGACATGCCGCTCGGCGTATTCACGACGATGTCGACCTCGCCACGGGCGATCAGGTCCACCACGTTGTCACGCTCGCTGCCCTGCGTCTCCGAGAACTTCTCGACGATCTCGACGTCGATTCCGTTGCGTGCGAGGATCTCCGCGGTGCCCTCCGTGGCCAGCAGTCGGAAGCCGAGCTGCCTCAGCCGGTGCGCCGGCAGGATCACGTCGCGCTTGTCGCTGTCGGCGACCGAGATGAACACGGTGCCCGACAGCGGGATGCCGCCGTAGGCCGCCGCCTGGCTCTTCGCGAACGCCGTCGGGAAGTTCCGGTCGATGCCCATGACCTCGCCGGTCGACCGCATCTCCGGCCCGAGCACGGAGTCGACGATCTTGCCGTCGACCGTGCGGAACCGCTTGAACGGCAGAACCGCCTCCTTGACCGAGACCGGTGCGTCCAGCGGCACGCGCGAGCCGTCTGTCTGCGGAAGCAGGCCCTCGTCACGCAGCTGCGCGATCGTGTCGCCTGCCATCACGCGGCTGGCCGCCTTCGCCAGCTGGATCCCGAGCGCCTTCGACACGAACGGCACGGTCCGGCTGGCGCGGGGGTTCGCCTCGATGACGTACAGCACGCCCGCGCTGATGGCGTACTGCACGTTCAGCAGGCCGCGGACGCCCACGCCCTGCGCGATCGCGCGAGTCGCCTCGACCACGCGATCCACCTCGCTGCGCCCGAGCGACATCGGCGGCAGCGTGCACGACGAGTCTCCGGAGTGGATTCCGGCCTCCTCGAGGTGCTCCATGATCCCGCCGATGTAGAGGTCGTCGCCATCGAAGAGGGCGTCGACGTCGATCTCGACCGCGTCATCGAGGAAGCGGTCCACAAGCAGCGGCGCATCGGCGCCGATGATGGCGCTCTCGGCGATCCGGTCGAAGTAGTCGTGCAGGCTCGGGGTGTCGTAGACGATCTCCATGCCACGACCACCGAGCACGAACGACGGACGCACGAGCACGGGGTAGCCGATGTCTTCAGCGATGGCCACCGCCTCTTCTTCGCTCGTGGCCGTCCCGTTGCGCGGCGCTGCGAGGCCGCCGCGCTCGAGGATCTCGCCGAACAGCTTGCGGTCCTCCGCGAGGTCGATCGCCGCCGGGCTCGTCCCGAGCACGGTGTAGCCGGCGTCCTGGATGCCGTGCGCCAGGCCGAGCGGCGTCTGACCGCCGAGCTGGCAGACGACGCCGACGATCTCGCCCGACGCGGCCTCGGCGTGGAGCACCTCGAGGACGTCCTCGAGGGTCAGCGGCTCGAAGTACAGCCGGTCGGACGTGTCGTAGTCGGTCGACACCGTCTCGGGGTTGCAGTTGATCATGACGGTCTCGTAGCCCGCGTCGCTCAACGCGAACGAGGCGTGCACGCAGGAGTAGTCGAACTCCACACCCTGCCCGATCCGGTTCGGCCCGGAACCGATGATGACGACCTTGCGCCGGTCGGACGGCGTCACCTCGGTCTCGACGTCGTACGACGAGTAGTGGTACGGCGTGAGGGCGGGGAACTCCCCCGCACACGTGTCGACCGTCTTGTAGACCGGGCGCAGCCCGAGCCCCTGACGGATCCGGCGCACCTCGTCCTCGTCGAGCCCGCGCAGCTGGCCGATCTGAGCGTCGGAGAAGCCGTGGTCCTTGGCGAGGCGCAGGACGCGCTCATCGAGCTCCCCCGCTCCCGCGATCGCGTCGGCGACGTCGTTGATGAGCACGATCTGGTCGATGAACCACGGATCGATCTTCGTCGCGTCGAACACCTGCGCGGCCGTCGCTCCGAGGCGCAGCGCCTGCTGCACGTCGACGATCCTGCCGTCGGTGGGCACGACCATCGACGCGAGCAGCTCGTCGACCGTGCGCGTCTCGTCGCCCCAGTGAAAGCTCGATCCGCGCTTCTCGATCGAGCGCAGCGCCTTCTGCAGTGCCGTCGCGTAGTTGCGGCCGATCGCCATCGCCTCGCCGACCGATTTCATGGTCGTCGTCAACGTCGGGTCGGCCGCCGGGAACTTCTCGAACGCGAAGCGGGGCACCTTCACCACGACGTAGTCGAGGGTGGGTTCGAACGATGCCGGCGTCACCTTGGTGATGTCGTTGGGCACCTCGTCCAGGCGGTAGCCGAGCGCGAGCTTGGCGGCGAGCTTGGCGATCGGGAACCCGGTCGCCTTGGACGCCAGCGCCGACGAGCGCGACACGCGCGGGTTCATCTCGATGACGATGACGCGCCCGGTCGACGGCTCGACCGCGAACTGGATGTTGCAGCCTCCCGTGTCGACGCCGACGGCGCGGATGATGTCGATGCTGATGTCGCGCAGGTGCTGGTATTCGCGGTCGGTGAGGGTCAGGGCCGGGGCGACCGTGATCGAGTCGCCCGTGTGCACTCCGACGGGATCCACGTTCTCGATCGAGCAGACGACGACCGTGTTGTCGGCCGTGTCGCGCATGAGCTCGAGTTCGTATTCCTTCCACCCGAGGATCGATTCCTCGAGCAGGACCTCGGTCGTCGTCGACTCGATGAGACCCTGGCCGGCCATGCGGCGCAGCTCGGTCTCGTTGTAGGCGAAGCCGGATCCGAGTCCACCCATCGTGAACGACGGGCGGACGACGAGCGGATAACCGAGCTCATCGGCCGCGTCGAGCACCTCGTCCATCGTGTGCGCGATGCGGCTCTTGGCCACTTCCGCGCCCGACGCGACGACGAGCTCCTTGAAGACCTGGCGATCCTCGCCACGGCGGATCGCCTCGACGTTCGCGCCGATGAGCTCGACGTCGTGCTTCACCAGGATCCCCCGGCGGTGGAGCTCCATCGCGGCGTTGAGCGCCGTCTGGCCGCCGAGCGTCGGGAGGATCGCGTCGGGGTTCTCCTTCGCGATGATCGTCTCGAGCACCTCGGGGGTGATCGGCTCGATGTAGGTCGCGTCGGCGAAATCGGGATCCGTCATGATCGTCGCCGGGTTCGAGTTCACGAGGATGACGCGCACGCCCTCCTCGCGGAGCACGCGGCACGCCTGGGTGCCGGAGTAGTCGAACTCGCAGGCCTGGCCGATGACGATCGGCCCGGATCCGATGACGAGGACGGAGGAGATGTCGTCGCGCTTAGGCATGTGCGCCCTTCTTGCTGAGGCTGTCGATGACGAGATCGCGGAAGCGATCGAAGAGGTAGTTGGCGTCGTTCGGGCCGCCCGCGGCCTCGGGGTGGTACTGCACCGAGAATGCGGGGATGTCGAGCGCCCGGAGCCCCTCGACGACATCGTCGTTGAGGCCGATGTGGCTCACCTCGACGCGCCCGAAACCCGCCGGGCTGTCGAAGGTGCCCTCTCTCGGCGCGTCCACGGCGAAGCCGTGGTTGTGCGACGTGATCTCGACGCGTCCCGTCGAACGGTCGAGCACGGGCTGGTTGACCCCGCGATGACCGAACGGGAGCTTGTACGTGTCGAGGCCGAGCGCGCGACCGAACAGCTGGTTGCCGAAGCAGATGCCGAAGAACGGCAGCCCGTCGCGGAGCGCCCGCTGCAGCAGGTCGACGTGGGTGTCGGAGGCGGCGGGGTCGCCGGGGCCATTCGAGAAGAACAGTGCGACCGGCTCCGTCGCCCGCACGTCCTCGTAGGACGACGACTGCGGGAGCACGTGGACGTCGAACCCTCGTCGCGCGAGGTTGTCGACCGTCGCCTGCTTGATGCCGAGATCGAGGACCGCGAGGTTCCCGATGCGCTCCCCGACGGCCGGCGTGATGTAGGCCGTCTCGACCGAGACCTCGCGGGAGAGGTTGCGCCCGGCCATCTTGGCGGATCCGCGCACCGCGGCGAGTTGCTCCTCAGCGTCCTGGCTCGCGGCGTCGCCGGAGAAGATCGCTCCACGCATGGAGCCCTCGGACCGGATGCGGCGGGTGATCGCCCGGGTGTCGACGCCGGCGATCGCCACGATGCCGTCGCTCTCGAGCGCGTCGTCGAGTGTGCCGTCGGCGCGCCAGCTCGAGGCCATCCGCGATGGGTCGCGAACAATGTAGCCCTCGGCCCAGATGCGGCGGGATTCCGGGTCGTCGTGGTTCACACCGGTGTTGCCGATGTGCGGCGCGGTCTGCAGCACGATCTGGCCGACGTAGGACGGGTCGGTGAGCGTCTCCTGGTAGCCGCTCATGCCCGTCGTGAAGACGACCTCACCGATCGTCGTGCCGCGCGCGCCGTACGCGTAGCCCTCGTGACGCGAGCCGTCCTCGAGGACGAGCACGGCCGGGTCGCGATCGAGGAGCGGTGAGCGGGAACGGGTGGGGGTCATGATGTCGCTCCTGTGATGGTCGGTGCGGAGATGTCGTCGATGGCCGCCACGAACGCGGCAGGGTCGTCGTCCGTGAGCCGGATGTAGGTGTCGAGCGTGCGGGAGCCGTCGGTCCATGCGACGAGCACGAGTCCGTCCGTCTCGACGACCCGGTCGATCGTCCACGTCGCGCGACCCGCCCCGACGAGCGCGTGCGCGGGGATGAACACGGCCGGCTCGCCCGCGAGAGCGAGGCCGAGGCCGCTCGTCGTCACCGTGACGTCGGCGCGCGCCCGGAACGCGAGAGGACGGGCGACGACGCGGTCGAGCGGGGCGTCGTGCACGGTGGTCGCGACGTACAGCGCCGGTGCGGAGAACGTCGTCTCCCCGACGGCGTCGCCGAGGGGCACGGCCACGCCCCGATCGCGTCGCGACCTGCGGATCCAGCCCCACGCCATGAGGCCGAGCGCGATGACGGCGACCGCGATCATCACGGCGACGGCACCGGCGGGGCTCATGCGGCCGCCTCGAGGTCGACCAGCTCGCCGTCAGCGAGTGTGGGGCGGCCTCGGTGGATCGTCCAGCGGACGCTGCCCGGGAGCACGCGGCCCGTGAACGGCGAGTTCTTGCTGCGCCCGCGCAGATCCGCGGTCGAGAACTCGGCCTTCGGCGCGGGGTCGTACAGCGTGATCTCCGCCGGCTGTCCCGCGGCGATCGGCGTGCCGTGGCCCGCGAGGGAGCCGATACGCGCCGGCGTCCGCGACATCACGCGCGCGACGTCGGACCAGTCGAGCTGGCCCGAGGACACCATCGTCTCGTGCACGACACGCAGGGCGCTTTCGAGCCCCACCATCCCGTGTGCGGCCGCCGCCCACTCGGTCGACTTCGTCTCGTGCGTGTGCGGGGCGTGGTCAGTCGCGACGATGTCGATCGTGCCGTCGGCGAGGCCCGCGCGCACCGCGAGGACGTCCTCTTCGCGACGCAGCGGCGGATTGACCTTGAACGTCGCGTCGTATCCGCGCACGAGCTCCTCGGTCAGGAGCAGGTGATGCGGCGTCACCTCGGCCGTCACGTCCACACCGCGCTTCTTGGCCCAGCGGATGATGTCGACGGATCCCGCGGTCGAGAGGTGACACACGTGCAGACGAGAGCCGACATGCTCGGCGAGGAGCACATCGCGCGCGATGATCGATTCCTCGGCGACCGCCGGCCAGCCTGCGAGCCCGAGCTCGGCCGAGACGGCGCCCTCGTTCATCTGCGCGCCCTCGGTGAGTCGCGGATCCTCCGCATGCTGAGCGATGACGCCGCCGAACGACTTCACATATTCGAGCGCGCGGCGCATGATGAGCGGATCCGCGACGCACGTGCCGTCGTCACTGAAGACGCGCACGCCGGCGCGTGAGGCCGCCATGGCGCCGAGTTCTGCGAGCCGCTCGCCCTGCCGTCCGACCGTCACGGCGCCAATGGGCTGCACCGTCGCATAACCGGCGGCCTGGCCGAGCGCGAACTCCTGCTCGACGACGCCGGCGGTGTCGGCGACCGGGTTGGTGTTCGGCATCGCGAAGACCGCGCCGAAGCCGCCGGCCGCCGCGGCGCGCGTGCCCGTCAGCACCGTCTCGCTCGCTTCGAAGCCGGGCTCACGGAGGTGGACGTGCATGTCGACGAGCGCCGGGAGGGCGATGAGTCCGTCCGCGTCGATGACGCGTGCGCCCGCGCGCTCGATCCCCGCGCCGACCTCGACGATGACGTCGCCCTCGATGAGGATGTCGGCGCGCTGGTCGCCTTCGATTGCGGCCCCGCGGATCAGGAGCACCTCGCTCATCGGTTCTCCTTCGTGTCGGGGCCGGAGAGCTCTCCAGCCAGCAGCAGATACAGCACGGCCATCCGCACCGAGACGCCGTTCGCGACCTGCTCGAGAATCGTCGCGCGCGGCGAATCGGCCGCTTCGGCGCAGATCTCGAGACCGCGATTCATCGGCCCGGGGTGCATCACGATCGTATCGCCCGAGAGCCGTGCGAACCTGACGGGATCGAGGCCCCACTGCCGGGCGTACTCGCGCTCGTTCGGGAAGAACGATCCGGTCATGCGCTCCGACTGGATGCGGAGCATCATGATCGCATCCGGCGAGGCGTCGACGGCCTCGTCGAGGTCATAGATGACGCGGGCGGGCCAGCGCGAGACGTCCTGCGGGACGAGCGTCGGCGGCGCGACGAGGGTGATGTCGGCGCCGAGCGCGTGAAGCAGCCACACGTTCGAACGCGCGACGCGCGAGTGCAGGACGTCTCCGACGATCGCGACTCGGTAGCCGTCGAGATCGCGTCCTCGACCCGCGTCGCCGTGTCGACGGCGGCGCATCGTGAACGCGTCGAGGAGCGCCTGTGTCGGATGCTCGTGCGTGCCGTCGCCGGCGTTGACGACGCCCGCGTCGATCCAGCCGCTCGTGGCGAGCGTCCGCGGCGCGCCGGACGCACCGTGGCGCACGACGACCGCGTCGGCGGCCATGGCCTGGAGCGTCTGCGCCGTGTCCTGCAGGCTCTCGCCCTTCGAGACGCTCGAGCCCTTCGCGGAGAAGTTGATGACGTCGGCGGACAGCCGCTTCGCCGCGGCCTCGAACGAGATCCGGGTGCGCGTCGAATCCTCGAAGAAGAGGTTGACGACGGTCTTGCCGCGCAGCGTCGGCAGCTTCTTGACGTCGCGCGACTGCGTGGCGGCCATGTCCTCCGCGACGTCGAGGATCCGGATCGCGGCGTCACGGCTCAGCGTGCGCGTGTCGAGGAGGTGCCGCATCAGCGGATCCCGCCGTTCGTGCGTCGCCGCAGCTTCATCGGTCCGCCCCTTCGATCGTGACCTCGTCGACGCCGTCGATCTCGGTGAGTGCGACGTTCACGCGCTCGGAGCGCGCCGACGGCAGGTTCTTGCCGACGAAATCGGGCCGGATCGGCAGCTCGCGATGCCCGCGGTCGACGAGGATCGCGAGACGTACGGTCGCCGGGCGGCCGATATCGCCGAGGGCGTCGAGCGCGGCGCGGATCGAGCGGCCGGAGTAGAGCACGTCGTCCACGAGGACCACGGTCGCGCGATCGATGCCGCCGCTCGGGATCGAGGTCGGTCGGGGCGCACGCGTCGGGTGCTGAGCCAGATCGTCGCGGTACATGGTCACGTCGAGCTGACCGGTCGGCACCCGCTGGCCAGCGAAGCGCTCGATGAGCGCCGCCAGCCGGTCGGCGAGCGGAACGCCGCGGGTCGGGATGCCGAGAAGGACGAGGCCGTCTGGTCCCCGGTTCGATTCGAGGATCTCGTGGGCGATGCGCGTCAGAGCGCGCGCCATATCGGCTTCATGAAGCACAGTTCTCGTGCTCATCTGCCGCTCCCTTCTCCGCCTCACGGGACGGTGTTAAAGGTGCAGGGCTGCGCGAGTCAGTCTACGTCAACTCGCGCGTGCGATGCGCGCCAGCACGCCGTTCACGAACGCACCGGATCCGTCCGTCGAGAGGTCCTTGACGAGTTCGACTGCCTCGTCGATCGCGACGGCGACGTCAACCTCGTCGTTGTAGACGAGTTCCCACGTCGACAGTCGCAGCACGGCGCGGTCGACGGCCGGCATCCTCTCGATGCGCCAGTCGCGGCTGTGCGTCGTGAGGAGCTCGTCGATCTCGTCGAGGTGGTCGATGACGCCGTCGACGATCTCGCGCGCGTAGAGCCACGACGCGGCACGCTCGGGCTCGTTGGCGGCGCGAACGGCCTCCGCGTCCAGCGCGACCGAGATCGCATCGCCGCGGATGTCAGCCGAGAAGAGGATGTTCAGCGCGCGGCGGCGCGCCTTGGTGCGTGCGCTCACCGTCAGTCGTTCACGCGGCCGAGGTAGTCGCCCGTGCGGGTGTCGACCTTCACCTTCGTGCCCTCATTGAGGAACAGCGGCACCTGGATCTCGGCGCCCGTGCTGACGGTTGCGGCCTTCGTGCCGGCATTCGACCGGTCGCCCTGCAGTCCGGGCTCGGTGTAGGTGATCTCCACTACGACCGACGGCGGCATCTCGAGGTAGAGCGGCTGTCCGTCGTGCATGCCGATCTGCACCTGCATGTTCTCGAGGAGGAAGCGTGCCGCGTCCCCCACGACAGTGTCGCTGACGTTGATCTGGTCATAGTCCTCGACGTCCATGAAGACGAAGCTGTCGCCGTCGTTGTAGAGGTACTGGAAGTCGCGGCGGTCGACGTTCTGGATGTCGACCTTCGCGCCGGCGTTGAACGTCTTGTCGACGGTCTTACCCGACACGACGTTCTTGAGCTTGGTGCGCACGAACGCACCGCCCTTGCCCGGCTTGACGTGCTGGAACTCCACAACGTTCCAGAGCTGTCCGTCGATCGAGAGAACGACGCCGTTGCGGATATCTGCGGTCGATGCCATGGGTATGAGGTTCCGTTTCCGTCGTGTGCCAAGCCGTGCGGGCCGAAGGCCCGACGGGTGATTCTATCGCGATCCGGTGCGCACGATCCCGCCGGTGCTCTCTTCGGCGATCTCCTGGTACGCCGCGAACAACAGCGACTGGTCTGGCGCCTGCATCACGGCGGGCTTGCCGAACTCGTCGAGCACGATGAAGCGCAGCTGCCCGGCCCGCGTCTTCTTGTCGCGCTGCATCGACGCGAGCAGCTGATTCCACGCGCCGGCGCGGTAGGTCGTGGGCAACCCGAGGTCGGTGAGGATCCGGCGATGCCGATCGACCGCATCGTCGCTCAGTCGACCCGCGAGGCGCGACAGCTCCGCGGCGAACATCATGCCGATCGAGATGGCCGCCCCATGACGCCACTGGTAACGCTCAGCGTGCTCGATCGCATGACCGAGGGTGTGGCCGTAGTTCAGGATCTCCCGGAGCCCCGACTCGCGGAAGTCGGTGCCCGTCACATCGGCCTTCATCCGGATCGCGAGCTCGATGCAGCGTCGGAACTGCGCCGACGACGGGTCGAGCGCGGCCTCGCGGTCGGCCTCGACGAGGTCGAGGATCTCGGGGTAGCGGATGAAACCGGCCTTCAGGACCTCGGCGAATCCGGCGGTCAGCTCGTTGACCGGAAGCGGCTCGAGCAGCTCCAGGTCGCAGATCACCGCGCGCGGTGCCCAGAACGCACCGACGAGGTTCTTGCCCTCGGTCGTGTTGATGCCCGTCTTGCCGCCCACGGCCGCGTCCACCATGCCGAGGACAGTCGTCGGCACCTGCACGACCGCCACGCCGCGCAGCCACGTCGCCGCGGTGAAGCCCGCGAGGTCGGTCGCCGCTCCCCCACCGAAGCCCACGATCGCGTCCGTGCGGGTGAAGTCCGCCTGTCCAAGGATCCCCCACAAAAACGACGCCACTTCGATGCGCTTGGCGCCCTCGGCGTCGGGGATCTCTGCGAGCAGGACCTCGAGGTCACCGTCGGCGAGAAGCTCCTCGCGGATCTCCGCGACGATGCGGCCGAGCGTCGGCTGATGGACGATCAGCACCTTCTTCGCCTCCGGGGGAAGCGAATCACGCAGCTGGTGTCGCAGTCCCGTGCCGACGAGCACGTCGTAGCCGGGCTCTCCTTCGACGCGGATCACGGTCCTCTCGCTCATGCGGTGTCCCTTCTGTCGATGGCGATGCCGAGTCGATCGGCCGCCCACTCGGCGGCGGAATCGACGACGAGGCGCAGCGGACCCGACGAGGTGTCGAAGGTCACGTCCGCGAGCGCCTCGTAGATCGGTCGGCGTTCGGCGGCGATCCGGCTCCACTCCGCGATGGGGTCGGCGGCGTTGAGCAGCGGTCGCTTGGCGCCGCGGATGCGCGATCGAATGGTGCGTTCGGAGACGGTGAGAAGCACGACGTGGTGATGCGCCAGCGCCTCGCGAGTCTCGTCGGTGACGATCGCGCCTCCGCCGAGCGCGACGACGCCGCCTCTGGTGAGAGCGTCGGCGACCGCATCGCGTTCGATGCGCCGGAAGGCCCTCTCGCCGTGCTCAGTGAAATAGTCGGCGATCGCACCGTGCTCGGCGACGATCATCGCGTCGGTGTCTGCGAACGGGACACCGAGGCGTTTCGCGACCCGCCGCGCGATGCTCGTCTTTCCCGATCCCATCGGACCGATGAAGGCGACCGAGACGCGGCCGTCACTCATCGTTCATCGACCGGCCCGTCGTCCGAAGCGTCTCGGGAATCGCGTCGAGGTAGGCGGTGAGGTTGCGGCGCGTCTCGTCGACCGAGTCGCCGCCGAATTTCTCGAGGATGGCGCCGGCCAGCGTGATCGCGACCATGGCCTCTGCGACGACGCCGGACGCCGGGACCGCGCACACGTCGGAGCGCTGGTGGTGCGCACTGGCGGTCTCACCCGTCGCGACATCGATCGTGTCGAGCGCGCGCGGCACGGTCGCGATCGGCTTCATACCGGCGCGCACGCGCAGCGTGGTGCCCGTCGACATGCCGCCCTCGGTGCCGCCGGCGCGATCGGAACCACGCGCGACCCCGTCCGCCGACGCGTAGAGCTCGTCGTGCGCAGCGGATCCGCGCCGCCGCGTGGTCTCGAAGCCGTCGCCGATCTCGACGCCCTTGATCGCCTGGATGCTCATGAGCGCCTGCGCGAGCCGACCGTCGAGGCGACGGTCCCAGTGCACGTGCGAGCCCAGGCCCGGGGGCAGACCGACGGCGATGACCTCCACGATGCCGCCGAGCGTGTCACCCGACTTCCTGGCATCGTCGATCTCGGCGACCATGCGCTCGCTCGTGGCGGCGTGGAAGCAGCGCAGCGGATCCGCGTCGAGGCGCTCGACGTCGTCCGGCGTGGGAAGAGGTGCATCGTCGGGAACCGCGACGGGGCCGATCGAGAGTGTGTGCGCGACGAGCCGGATCCCGAGTTCGGAGAGGAACGAGCGTGCGACCGCGCCGAGCGCGACGCGCGCCGCCGTCTCGCGCGCGCTGGCGCGCTCGAGGATCGGTCGCGATTCCGTGAAGCCGTACTTCTGCATGCCGACGAGGTCGGCGTGACCGGGACGCGGGCGCGTCAGCGGCGCACCGCGGCCGCGCGACTTCGCGCTGAGCTCGGTCGGCTCAGCGCTCATCACCTCGGTCCACTTCGGCCATTCGGTGTTGCCCACGCGGATCGCGACAGGGCTGCCCATGCTGAAGCCGTGGCGCACGCCGCCGGAGAGCGTCAGCTCGTCCTGCTCGAACTTCATCCGCGAGCCGCGACCGTAGCCGAGCTTGCGGCGCTGCAGGTCGGCCTGAATGTCGTCGATCGAGACGGGGACTCCCGCGGGGAGTCCCTCCATGATGGCGATGAGTTCGGGGCCGTGCGATTCGCCGGCGGTGAGCACGCGGAGCATGGCTTCTAGCCTAGAGCGTCTCGCATCGCACTCACGACGCGGGACTCATCGGGCAGCGGTTCGTCCACGTTCCCGGTCAGGAAGATCCGTACCTGGAGCACGGCCTGGTGCAGGAGCATGCCGAGGCCGTGGTGCGCGGGCGCCGGCCACGCGGAAGCGAGGGCGCTCGGCCACGGGCTGTAAGCGACGTCGAAGAGTGCCCCTCCGTTGGCGGCGAGCCGTTCGGTGACGTCCGGCGCGAGCTCCGCGCCGCCGGGCAGCGTCGCGATCGTCAGGTCGACAGCGCCGTCGACCGCGTCGAGGGAGACGCCGCGCGTCGACAGGCCCAGTCGAGTGCCCACGTCCGCGGCGGCAGCGGCCTGCGCGGGGCGGCGTGCGGCGACCTCGACCTGCGCGACCCCGAGTTCCGCAAGGGCGGCCACGGCCGAGACGGTCGTCGCTCCCGCACCGACGATCCGGACGGTCCGTGACGCCGCGAGTTCGAGCTCGTCGAGCACGCGGACGATGCCGCCGACGTCGGTGTTGTAGGCGCGCAGCCCCTCGTGCGTCGGCAGCAGCGTGTTCGCCGCTCCGGTCACCTCCGTGCGGTGATCCCGCCATGCCGCCGCATCGTGCGCGCGCTGCTTGAGCGGATAGGTCACGGCGAGACCGCGCACGCTGGCGTCCGCCAGAGCGCGATCGAAGCGGTCGAGGGGCACCTCGCGGCGCGTGAAGAGCCAGTCGAGGCCGAGCGCACGGTAGGCGGCGGCGTGCAGCACCGGAGAGCGACTGTGGCCGATCGGATCGCCCCAGACCTCGAGGCGGTGGGTGGTCACCCGCAGCCCGTCTCGTCCGGGTTGTCGGCGCACCACTGCTGCAACTCGGCGACGTACTCCTCGTGCTCGGCGAGTGTCGACGCGAACCGCGTCTCTCCCGACGAGAGGTTCACGGTCACGAAGTACAGCCAGTTGCCGTCAGTGGGATTGACGGCGGCGTCGATCGCGAGTGCTCCCGGGTTCGAAATGGGTCCGACCGGGAGGCCCGTGTGCACGTAGGTGTTCCACGCGTTGTCGTCTTCCAGCGCCTCGGCCGAGCTGAAGACATCGCCGTCGTGCATCTCGCCGTAGCCGTACTGCGCCGTCGAGTCCATCTGCAGGCGCATGTCGTCGTCGAGACGGTTCTGGATCACCCGAGACACGCGATAGAAGTCCTCCTCCGCCCGTGCCTCGCGTTCGAGGATCGATGCGATCGTGAGCACGCGCTGCATCCGGTCCCCGGGCACGCCGGCGTCTTCGAGCGTGCTGCGGGTGCGGTCGACCAGGTCCTGGATCACCGTGGTGACTTCCGTGCCGGGCGTGTACTCGTAGGTTCCCGGGAAAAGCCACCCTTCGAGGGAGTCCGCGTCGACGCCGTAGTCGGACGGATCCTCGAGTGCCGCGACGACCTCGTCCTCGGGGACCTCGAGTGCCGTCGCGATGACGGGCGCGATCTGGTCGTTCGCGTATCCCTCCGGGAACGCGACGCCCGGAAGCCGGGCCTCCGGGTCCTCGAGCCGCTCGAGCGCGGCGGATGCGGTCATCATCCGCTGCAGTTCGTACATGCCGGGGCGGAACTCGGGGTTCTGCTGCGCGTCGACGAGCATGTCGTAGAAGACCGACTCGGTGCGCGTGACGTCAGCCTCATAGAGCGCCTGCGAGACCTCCCAGCCCGTGTCGCCCTGCTGGATCATGATGACGGCCTCGCCGGTGGCTTGTCCGGGTTCGTAGTCGGTCGGCTCGGAGTTCCAGCCGAGGAACTCGCCGATGGGCCCGCCATACGTTTTCGCAGCCCACATTCCGCCGAGCGCCAGCGCGACGATGAGCGCGACGATGATCACGATGATCGCGATCGCACCGCCGCGCCGCTTCTTCGGGCGCGCGGCCGTCCCCTCCGCCGGCGTCAGGAGACTCTCGAGCGTGGAACCGCTGGCGGCCGCCGCGGCGTAGCTGTGCACGGAGTCATTCGACGGTCCCGCGTCGCCCCCGGGCGCCGGGGCGCCAGCTGACGACGGCGGGGCGAACTGCGCGGCGGATCCGCTCGCTTCCCGTGCGGGCGTCGCCGCGGTCGGCACGGTGCGCGGGTGCGTCGACTCGGCCGGAGCGGGCTTCTGGTCGCGCACGGCGGGGCGAGGTGCAGGCTCAGGCTCAGGTGAGCGCGGCGGTTCTTGTACCGACACCGCCGCTGCGTCGCCGTCATCGGGCGCTGGCGCGCCGTCGTTCCGCTCGCGTTCGCGCTGCTGCCGCAGCTCGCGCCTCGTCAGCGGCCTGGCTTCAGGGGAATCGGGCTCGGTCATGACGGACCTATTACTCCTCGTCCAGAACCGTGCCGGGCGCACGGCCAGTGGTCTTCTCAGTGTCGACGGCGTGTTGGAGGAACACCACCGCCGCAATCTGATCGACGATACCGCGAGACTTCTTCTGAGAGCGACCCGACTGTCTGAGCGCGGTGTGCGCGCTCACCGTGCTGAGGCGCTCATCCACCAGGCGTATCGGCGTCTCGGGAAGCGCTGCAGCCAGCTCCGTCGCGAATCGACGCGCGTCGTCAGTCGACGGCGTGTCCTCGCCACGCATGTTGAGCGGAAGGCCGACCACGAGCTCGATCGGCTCGTACTCGGCGACGAGGTCACCGATGCGGGCCACGGATCCGCTCGCGCGCGCCACGGTCTCGACCGGCACGGCGAGCATGCCGTCCGGGTCGCACCGCGCGACACCGATACGAGCGCGCCCGACATCGATCGCGAGACGCACTCCGCGTCGGAACTCCCCCATCGCCTAAAGCGCCGCGACCGCGTCCTGAAGCGCGCTGAGCGCGGCGGGAATCGCGGACGAGTCCTGTCCACCGCCCTGCGCGAGGTCCGGCTTGCCGCCTCCCCCGCCGCCGAGCGCGCTGGTGGCGAGCTTGACGAGGGCGCCCGCCTGCGCACCGCTCTCGCGCGCGCGCTCGGTGGTGCCGATCACGACGACCGGGCGGTCGTTCGCGACGCCGATGAGGGCGACGACCGCTGCCTCGCCCGCGAGGCGCTCGCGCGCCTGCGTGACCAGCGTGCGCACGTCGTCCGCGGACCCGACGTCACCGAGCGCCTCGGCGACGAGCGTGATGCGACCGGCCGGCGCCGCGGCGGCGACCAGCTCCGGCACGCGCTGCTGCAGTTGCTGTGCCTCGAAGGCCTGGATCCGCTTCTCGGCGCGCTTGAGGTTCGCCGACAGCTCGGCGACGCGGTCGGCGAGCTTGTCCTTCGGTGTCTTGAGGGCGCTGGTGAGCTCCTGGACGATCCGACGCTCGGAGGCGAGCTCACGGAACGCGTCGGCGCCGACGAGCGCCTCGACGCGGCGGTTCGCCGCGCCCACCGACGATTCACCGGTGAGCGACACGAGGCCGATCTCGGCGGAGGTCGCCACGTGGGTTCCGCCGCACAGCTCACGCGACCAGGGCCCGCCGATGTCGACGACACGCACGGTGTCGCCGTACTTCTCACCGAACAGCGCCATCGCTCCCGCGGCCTTCGCCTCATCGAGGGACATCGTGCGCGTGGCGACCTCGAGGTTGTCGCCGATCGCGCCGTTCGCGATCTCCTCGATCTCCGACTTCGTCGCGTCGGACAGCGCCTGTCCCCATGCGAAGTCGAAGCGCAGATATCCGGCCCGGTTCAGGGATCCGGCCTGTCGTGCGCCGGAACCGAGCGTATCGCGAAGCGCGGCGTGCACGAGGTGCGTCGCCGAGTGCGCGGCCTGAGCGCGCCGCCGGTTCGCCTCGTCGACCACGGTGGTCGCGGCGTCACCGACACCGACCTCGCCCGTGTGCACGGTGACGGTGTGGCTGATGAGCCCGGCGACGGGTCGCTGCACGTCGATCACGTCGAGCTCGAATCCGCTGCCGATGATCGTGCCCTTGTCGGCGACCTGGCCGCCCGACTCCGCATAGAGCGTCGTCTCGGGGAGGATGACCTCGGCAACCTGTCCGGCGACCGCCCGATCGACCGGAGCTCCGTCGACGAGGATCCCGACGACGCGGCTCGCGGCCGTCAGCTCGTCGTAGCCGAGGAACGCGGTCTCGCCGAGCGCGCGGAACTCCCGGTAGACGCTGACGTCGGCGATCGTACTCTTGCGTGAGCGCGCATCCTCCTTCGCACGCTCGCGCTGACGGCGCATGAGGTCGTCGAACGCGTCACGATCGACGCCGAGACCCGCCTCGCCCGCGATCTCGAGCGTGAGGTCGATCGGGAAGCCGTAGGTGTCATGAAGCAGGAAGGCCTGGTCGCCGCCGAGCGACGCGCTTCCGGTGTCCTTGGCCTTCTCGAGCGCGGTGTCGAGGATCGTCGTGCCGGCGCTCAGCTTGCGCAGGAACGAATCCTCCTCGGCGTACGCGTAGGTGGAGATGCGCTCCCAGTCGGTCTCCAACTCCGGGTAGTTCTCCTTCATCGCGTCACGCGAGACGGTGAACAGCTCCGGGAAGGTGGCCTCTTCGACGCCGAGAAGGCGCATGGAGCGAACGGCACGGCGCATGAGGCGCCGCAGCACGTAGCCGCGGCCCTCATTCGCCGGGGTCACGCCGTCGCTCAACAGCATCATGGAGCTGCGCACGTGGTCGGCGATAATCCGGAAGCGCACGTCGTCTGCGGCGTCGGCACCGTAGCGACGGCCACTGAGCTCGCTCGCGCGATCGAGCACGGGGCGCACCTGATCGATCTCGTACATGTTCTGCACGCCCTGCTTGAGGAAGGCGACCCGCTCGAGGCCCATACCCGTGTCGATGTTCTTCTGCGGCAGGTCGCCGACGACGCGGAAGTCGGTCTGACTCTTCACGTCGGCGAGCATCTCCTGCATGAACACGAGGTTCCACAGCTCCATGAACCGGGTGTCATCGACGGCGGGGCCGCCGTCCGGGCCGTGGGACGGTCCGCGGTCGAAGAAGATCTCGGAGTCGGGGCCGCCGGGACCGGGCTGGCCGGTGTGCCAGTAGTTGTCCTCGCGCCCCATGCGCTGGATGCGCTCCGCGGGCAGCCCGATGACGCGGCGCCAGATCTCGGCCGCCTCGTCATCGGTCTCGTAGACGGTGACCCAGAGGTCCTTCTCGTCGAAGCCGAGGCCGCCGTCGGCCTCGCTCGAGGTGAGGAGCTCCCACGCGTACGTGATCGCGCCTTCCTTGAAGTAGTCGCCGAACGACCAGTTGCCCATCATCTGGAAGAACGTGCCGTGGCGGGCGGTCTTGCCGACCTCTTCGATGTCGTTCGTCCGGATGCACTTCTGCAGGTCGGCCGCCCGGGAGTAGGGGGCGGGGACGACGCCGGTCAGGTAGGGAATGAACGGCACCATGCCCGCGACCGTGAACATCAGCGACGGGTCGTCACTGACGAGCGACGCCGAGGGAACGATCGTGTGATCCTTCGAGCGGAAGTGATCGAGGTACCGGGTAGCGATCTCCGCGGTCTTCATGTGAGGGAATGCGTCCTTGTCAGAGCCTGTGGCGGTCAGTCGTTGGTCTCGCGGGCGACCTCGGCCCGGTACGCGTCGGCGAGCGCATCCGTGAAGCCGTTGATGCGCGAGTCGATCGACGCGAGCAGCTCGTTGCCGCGAGGATCCTTGTTCATGAAGTGCGCGGCCACGAACCCGCCCACGATGCCGAGCAGGAACCACAGGAGCTTCTTCATACGTGCATCCTATCCGTCGTGCCCGCTCGCGCGCTGACGGTGCGGCACCGAGTAACCCGACCGCGCTCGAAGATTCGTTCGAATGCCAGTGGTGCCTCGTAGCGTTGACATATGGACGCCGAACGCATCACGTGAAAGCTCGAGGGATTGGATCCCCGGCAGCGTGAGCGCGCGCGGGTCCTCGTCGACGAAGTCGTGGAGTGCGATCGCGCGATCGCTCGCGCCGAAGGAAAGAAGGCTCTCGTGCTGGCGGATCTGGCAGAGATCGCGCATGCGCGACCGGCGGGGTGAGCGCCGCAAGCGAAGGTGGCGCCGCGGACCAAGGCGACAACTCGGCGGTGACGACGTCCGCGGTCGCGACGACCGACCTCCGGACGACCGACAAGCTCCGTGTCGACATCCTCACCGATTTGATCCTGACGTCCTCCCCCACAGCCCACGAGCTGCACGCGAGCGGAACAGGCGCTGCGCTCGCGGAGGTGAACGCAACGGTGCAGGTGACCATCCCGGTCGATCAGATCATCGATCCGAGCGACGGCATCAGCTGGATCGACGAGGGCAGGCTCATCTCCCCGACCACTGCGCGGAACGTCGCGGGACGCGTGGCGGGCTGGGAACGGCTCTTCTACCGACCTGAGACGGGCGTCATCGAACACGTCGATCATTACCGACCATCGGCGGGACAAAGACGTGCGCTGATCGGGCGCGACGTCACCTGCCGGTTTCCCGGCTGCACCACGCCCGCACGCCGCAGCGACGTCGACCATACGCACGACTATGCTCGCGGCGGCCCAACGACGCTCGCCAACCTCGCGCACCTCTGCGAGAGCCACCACATGATGAAACACCAGTCCGGGTGGTCTGTCCGACAGAAGGCGTACGGAGTCATGGAGTGGACGAGTCCGACCGGGCGCACATACGAAGACGAACCCGCGAGTCGCGTGTTTTTCCGCCCGGTGGCCGGCCGCGACGATGATGACCCGCCATGGGCAACGTGAACGGCAACGCAGACGCGAAGACCAGCACGGTGAGCGCACGGGCAGCTCACCGTTTCAGGCCGCGCCAGAGTGCCGCCCATTGTTCGGCCGTCAGGTCCCGCGGCAACCGGCGGGCGTCCACGCCCGCTTCACAGAGCGCACGCCTCGCACGCGCTCGATCGACGCCCTTCGCGTTCTGAAGGATGCGCTCGAGGGAGTCGCCGCGTCCCGTGAACGCCGCTTTCACGAATCGTGAGTACGGCGAGCGGTCACTCATCGGTATGAGGCTTTGGTGTCTCCGACGGATGTGAAGGAGGCCGCCGTCGACGCTCGGTCGCGGCGCGAACGCCCACGACGGGACACGGTCGTGCAGGGTGAACGAGAACCACGGCGCGGTCTGCGCAGTCATCATCGTGCGTCCACCGACCCCGGCACGCTTGCGAGCCACCTCCCACTGCGTCAGCAGAAAGGCGTGCTCCCAGCCGTTCGTCGCGAGGATACGGCGAAGGATCGGCGTCGTGAGATGAAACGGCACGTTGCCGACCAGCACAGGATGCCGCAGGGGATAACGCAACGCGTCGGCGTGCCGAACCTCGACACGAGGCAGCGCGCTGCGGAGCCGCCGCACGCGGTGCTCATCGATGTCGATCGCCGTGAGCCCGCGATCGAGCGTGGCGAGCGATCGCGTGAGCGCTCCGTCACCCGCGCCGATCTCCAGGATCGCGCCTTCCGTACGTGCGACGAGTCGGGTGATGCGATTGATGGTCGGTGCGTGGACAAGAAAATTCTGGCCGAGTTCGTGTCGGCCGCCGAAAACTGATCGCGGCATGAGCGCGCTCCAAGATGCAAGATGCGGAGCACCTCAGAAAGGACGAAGAGGACAGTCAGACGTCGGATCGCCGTTCCGAGGCACAGGGTCTCTCGGATGGACGACGCGCGAAGCGTGGGGTGCGAGCGCGCCGTCAGGCGCTGCGGTCGCGGAAAACCAGCGCGCGCGTCATCGCGCTCATGCAGATCAAACTACCCATGGCATTCATCGTAGCGGACGGCCCGAACGTCGGCGGTAGGTGCGACCCTCCGCCCCTCATCATTCGGCGCCTCTATGCGCGCACCGACGACTGACCACCGACGTCGATATCGCCGCTCGGGTGCGTCGGCTTGGAAGGCCGAGGAGTGAGGCGATGCCGTAGCATCGTCGATCGACGAGAACGCCGCGAGACGGCGCACGTCGGCCAGCGCAGCAGGTGCCAGGTGTAGTAACGCACCCTAGTCGAGCAACGGAATCCCGAAGTCGGTCACGACCTCGCGCAGCTCCGCCAGGTAGCGCTGCGCCTGTTCCGTGAGCGGGACCGCGGAATGGGCGATCCACCCGATTTCGATGGATTCGTCGACGTCGAGCGGGATTGCGACGATCTCCGGATCGAGGTCATCGCTGATGACGCCGGTCGAGATGGTGTATCCGTCCAGCCCGATCATGAGGTTGAAGATGGTCGCACGGTCCGAGACGCGGATCTCCTGCTTGCTCGACAACGTCGAGAGGAGCTCCTCGGCGAAGTGGAACGAATTGTTCGCCCCCTGGTCGAACGTGAGCCGGGGCAGGTCCGCGAGGTCATCGAGCGTGACGCGGTCTCGAGCGGCGAGCGGATTCGTGCGCGACACGAAGATGTGCGGTGCGGCGAGGAAGAGCGGAGTGAATGCGAGCCCCGAGTCCCGGAGCAGCTTATCGATGACGTTCCGATTGAAATCGTTGCGGTAGAGGACACCGAGCTCGCTGCGGAACAAGCGGACGTCCTCGATGATCTCCCACGTGCGCGTCTCTCGCAACGAGAACTCGTACTCTGCCGCCGCACTGCTCCTCACCATCCGGACGAATGCCTCGACCACGAACGAGTAGTGCTGCGCCGACACCCCGAGCAGCCGTCGCGACGGAGGACGCCCGAGGTAGCGCTGCTCGAGGAGGTCGACCTGCTCGACGATCTGCCGGGCGTAACCGAGGAACTCCGTGCCATCGGCGGTGAGCGTCACCCCGCGAGCCGACCGCACGAGCAGGGTGCGGCCCACCCGCGCCTCCAGGTCCTTCATCGCCGCCGACATCGTCGGCTGCGAGACATAGAGCAGGTCGGCGGCCGCACTGATCGATCCCTCCGCGGCGACCTCGATGAAGTAATGGAGCCGCTGGAGGGTGATCCCGCCCGAGGTCTGAGACATACATTGAAACTATATGACCCCATAGCGATCTCGAATTTCTCGATACCCGCGGACGGTGTGCACGATAGGGCGACCGACTTTCATATGGCCGAGCCCGGCCGATCAACACAGGATTGACCGCTCATGGCGAACGTGTTCACATTCAGCATCACCACCACGCGCTTCGACGAGGACTACGTGCCGTCGAGTAGCTCGCGCACCACCACGAACTTCTCGAATCTGGCGAGAGGCGACGACCGGAAACAGAACCTCCGCAACGCCCTGACGATGATCGACCGCCGGTTCAACGACCTCGCGCACTGGGACAACCCGGACAGGGACCGTTACACCGTCGAACTCGAGATCGTCTCTGTCGGATTGCAACTCACGGCGGACGGAGAGGATGAGGAGTTCCCTCTGCTCGAGATCCTGGACGCGCAGATCCTCGACGCGCGAACCGGGCAACGCCACCGCGGGATCGTCGGGAACAACTTCTCCTCCTATGTCCGCGATTTCGACTTCAGCGTGCTGCTGCCGACGGTCAACGAGGCCGCGACGGAGTTCACCGTCCCCGACGACTTCGGCGAACTGCACGGCAAGCTCTTCCAATGCTTCCTCGAGTCCACCGCATATCAGGAGCGCTTCCCGGCGCCGCCTGTGATCTGCATCAGCGTCTCGACGAGTAAGACGTATCACCGCACCGACAACCATCACCCGGTCCTCGGCGTCGAGTATCGCCAGGAGCAGCCCTCACTGACGGACGCGTACTTCCACAGGATGGGGTTGCGGGCGCGATACTTCATGCCGCCCGGCAGTTCGGCGCCGCTCGCGTTCTATTTCCGCGGCGACCTGCTGAACGACTATTCCAATCTGCAGCTCATCGGCACGATCAGCACCATGGAGACGTTCCAGAAGATCTATCGCCCCGAGATCTACAACACGAACTCCGCCGCCGGAAGCGTCTATCGCCCGAGCCTGGAACAGTCGGACTACTCACGAACACAGATCGCCTACGACCGCGACGAGCGCGCTCACCTCGCGATCACGCAGGGAAGGTACACGGAGGAGCATCTCGTGAAGCCGCACCGTCGAGTTCTGGAACAGTGGGCCGCCAACTACCCTGCGCCCGTCGGCTGAACAGCGAGGGTTCAACGATCATGCAGAAGATGCTTCCCACCTCGATCGTCGGCAGCCTGCCGAAACCGTCCTGGCTCGCGCAGCCCGAGACCCTCTGGTCCCCGTGGAATCTGCGGGACGACGCGTTGGCCGAAGGACAGCAGGACGCGCTGCGCATCGCAGTCCATGAGCAGCGCGGACGCGGCATCGACATCGTCAGCGACGGAGAGCAGACCCGCCGGCACTTCGTCACCACGTTCATCGAGCATCTCGACGGCGTCGATTTCGCGCAGCGCGAGACCGTTCGGATCCGCGATCGGTACGACGCGAACGTGCCGTCCGTCGTCGGCGCGGTGAGCCGCGAGAAACCCGTCTTCGTCGACGATGCGAGGTTCCTGCGTCAGCAGACCGATGCGCCGATCAAGTGGGCTCTCCCCGGCCCGATGACGATGGTCGACACGCTCTACGATCGCCACTACGGGAGCCGCGAGAAGCTGGCGTGGGAGTTCGCGACGATCCTCAATCAGGAGGCGAGGGAGCTCGAGGCCGTCGGCGTCGATATCATCCAGTTCGACGAGCCGGCCTTCAACGTCTTTTTCGATGAGCTCCAGGACTGGGGCGTCGCGATGCTGGAGCGCGCCGTGGAAGGGCTGCGCGCGGAAACCGCCGTGCACATCTGCTACGGCTACGGGATCACGGCGAACACCGATTGGAAGGCGACGCTCGGTTCGGAGTGGAGGCAGTACGAAGAGTCGCTGCCGTTCCTGCAGCGGTCCAGCCTCGATATCGTGTCACTGGAATGCCATCGTTCGCGTGTGCCTCTGGAGCTGATCGAGCTCGTCCGCGGTAAGAAGGTCATGCTCGGCGCCATCGACGTCGCGAGCGAAGCCATCGAGACTCCGAAAGATGTCGCCGACACCCTTCGAAACGCGCTCGCGTTCGTCGATGCGGACAAGCTTCTGCCCAGCACGAACTGCGGTATGGCGCCATTGCCGCGGAATGTTGCGCTCGCGAAGATGAGCGCGCTGAGCGCGGGGGCCGACATCGTTCGCCAGCAGCTCGCTGCTGCGTAGGCATGCCGCCCGGGCAGGATCGGACACCCGAACGGCGAAGCAGAAGGCGTCCCGAGCCGAAGCTCGGGGCGCCTTCTGCTGAAACGGATGCTTAGCGCGCCGCGTAGTACTCGACGACCAGCTGGACCTCACAGGTGATGGGAACCTCGGCGCGCTTCGGGCGCGAGACGAGCTTCGCCTGCAGCTTGTCGAGGGAGACCTCGAGGTAACCGGGAACCGGGGGAAGAACCTCAGCGTGACCACCGGCGGCTGCGACCTGGAAGGGCTCGAGACCCTCGCTCTTGGCCTTGACCTCGATCGTCTGGCCCGGCTTCACGCGGAACGACGGACGGTCGACGAGCTTGCCGTCGACGAGGATGTGACGGTGCACAACGAACTGGCGCGCCTGCGACGTCGTGCGGGCGAAGCCCGAACGGAGCACGAGCGCGTCGAGACGCATCTCGAGCAGCTCGACGAGGATCTCACCCGTCAGGCCCTCGGTGCGGTTCGCCTCGTTGAACAGGGTGCGCAGCTGCTTCTCGCGGATGCCGTACTGCTCGCGCAGACGCTGCTTCTCACGCAGACGGACGGCGTAGTCGCTGTCGGCCTTGCGCTTGGTGCGTCCGTGCTGGCCGGGGCCGTACGGACGGTTCTCCATGTAGCGCTGAGCCTTCGGCGTCAGCGGGATGCCGAGCGCGCGGGACAGGCGGACCTTGCGACGGTCCTGTGCCTTCGTAACCATGTCGGTTCCTTTCACGTGCCGCAGATGCGGCTTCACGGGCGTACATGCCGCCTTCTTCCCTCACGCGGGCGTACGCCGCACTGCCCGCGGGAATAACGAAGGGGATGTGCTCGGACTTCGAGCCGATCAAGTCTAACAGAGCGCGCCCGCGCTAATCACCGATGATTCGGCGGATCTTCTCGAGCCGTTCCGAGAGCTCACGCTCCGCCCCATGCGAGGTCGGTTCGTAGTAGCGCCGGCCACGCAGCTCGTCCGGAAGATACTGCTGTGGCGACACACCGCGCGGATCGTCGTGGGGGTACCGGTACCCCTTCCCGTGGCCGAGACGCTTCGCTCCCGCGTAGTGCGCGTCACGCAGGTGCAACGGAACCGGGCCCATGCGTCCCGCGCGCACGTCTCCGAGCGCCGCGTCGATCGCGCTGATGACCGCGTTGGATTTCGGAGCCGTCGCAAGGTAGATCGTCGCCTCTGCCAACGGGATCCGCGCCTCCGGCATGCCGACGAGCTGCACCGTGTCGGCCGCCGCGACGGCGATCTGCAGCGCACGCGGATCCGCCATGCCGATGTCTTCGGCCGCGTGCACCATGAGCCGGCGAGCGATGAAGCGCGCGTCCTCCCCCGCCTCGATCATGCGCGCCAGGTAATGCACGGCCGCGTCCGCGTCCGACCCCCGGATGGACTTGATGAACGCGCTGATGACGTCGTAGTGCTCGTCGCCCTGCCTGTCGTAGCGCAGCAGTGCCCGGTCCACCGCCTGCGCGACGCCGTCCGGCGTGACCGTGGGCACGGATCCCTCATCGGCCTCACTCGCGGCGACGCCGGCGGCCGCCTCGAGCGCCGTCAGCGCGCGACGGGCATCGCCCGACGACAGGCTGACGATCGCGTCGCGTGCCTCGTCTTCGAGGACGACCGCGCCATCGAGCCCGCGGGCGTCCGAAACCGCGCGGTCGATGAGCTCGACGAGGTCGGCGTCGGTGAGCGGCTTGAGCGTGAGCAGGAGGGACCGCGACAGCAGCGGCGAGATCACCGAGAACGACGGGTTCTCCGTCGTCGCCGCGATGAGGATCACCCAGCCGTTCTCGACACCCGGCAACAGCGCGTCCTGCTGCGCCTTCGTGAACCGGTGAATCTCATCGAGGAAGAGGATCGTCGACTCGCCATACAGATCGCGCTGGTCGAGCGCCTGCTGCATCGCCTCTCGCACGTCCTTGACACCGGCCGTGATCGCCGACAGCTCGACGAAGCGGCGTCCCGACGACCGCGCAATCGCCTGCGCGAGCGTCGTCTTTCCGGTGCCGGGCGGACCCCACAAGATCACCGAGACGGTTCCCGGCTTCGAGCCGTCGGGATCCGCCAGAGCGACGATCGGCGAGCCCGCGCCGAGCAGGTGAGACTGCCCCGCGACCTCGTCGAGCGAGACCGGGCGCATCCGCACGGCGAGCGGCGTCTGCCCCGCGAAGAGCGCACCGGAGGAGTTCACCCCTCCCACGTTACCGTCACGGTCCCGACGCGCGGCCCGCCGATGACTTAGGCTGGACCCGTCCTGTTCCCCTTTACGCGGATACCGCGCCAAGGAGCCTCCTGTGTCGACCTCCGACAACACCGCCGTCCCCGACAACACCACCGGATCCGACGAGACTGCCGAGTCCGAACAGCTCGCTGCGACTGAGCAGTCGGCAACGACCGAGCAGACCGCCGCGTCCGACAAGCCGTCGGAAGCCGTCGAGACGGCACCGGCCGACAAGCCGGCCGAGACCGACGAGGTCGCCGCGGCGGACGCGTCCACGCCATCGGACGACGCAGCGGGGACCGACAAGGCAGCCGGAACCGACGAGGCAGCAGACACTGACCCGTCCACCGCGCCCGCCACAGCCGCGGCGGCCGGCGAGTCCACCGCGCCCGACACGGTGGCGGAAACCGACAAGGCCGCCGCGACCGCCAAGGCACCACGCCCCGGCCCGACGCCCTCCCCGACGCCGAAGCCGGGTCCCGTCCCGAGCCCGGCCGCGCTCGCGAAGCGTCCGAAGCCGCCAGCGCCCGCCGGAGCTCCCGACGTCCCCGCCGTCGTTCCGCCGACCTTCCCCGCGATTCCCGGCGCCAGCGAATGGGGCCGCGTCGATGAGAAGGGCGTCGTGTCCGTCCGCGAGGGCGACGATTGGCGCGTCGTCGGCGAGTACCCGGACGGCACGCACGATGAGGCCCTGCAGTACTACGTGCGCAAGTTCGATGAGCTCGCGTTCAAGGTGAACGCGATCGAGCAGCGTCACCAGGCCGGCGGTGCGTCAGCCTCCGCCCTGCGCAGTCAGGCCGGCCAGCTCAAGAAGGACATCGTCGGCGCCCCCGCCGTCGGTGACCTGGCTGCGCTCGAGGCCCGCCTCACCACCATGATCGACGAGCTCGCCGACGCGGCCGCCCAGGAGGCCGCCGCCCAGCGCGAAGCCGTCGACGCGGCGATCGCCGAGCGCACGACCATCGTCGAGAAGGTCGAGCAGCTCGCCGCACGCGATCCGCAGAACGTGCAGTGGAAGCAGGCGACGACCGAGCTCAACGACCTCTTCGCCGCCTGGCAGGACCATCAGAAGACCGGCCCGCGTCTGCCGAAGTCGACGGCCCAGGCCCTCTGGAAGCGTTTCCGCGACGCGCGCTCGAAGATCGAGCGCGCGCGTCGCGCCTTCTTCGCCGAGCTCGACGAGGTGCACAAGGCCGCGAAGGCGGAGAAGACGCGGATCGTCGAACGCGCAGAGGCGCTCGCCCCACGCGGCGAGGATGGGATCCCCACCTACCGCGCCCTGCTCGATGACTGGAAGCGCACGGGCCGCGCCGGCCGCAAGGCCGACGACGCCCTGTGGGCCCGCTTCAAGGCCGCTGGCGACGTGCTCTACGGAGCCCGCGCCGATCGCAATGCCGAGGAGGAGGCCGAGTCGAAGCCCCGCATCGAGGCTCGCGAGGCTCTGCTGGACGAGGCCGCGAAGGTCGCCGACATCTCCGATCTCAAACGCGCGCGCCAGGTGCTCACCGAGATCCAGCGTCGCTGGGAGGACGTCGGACGCGTCTTCCCGCGCGAGGTCGAGCGCGGCCTCGACGGCCGGATGCGCAAGATCGAGCTCGCGCTGAAGGATCGCGAAGACGTCGACTGGAAGCGCAACAACCCCGAGACGAAGGCCCGCGCGAACGACATGGAAGCGCAGCTGCGCGAGGCACTCGAGGGCTACGAGAAGGATCTCGAGCGCGCGAAGGCGTCCGGTGACGAGAAGGCGATCAAGCAGGCGCAGGAGGCCATCGACGCTCGCACCGCGTGGCTGCGGGCGATCGGCGGCTGACGCTCCGACGCAAAGTTATCCACACCTCTGTCGCGTCGCCCCGTGCGCGCGGGATGATCGGAGCATGCTCCCGTACGCGCTCGGCGCGCAAGCTCCGCTCAGCCACGCCGAACTGACCGCGGCGGTGCTCGACGGCGACCTCGTGCCGGTCTCGCGCCGCGCCTACAGCCCGACCGCGATGCCGCCGAGCGCTGTCGTCCGCGCGGCGGCGGCCGGGGTGATGGTGCCGAACGCCCACGCGGCCGTCCGGACGACCGCGGCATGGATTCACGGCGCACTCCCTGAGGAGCCCGATCCTCACCACGTGCAGCGGATCGCCGGCGAGCCCGCGTCGCGACTGCTGCGCGCCGGCGTGGCCGTGCACCTGTGGCCGTTGCCGGCAGAGGATCTCACCACGATGGGCGGCGTGAGAGTGACGACCCTCGAACGCACCTGCTACGACGTCGCGCGGGAGACCCTCCTCGGCGACGACGGGGCATCAGCTCGCGCGTTCGCCTGGTTTCGCGCAAGCGACGATCTCCGCGACGCTCTCCTCACCTGGCTGACCGCGGGCCGTCGTCTCGCCTACACGCGCCGCATCGCGGCGATCCTTCAGGAGGACGTGACACGGTACACGTCGTAGACGCCCTCGATCCGTCGCACGGCGTTGAGCACGCGGTCGAGGTGCACGGTGTCGCCCATCTCGAAGACGTAGCGGCTGATCGCCAGCTGATTCTTCGTCGTCTGCACCGACGCCGAGAGGATGTTCACGTGATGCTCGGTGAGGATCCTCGTGATGTCGCTCAGCAGGCCGCCCCGGTCGAGCGCCTCCACCTGAATGTGCACGAGGAAGACGGCCTTCGTCTCCGGCGCCCATTCGACGTCGATCATCCGCTCCGGATCGCGCTGCAACGACTCGACGTTCGCGCAGTCCGCGCGATGCACGCTCACGCCGCTGCCGCGCGTCACGAACCCGACGATCTCGTCGCCGGGAACGGGCGTGCAGCACTTCGCGATCTTGACGAGGATGTCCGGCGCGCCGCGAACGAGCACCCCCGAGTCGCCCGACCGCGTCCGCTCCCTGGCGCCCGTCGGCAACTCGACGACGCCCGTCGCCGGCTCGGACTCGCTGAGTGCGCCCTGCACCTTCTCAAGCACCGACTGCGACGACACATGGCCCTCGCCGATCGCCGCATAGAGTGCGGAGATATCGTGGTAGTGCATCCCCGCCGCGACCTCGGGAAGCGCTTCCTTCAGGCGCGCGAACGAGACGCTGTGACGCCGCATCGCACGTGCGATCGACTCCTTGCCCTGTTCGATCGCCTCCTCGCGACGCTCCTTGGTGAACCAGCCGCGGATCTTGTTTCGCGCGCGGGTGCTCTTGACGAACGTCAGCCAGTCCTGGCTCGGACCCGCGTCGGGGTTCTTCGAGGTGAAGACCTCCACCACGTCGCCCGAATGCAACTCGCTCTCCAGCGGCACGAGGCGACCATTCACCTTCGCGCCCATCGTGCGATAGCCGACCTCGGTGTGCACGGCGAAGGCGAAGTCGACGGGCGTCGCTCCCGCGGGCAGGCCGATCACGCGCCCCTTCGGTGTGAAGACGTAGACCTCCTTCGCGCCGATCTCGAATCGCAGCGAGTCGAGGAACTCCCCGGGATCCTTCGTCTCGGCCTGCCAGTCGCTGATGCGCGCGATCCAGGCCATGTCCTGGTCGTTCGCACGCGCATCCGTGCGGCCTCCGGTCTGCTGCATCCGCTCCTTGTACATCCAGTGCGCCGCGACACCGTATTCGGCCTGCTGGTGCATCTCGATCGTGCGGATCTGAAGCTCGACCGTACGGCCGCCGGGACCGATGACCGTCGTGTGCAGCGAGCGGTAGAGGTTGAACTTGGGCGTCGCGATGTAGTCCTTGAAACGCCCGGGCAGCGGAGTCCAGCGCGCGTGGAGCGCGCCGAGCACGGCGTAGCAGTCGCGGACGCTCGGCACGATGACGCGGATCCCGATGAGGTCATAGATGTCGTCGAACTCGCGTCCGCGTACGACCATCTTCTGGTAGACGGAATAGAGCTGCTTCGGGCGTCCGGAGACGGAACCGCGGATGCGCAGGTCGCCGAGGTCGCGGGTGACCTCGCCGATCACCTTCTGCATGTACTCCTCGCGCTGCGGAGTGCGCTGCTTGATGAGGCTGTCGATCTCGTTGTATATCTTCGGGTACAGCACCGCGAAGGAGAGATCCTCGAGCTCGCTCTTGATGGCCGCGATCCCGAGTCGATGCGCGAGCGGCGCATAGATCTCGAGCGTCTCGGTGGCCTTCTTCTTCGCCTTCTCCGGAGGGACGAAGCCCCACGTGCGCGCGTTGTGCAGGCGGTCCGCGAGCTTGATGACGAGGACGCGCACGTCCTTCGACATCGCGACGATCATCTTGCGGACTGTCTCGGCCTGCGCGCTCTCGCCGTACTTCACCTTGTCGAGCTTCGTCACCCCGTCGACGAGCAGCGCGACCTCATCGCCGAACTCGTCCATCAGCTCGTCGAGCGCGTAGCCGGTGTCCTCCACGGTGTCATGCAGCAGCGCCGCGGCGATCGCGCGCGGCGCGAGCCCGAGCTCGGCAAGGATCTGGGCGACGGCGAGCGGGTGCGTGATGTAGGGCTCACCGCTGCGCCGCTTCTGGCCACGGTGCTTCTCCTCCGCGACGCGGTACGCCTTGTCGATGAGCGAGACGTCGACGCGCGGATGATTCTGGCGAACGGTGTCGATCAGCTTGCGCACCGATGCGTTCGGCTTCGCGCGCGTGAAGATGCGCGGAACGAGCCATCGCAGGCTCGGACCCGGCGACGTCGACACCGTCTCAGCCAACGCGCCTCCCGCGATTGGAGCCCGCCTCAGTCCTCATGCACCAATACTAGGC
>DWXU01000096.1:0-3430 GCA_019119065.1 Candidatus Microbacterium pullistercoris | reverse complement strand
GGGCGGCGGGAGAAGCGAGGGCGCCCCTGCGGGCACGGGCAGCGAGACGGCGGCTCCGACGTCCACGACGGTCGTCGCGGTCGAGGACGAACGCGTGCTCGGATTCGCCTCGGCCGGCGCGGCGCGCGACGACGACGCGCCCTGCGCGCGCGAACTGTGGGCGTTGTACGTGGATCCGGCCGAACACGGCGCCGGCGTGGGCGCCGAGCTGCTGTGCGCCGCGGTCGGCACGCATCCGGCGTACCTGTGGGTGCTCGAGGGCAACAACCGCGCGATCGCGTTCTATGAGAAGCACGGGTTCCGGCTCGACGGGGGCGTCGAATCGGAGGAGCGCGGCGGCCGCATGCTGCGCGACCTGCGCATGGCGCGCCCCTGACCGCGTCGCCGAGCCGTGTGATGTCCGACGGCGCATACCCTGGATCCGTGGAACCGCTGCATGACACAGGCCGCCGTACCTTCGCCTCCGACAACTACGCGGGGGCTCACCCCGAGGTGATCGAGGCGGTGCGCATCGCCAACCTCGGACACGTGAGCTCGTACGGCGACGATCCCTACACCGCGGAACTCCAGCGGCGATTCGCCGAGCTGCTGGGCGAGGACACCGAGGCCTACCCCGTCTGGAACGGCACCGGCGCCAATGTGCTCGCCCTGCAGAGCATGGTCAGCCGCTGGGGCGGGGTCATCACGCCCGCGCTCGCGCACATCAACACCGACGAGGGCGGTGCGCCCGAGAAGGTCGGCGGACTGAAGATCGTGCCGGTCGACGTACCGGACGCGAAGCTGACGCCCGAGCTCGTGCGCCGCCATGCCGGATCCCGCGGCGTGCACACGATCGTGCCGGAGGTGGTGTCGATCACGCAGTCGACCGAGATGGGCACGCTCTATTCGGTCGAGGAGATCCGCGAGATCGCCGCGGCCGCGCACGAGCTGGGGCTCGCCGTGCACGTCGACGGGGCACGCATCGCGAACGCCGTCGCGGCTCTCGGCCGGCCGCTGCGCGAGATCCTTCCCGGTGTCGACGTGCTCAGCTTCGGCGGCACGAAGATCGGCGCGATGGGGGCCGAGGCGGTCGTCGTGCTGAACCCGCGCGCGGTGACAGGGATCGACTTCCTGCGCAAGAGCACGATGCAGCTCGCCAGCAAGATGCGGTTCGTGTCGGCTCAGCTCGTCGCGCTGCTCGAAGACGATCTGTGGATCCGCGCGGGCGCGCAGGCGAACGCCATGGCCGCGCGCCTCCGCAAGGACATCGAGGAGCGCGGGATCCCCGGCGTGGGGTTCACGCAGGCGACCGAGGCCAACGGCGTGTTCGCGACGCTGCCGCCCGGCGTCGCCGACCGCCTGCGCGAGCACGTGATGTTCTACGACTGGAACGACGCGACCGGCGAAGTGCGGTGGCTCACCAGCTGGGACACCGAGCCCGCCGACATCGACCGCTTCGTCGGGGCCCTCGACCGCCTCTGCCGCTGACCACCCCATTGGGTCGCCAAAGAATGCAGGCGCGGGGCCCTCGACGTTGCAAACTCTGGCGACCCAATGGGGTCGGCGCGCGGTCTTCACACGTCACCCGGAATGGGTCGCCAAAGAATGCAACGTGGGTGGCCCCACGCGTGCAAACTCTGGCGACCCTCGAAATTGGGCTGGGTCAGTGGGCGACGAGGGATCCGGCGCCGCCAGCGACGACCGGGACCTCGTAGCGGCGCGGGTTGCCGAAGCGGTGCGCCGTGATCGAGACCGCCTGCTCGCGCACGAACGGCAGCATCTCCACGCGCCCCGATCCGGTGACCTCGCCGTCGTAGACGGCGACGTTCGGCTCCCCCTCGGTCGCGAGGAAGATTGGCTCCGCCGAGCCGCCGACGAGACGGATCCGCGCACCACTCTTCGCGAACGCCGCGGCACGCGTCGCCCAGGCCGCGCCCTCCTCGACGCGGAACGCCACGCCGACGTCCGCGAGATAGTCGCGCACCTCCTGCGCCACGGGCAGGGCCGACGACACATCGATCGGCGCACCGATCCGCACTCCAGCGGCGACCACGCGCACGAGTTCCTCGACGCGAGATCCCTCGTAGCGAATGGTCACCGGCGTCGGCACGTACCGCAGCACGTTCTGCTCGAGCTCGAGGCCCTGCACGTCGCGCGCGACACCGTACTCATCGGCGAAGGCGCGAATGTCACTCGCCAGCGCCCTCTCGAGCCACGCGGGATCCCCCTCCGGCAGGGCCTTCACGGCGCGGCGCGAGGCGGCGTCCGCATGTCCGCGCGCGTCCCGCCGCGACGAGGTCTGCGGCGCGTCGGTCCAGGTGCCCAGGCCGAACAGGTAGCTGGGCCCGCCCGCCTTCGTGCCGGGGCCGACCGCCGACTTCTTCCATCCACCGAACGGCTGGCGCTCGACGATCGCGCCCGTGATGACGCGGTTGATGTACGCGTTGCCCGCCTGCACGGATCCGAGCCACTGCTGGATCTCGTCGACGTCGAGGGAGTGCAGACCGCTCGTCAGGCCGTACTCGATGTCGTTGACGATCGAGACCGCCTCCTCGAGCGTCTCGGCCGTCATGATGCCCGTGATCGGCCCGAAGTACTCGGTCAGGTGGAACTCGCTGCCGCGCTCGACGTTCTCGCGGATACCGGGCGACCACAGCGCACCCGAGTCGTCGAGCTGCTGCGGCTCGATCACCCACTTCTGCCCCGGCTCGAGCTTCGTGAGCCCGCGCAGGAGCTTGCCCTCGGCGGGGGCGATGACCGGTCCGATCCGCGCGCCCTCGGCCCACGGATAGCCGACCTCGTAGCCGTCGACCGCGTCGAGCAGCTGGCGACGGAAGCGCTCGCTCTTCGACACGGATCCGACGAGGACGACGAGCGACGCAGCCGAGCACTTCTGCCCGGCGTGCCCGAACGCGGAGTACGCGATGTCCTTCGCTGCGAGGTCGAAGTCGGCGCTCGGCGTGACGATGATGGCGTTCTTGCCGCTCGTCTCCGCGTACAGCGGCAGGTCCTGGCGGAACGAGCGGAACAGCTCGGCCGTCTCGTACGCGCCGGTGAGGATCGCCTGGTCGACGCGCTCGTCGGCGAGCAGCTGCTCGCCGAGATCGCGGCCGTCGAGACGCACGAGGCGCAGCACCTCGCGTGGCACGCCGGCGGCCCAGAGGGCCTCGGCGATGATGGCGCCGGTGCGGGCGGCCTGGCGGGCCGGCTTGAAGATCACGGCGGATCCGCTCGCGAGCGCCGCGAGCGCGCCGCCAGCCGGGATCGCGGCGGGGAAGTTCCACGGCGGGATGACGGCGGTCACCTTCGCGGGAACGTACTCGGCCCCGTCGACCTCCGCGAGCTTCTCGGCGCTCGTCGCATAGAAGTGCGCGAAGTCGATCGCCTCGCTGACCTCGGGGTCGCCCTGTTCGACGACCTTGCCGCACTCGGATCCCATGACCTCGAGCAG